>CAYMFU010000035.1:0-77321 GCA_964389805.1 uncultured Roseivirgaceae bacterium | reverse complement strand
AGGCAAATATGCTGCGAACCGGAGGGTTGGAGAATGGATATATTATGATAAAAAAGGGAATAAAATAAAAAAGGAAACCTATGAGAATAATAAGTTAGTCAGTGAAGAAACTTTTTAAAAACTTATTCATATTTTAATAATCAAAACATATAAACAATAAAACAATGACAGAAGGATTAAAAGAAACCACCTTTACTTTTGAAGGTCAAACTGATTTTTATCGTGGTAAGGTAAGGGATGTTTATCATTTCGATAAAAAACTTGTGATTATTGCTTCTGACAGGATCTCTGCTTTTGATGTAATCCTTCCAAGACCTATCCCATATAAAGGACAAATCTTAAATCAGATCGCTGCAAAAGCCCTAAAAACTACTGCTGATATAGTTCCTAACTGGTTGGAAGGAAACCCGGATCCAAATGTTTCCGTAGGGAAAAAATGTGACGCCCTGGAAGTTGAGATGGTGATCCGAGGATATGTAGTGGGTCATGCCTGGAGAGAATACCGGGATGGCAAAAGAACCATATGTGGCGTACCTATGCCTGATGGATTGAAAGAAAACGACAGGTTACCGGAACCTATTATCACGCCGACAACAAAGGCAAAAGAAGGTCACGATGAAGATATCTCCAGGGATGAAATAATCAGGCAGGGGCTTGTTGAAGAAGGTATTTATACCAAATTAGAAGATTATACAAGAAAACTGTTTCAGAGTGGTACTGAATCTGCTTTAGAACAAGGATTGATTCTGGCAGATACAAAATATGAATTCGGAATATATGGGGGAGAGATATATCTTATTGATGAGATACATACTCCTGACTCATCAAGGTATTTTTACGCTGGTGGCTTCGATGAAAGACAGGCCAAAGGCGAACCACAAAAACAATTATCCAAGGAATTCGTTCGTCAGTGGTTGATCAGTAAGGGCTTCCAGGGACTTGAAGGACAAACCATGCCTGAAATGAGTGATGAAGTAGTTACTTCTGTCTCTAACAGGTATATCGAATTATATGAGAATTTCACAGGTGAGAAATTTCGAAAGTCTGATTATTCAAATATTTTGGATAGAATTTATGAAAATATCCTTAAATTGTCATAGATATACGAACCAAAGCCCCTATGAAATATACGATCGACAAACAGGAGCAATATACAATTCTGAAGCTTCAGGAAGAAAAGCTGGATACGGTCCTTGCTCCTAATCTTAAATCTGAACTGGTGACAATAAATGCTGAAGGAATTAAAAACCTGATCCTTGACCTTGGAGAGGTGAAATATACCGATTCTTCCGGCCTGAGTGCTATCCTTGTTGGCAACAGAGTATTTAGTGAATCTAATGGATTTTTCGTGATTGCAAATGTGACTGACCATGTATTGAAATTGGTCAGGATCTCTCAGCTTGATTCAGTACTAAATATAGCCAGTAATGTAGCTGAAGGCATTGAGGCCATCCTCTCTGCATTGGAAGAAAAAGAAGAAGAATAAAGGGATAAGGCAAGCATATATTGACATTCAGATTAAAAATACTCGGCTCTAATTCTGCTGCGCCTGCATTCAATAGAAATCAGACTGCTCAGGTTCTACAGGTGAACAATTCCTATTTACTGATCGATTGCGGGGAAGGAACTCAGCTGCGAATGGGAAAAGCAAGGGTGAAGATCAATAAAATCAGTCATGTTTTTATTAGTCACCTTCATGGAGACCATTACTTTGGCCTGATTGGACTTATATCTACAATGCACCTATTTGGCAGGAAGCATGATCTCGATATATTTTGTCCATCACCATTAGAGGAGATCATCAATTTGCAATTGAAACATTCTGAAACTATCCTGAATTTTAAGATCAACTATACCTTTATAGACCAGATGGAAGAAGACCTTCTATTTGAAAACAGAAACCTGACCGTTGAAAAGTTTTCATTGAACCACAGGATTTTCTGTAGCGGATTCCTGTTCCGAGAAAAGCCAAAAACCATCCGGATTAATAAATCTAAACTACCTGATAACTTCAGCGTGGCCAACCTGGGTAAATTGAAAAACGGGGAAGATATTTACGATGAGGAAGGCAAACTGCTTTATAAAAACACTGACCTGACTTTGCCTCCCAAACACTCCAGGAGCTATGCTTATTGTTCAGACACAAAATACGATGAAAATATAATCCCGGTAATAAAAGGGGTTGATCTTCTGTATCACGAGGCTACTTTCACAAAGGAGATGGAAAAGAGGGCTGACAAGACCTATCACAGTACCGCCGAACAGGCAGGAAGAATCGCCAAGAAAGCCGAAACAAAAAAGCTGCTCATTGGTCATTATTCTGTACGCTACCGGGAACTTGAACCACTGCTTGATGAAGCCAGGAGTATTTTCCCTGAAAGTTACCTTGCCATCGAGGGAAATTTTGTCGATGTAAGTGAATAAGAAAAGTCGATTTGAAAGAGAGAAGATTTATCATAAAGGATAAAAGAACTAACCTGTTTATCATCTTGAGCGGGATCTTTCTGACGAATGCCATAATGGCTGAAATGATCGGAGTTAAGATCTTCTCGCTTGAGGAAACCATGGGATTCGAACCGGTTCAGATCAACATGCTCCTTGAAAATCCGCTGAGTTTTAATTTGACGGCAGGTGTCATTATCTGGCCCGTGGTATTCCTTACAACAGATGTGATCAATGAATATTTTGGGAAAAGAGGAGTTAGAAAGATCAGTTTCCTGACGGCCGGATTTATTGCCTATATGTTTTTGGTCATATACCTGGTCACCAACCTATCGCCGGCTGGTTTCTGGCTCGACCTGAATAATGTGGATGATTCCGGGAATTTCTTCAATATTGACTTTGCATTCCGGAAAATATTCCGTCAGGGACTAGGGATCATAATAGGTTCCCTGGTAGCTTTCCTGATTGCTCAACTCCTCGATGTATTTATATTTCAAAGGCTCAGGGCAGTGACCGGCAGGAAAATGGTTTGGCTAAGAGCTACCGGCTCCACTTTGATATCCCAGTTCATTGATAGTTTTGTTGTACTTGGAATAGCATTTTATGTATTTGGCAATTGGAATATGGAGCAGATCATCTCGGTAGGGATCATGAATTACATATATAAATTTGCAGTGGCTGTTGTCCTCACCCCTTTGATCTATCTCGCCCACTACCTGATTGACAATTACCTTGGAAAAGACCAGGCCCATCGTATGGCTGAGGAGGCCGGCCAGGATAAATCCTTTTTTTAGATGCCTGGGCATATCAATCTTAAAATTTAACTAGCTGATTATGTTGAAATTAAGTGGAAATAAATATACAGCGTTCAGCAATTGAACTGGGTTTATGAATTCAAATTCATATGCCGGCTAATATATTTATCATAAGATTCATAGAGGCAATCACCCTAAGTAAAACAAAGTAATTATTTGAATTCTACTTACTGGATAACGAGCACCATAGTTGGGTGAATCCTTCCACTTCTTTTCTAAATAGATAATTTCCAGCATCTCATTTGTGTGGACACTATGATTAGGCCAGGGATCTGAGCTGCTCACAACCTCTTCAATTTCCAGAGGTTTGTAATAATCTTTTCAATTATTGAATACCCGCAAATAAACTCTAAAGTGGATTTCCAAAATTCAGGGAGTTAAACCTTTGCCCTGCAAATATTGTCAATGACCACTGCCGCGGCTACTCCTACATTCAAAGACTCTGCCCCTCCGGACCTTGGTATAGAAACTGCCCTGGGAATAAACTGGTCCAGGTCATTTGAAATGCCCTTTGACTCATTTCCGAAAATAACAATTACCCGTTCAGGCCAGGAAAAACCGTATAAATTTTCACCATCCATTCGGGTGCCAATAACTGCAATGCTTGTTTGATTTAAAAAAGATTCCAGATCTCTATATAGCACATTAACACGTGTAAATGAACCCATACTAGCTTGTATGACTTTTGGATTATATACATCCACAGAACCTTCGGATAAAATGATGGCATTCAATCCATACCAGTCACAGGTCCGAATGATGGTCCCCAGGTTTCCCGGATCCTGGAGATTCTCAAAGACAGGTAGAATTTTAATTCTACTTTCATCAAGATCAGTTTTTTCAGGAATTTCAACAACAGCCAGGGCAGCGTTATTCGTCTTAAGCGTTCCGGCTTTTTCTAATTCTTTTTCAGTAACTTCTTCGACTTCAATGTTTTTTCCAGGAATTTTATGCCGATATATCTCCAGAAATCGTTTGGTACCCAATAAAATGTTAATTTTATACCGGGAATTGAGTATTTCTAGCACACTCTTTTCTCCTTCTACTAAAAATTTTTGTTCTTGTTTCTGGTATTTCTTTAATTGCAGCGATTTAATATATTTTGTCTTTTGCCTCGAAATCATAGAAATAGAAGGTTGAAAAGGATTATTTATTTACTTTTTGTATTTATTATCCACTTATATCTTTCCGGATGTCTTGGAACAAGATATCTTCAGAAAGATGAATATCTGATATATAATCAAAAAATAAAAGGCAATGAGGAAACTTCTAAAGAAAAGCTGGCCGAATTTTATAAACAGAAAAAAAACAAGAGGATCCCGGTTCTGAATCTATCCCCCTGGGTATATTTTTATCAGTGGGGTATGAAAATCCATGATATCGATAAATTAAACAGCAAGAAAGAGGTAACCAGTGCAAAATATGATGAAAAGATAGCCCATTATAATACAGAAAAACCAAAAAAGGCTGGGCGGCTTACTGATAAGAAAACCAAGAAACTGGATAAAATCGACCGTACGATCAATGAAGGAAATTTCTTCATGCGTTTGGGTGAACCGCTGGCCATCTATGACGACATTCTCGCTGAAGCTACTGTAGAACAAATAAATACTTATCTGAATACCCAGGGATTTTTCGATGCTGAAACTGAACTTGCCTTGCGGGTTGAAAAAAAATTAGTGTTTATTTCCTTCCTAATCAATGAAGGGCAACCTCATATCATCGATACGATAATTTATAACACTAGAGATAAAAATATTGATAGTCTTATTTTTATCAGTTCAGAGGAGAGTTTACTAAAAGCCGGCGACAGGTATAACCAGGAAAACTTAGCAGATGAGAGAGCCAGAATTGAGGGATTATTACAAAACAACGGGTATTACGGGTTCAGCCGACAGTATATAAATTATGTTGTGGATACAACTATTGGCGATCACAAGATGGCTATAGAACTAAAGATCCTAAAGCCCGCTTCAAATACCAATCACAAGATATATACTATTGATTCGGTAATTTTTACTACGGATGTTACATCTACTTCAAGTAACCTGAAAAGATTTCATGAAGAGTATAATGGAATCACATATAAATATATTAAGGACAATTATTCAAAGAAAATACTCGACCGCAGGGTGTTCCAGTATCCCGGGCATAGGTTCAGCCGAAAGGAAATGCTTGAAACACAGCGTCAGCTATTGAATCTGGATAACTTCAAATTTGTTAACATAAACTATGATACGATTGGAAATCGTTTTATCGCGAATATATTTACCAGTCCCCTGAAGAAATACCAGATGTCTAACGAAGCAGGGGTTAATGTAACTGAAGGACTTCCCGGCCCTTTCTACAATCTAACATTAAAAAGTCGAAATATATTTAAAGGACTGGAGAATTTTGAAATCTCAGGTACCATCGGCTACGAAGGAGTAGCCTCTGCTACAGACAGATCCCAGGTTTATACAAGTCTTGAGGCAGGCGCATTCATGAGCCTGATATTTCCTCAGTTTCTTCTTCCGATTGGTAAAAAATACAAATCAAGATTCGGCCAGTACAATCCGAAGACCAGCATTGTATCAGGATTTGCCTACACTAATCGAAACGAATATAATAGAACCGGTTTTAATTTATATATAAACTATTCCTGGCAAAAAAACCTTGAAAAACTATTCAATGTCCGCATAGCAGATATCAGCCTTATCCGGTCTACCATTACGGATTCACTCTTTAACGAGGCTTTAGAGGAGATTAAGAACCGTGGTAATAATTTCTGGCGTACCTTTACGCCATCCCTGGTGCTGTCATCACGTTTTTCAAAAACCATTAACTTCAATCAATATACCTCCTATCTCAGCCGTAAAGCAGCATTCCTGAAATACACGTTTGAAGCTGGCGGCACCGTATTAAATTTTTTTAATGTCAATTTTGAAGATTCCACAGGTCTACAATTATATAAATTCGTAAAATCTGTTGCGGATTACAGGAAATACCAGTCGATTTCTCCAAAAACTAAAATTGCTTTCAGGATAAGAGCCGGAGTAGCGATATCTTATGGTGGAAGCGAAGTATTACCCTATGAGAAATATCTATTTGCAGGAGGAAGCAATAGCAACAGGGCATGGAGCCCCAGGCGGCTCGGCCCGGGATCCTTTGCAAACACCGATACAACTATTACAGACTCAGGCCCCGTTCTGCATTATAACGACAATTTTGAACAACCCGGAGAAATTCTTTTAGAAGCTAATTTTGAGCTTCGGACACAGGTTATTGGATTTTTTCATACTGCCCTTTTTGTAGATGCAGGAAATATATGGACGTTTAAAGATGAGGATGCCAGACCAGGTGCTAATTTTGAAATTAATCGATTTTATAAAGAAATTGCTATAGGTGCCGGGATTGGTGGTCGATTTGATTTTACTTTCCTCCTGTTACGACTGGATGTTGGTTTCAGAATATATGACCCGGCACTTCCTCAGGGATACAGATGGTTCACACAGTATAATACAGATAGGATTACCGGTGTGGATAAAATTATATTTAACCTGGCCATCGGTTATCCATTCTAAATCCAGATTTTGCATGGAGAAACTGATATTATTTAAATATACCTAGTTTTTCTATGTATAAATATAAAACAGATGATTGATTACTTTAAAAATATTGACGAGTCGCTATTTCTCTTCCTGAATGGATTACACAATGATGTTTTTGACTTCATTATGCATTGGATCACTTACCAGCAAACCTGGTATCCTCTTTATCTTCTCCTTACGATTTGGATGATCTGGAAATATAAGAGAAATGCGATCATTCCAATTCTTGTTATTGTTCTAGCCATTACCATTTCTGATCAGTTTACTTCGAGCTTCATGAAACCATTTTTTGAACGTTTACGCCCGTGCCATGATCCCTCAATATCACATCTTGTTCACGTAGTAGATGGTTGCGGAGGGCAATATGGATTTGCTTCATCACATGCATCTAATTCTTTCGCACTGGTAACCTTATTGTTCTTGTTTTTCAGATCTGAATTTAAATATACATCGATTCTCTTTATATGGGCCGTGGTAGTAGCCTACAGCAGGATCTATGTAGGAGTCCATTACCCAGGTGATATTATTGTTGGCGCACTCGTAGGGTTCATAGTGGGGCTGATTTTATTTTCTCTTTATTCAAAAATACCTGCAAAATACAAGCTGCCAGGATAAAAATATTTCATCATTAGCGGTAACTTTATCGCCATATTGATTGATCATGTTGGAAGACAGTTATAGACACAGGGGACTAAGAAAAAAACTGGTTCGTACAGTAGAAGGTAAGGGCATCACTGACAAGAATGTTCTAATGGCCCTGGGGAAAGTACCCAGGCATTATTTCTTTGATAAGGCCTTTTTGGAACACGCTTACCAGGATAAGGCATTTCCAATAGGTGAAGGTCAGACAATATCCCAGCCTTTTACAGTAGCTTATCAAACCCAATTGCTCGGGATAGAGAAAGGTGACAAAGTTCTTGAAATAGGAACCGGATCAGGATATCAGGCTTGCATTCTTATGGAAATGGGGGCAGAAGTTTATACCATAGAATATATTAAAAAACTCTTTGACAAGACCAAAAAATTTCTTCCTTCTATGGGATACAAGCCCCATTTTTTCTGTGGAGATGGGACTAAGGGATTGCCAGCTTTCAAACCCTTTGATAAGATAATTATTACGGCAGCAGCACCCACTCTTCCACAACCACTCATTGATCAACTTCGTATTGGGGGCAATATGGTTGTCCCGGTTGGAGACAACAATCTGCAAAGAATGGTCAAGGTAACTAAAAAGGCTGAAACTAAAATATCTAAAGAATATTTTGACTATTTTAGTTTTGTCCCGCTTGTCGGAAAATTTGGATGGGGAAAGTAAACCGAAATGTTACACACATAAAATTCAGAATATGGAAGAGGAGGAAGTTTTTCTAAAATATCTGATAGACGAAGATATATATATCATCGAGGATAAAAATATCACTAGCCCTGATGATGAAATCAGTAAGGTGGAAGACAATGACCTTATTGATACATCTAATAAGAAAAACACCACTAAGAACGTAAAAAATGAAACTAAGGCTGCAGAAGCTGGCGATGTTTCATTAGAGGATGATCCTGCCGTTGAGTACAGGAATACTACAGTATTGTTAATTGATAATGATAATCTATCCTCAATGTCTCCTGATCATGGAGATTTTTTATCCAAAATCCTCAATTCTGTGAATTTGAATTTAGAATCTATTGAAATGGTATTTAAAGTTGAATTTGACAAACTTAAAGCAGATAGTTTTACAAATTGTCATGTGATTGCTTTTCTTCCTTTTATACCCAAACACTTAAATTCCCTGTTTACAGAGGACAGATATGCTGTAAACATCGTCCGGGGAAATCAGTTTTTAGCTTGCGATCCTTTGAACATTCTTAGCGAAGATAAATTGTTGAAAAGAAAGCTGTGGGAGCAATTAAAGCTGATTTACGGGATCTTATTCCAGCGGCATTCTCCCGCGTGATTTTGGTTTTATATTTTTAATGGAATCCCTGGCCTAAAGGCCAAGCGATGCAAAAGTAAGCATCCTCAAAATAGATTAATTAAAATAATTCGGCCAGTTTGTTTTCTAACATTTTACCTCTTAGGTTCTTTGAAACTATATTCCCGTCCCTGTCCAGAAGAATGGTGGCCGGGATGGCATTGATATTGTATTCCCTTGCTGCTTCTGATTCAAAATATTTCAGATCCGAAACCTGAATCCAGGTCAGGCCATCATCTTTAATAGCTTTAACCCAATCTTCTGCTTTTCTATCTAAGGAAACACCAAAAATCTCAAATCCCTGGTCATGATATTGCTGGTATAATCGTACTACATTAGGATTCTCCTTACGGCATGGGCCACACCATGACGCCCAGAAATCGATCAATACATAAGATCCTTTAAACGATGAGAGTTTTACCATATTCCCATCAGGATCAGGCAATGAGATCTCCGGTGCCGGTGAGCCTACAGCAAGCCTTCTAAGTTTATCAATTTCTTCTATAAAATCCCTTTTGATCTTATAATCCGGAATTTCCCGGTTAACAATTTGTGCAATGCTGTCGATAAAGGGGAATTCCTGGTCTTTATCAAGATAATTTGCAGCTTGCATTACGGCAAGGGATGGGCCCATCTCACGGATCTTATCTTTTATCATTTTATTGGTTTCAGCCTGCATTACTATGAACTTATCCCTTAATTCTTCCATTTTAGCATCATCCTTTTCTCTTGAAGCTGCCTCAAATTCTGTATTCAGTTGCTGAGCATCTACCTGGAATTTCTCCATTATGGAATTTAATTCAGTTAAATAGGTCATTTCCTCTGAGTTGAGGATCTCAAAAAAAGCAGTTGGATTACTTCCATCTACATTTACAATCATTGGTTTTCCAGTGAATAATATATTTACAAATTGAGTCTGATAAAAATTCAGCCTATAATATCCAGGTTCATCCGGCCTGTAATTGGAAAAATAGCTCCCATCCTCATTTACCGTCAGGGTATCTACTACATCCAGGTATTTCCCACTAAAATGTTCGAGAACTACCTCCCCTACACCTATATTCTCAATTTTGCCCGAAATCGTAACATCACTATCGGAATTCTTATCTTTGGCGGAAGTGCATGATAAAAGTCCGAATAAAATAAAGATTGCTGAAAACGTTCTCATACTCGTAAGCTTTAATTAGAAATGTAAGTTTACATAAAAAAAATCATTTGAGAGCCTCCCTTAAAAGAGTATTGGCAACTTTTGGATCAGCCTTCCCCCTGGTCCGTTTCATTACCTCCCCAACAAAAAGACCTATCAATCCCTTTTTTCCCTTTTTATAGGCTTCAACTTTATCGGGAAATTCTACCAGAACAGCTCTAATGAGTGCTTCTAACTGATCCGAAGCAAGTGTCGCATCTAATCCTTTTTCCTTTATGTAGGATTGTATGTTTAGTCCGGGACTTTCTAACAGAGCCGGGAATATCAATTTTGAGGCTGAATCGTGAGATATCACCTTTTTATCAACCCATTGAATAATCGATCCAATCTGATCTGCTGATACAGGAAATTTATTGATCTCAACATTATTATCATTCAAATAGGACTTTACAGGGCCCAGAATCCAGTTTGATGCGGATTTGTAGTTTTCCGTACAGGCACAAACCCGGATAAAATAGTCAGCCAGATCCCTGCTTTCTGTCAATATATTAGCGTCATATTCTGGAAGACCATAATCACTCATTAAAGTATGATTAAGTTCCCTGGGCAATACCGGCATGTTTTTTCTTATACTTTCGAGCCACTCTTCAGATACCAGCACAGGACTTAAATCAGGATCAGGAAAATACCGGTAGTCGTTCAATTCTTCCTTGGTCCTCATCCCAAAGGTTTTTCCATTATTGGCATTAAAGGTTCTTGTTTCGGATATAATCGTCTTCCCGGCCTCCAGGTCAGTTATCTGCCTTTTTATTTCGTATTCAATTGCCTTTTGAACATTGCGGATAGAATTCATATTCTTAATTTCCACCTTTTTCCCAAGCTCAGGATCGTCTTTTCTTTTTACTGAAACATTGGCATCACACCTTAATGAACCTTCCTCCATATTGCCATCACAGATCTCAAGATATTGGACTATTTTTCTTACCTCAGCCAATACCAAACCGGCTTCTTCAGTCGAATGAATATCTGGCTCAGTTACTATTTCGATCAGAGGAACCCCTGCGCGGTTAAGATCAACCAGGGTATCCGCCCCCTCCTGATGCATCGATTTACCAGCATCTTCTTCAAGATGCACCCTGTTTAAGATAATTGATCGTTTTTCTCCATTGGATTTCTTTATCTCGATAAAACCTCCAACGCAAACAGGTGTTTTGTCCTGGGTGAGCTGGTATCCCTTCGGAAGGTCAGGATAAAAATAATTCTTCCGGTCAAAGATCATAGAGCGGCTTATCTCACTGCCACATGCAAATCCCATCTTAATCCCATATTCTATAGCTTTTTCATTGGCTTTAGGTAAAATACCAGGATGGCCCAAAGTTATTGAACTTATCTGTGTGTTCGGATCACCCCCAAATTGAGTGGAATCAGCTGCAAACATCTTGCTGTGGGTAGATAATTGCGCATGAATCTCCAAACCTATAACGGGAATATACACTTATTCTAATTTAGATATTTTCAACAAAAATATATATAATGTGCTAAATTTAAATAAATAGGATGTATTTTTTTAAATTTATACGTAAGAAGCTGATTTTTTTATCACATTATCAATTCCGGAAACATCTTTGCCGCCTGCTGTAGCGTAGAAGGGTTGACCACCGCCACCACCTTTGATTTCTTTCGCAAGATCCTTAATTATGGTATTAGCATCCAGCCCTTTATCTTGAACCAGATTTTCGGAAATCATAACAGATATCAGGGGCTTTCCATTAATATTCGCAGCCAAAACCAGGAATAGATTATCAATCTGGTCTTTAAGCTGGAATGAAAGCCGTTTCAGGGTCATTGCATCAGGTGCATCAACTTTTTCTGCGATAAGATTAATGCCGTTTATGACCGTCGTTTTATTCAATAATTCTTCCTTTAATGAAGAGGCCTTTTCTGCTTTAATCTTATCGAGGTCCTTCTGTAAAACGTTTCGTTCCTCTATCAGTTGATTCACAGCTTTTTCGATATCGGTCGGATATTTAAGAGACTCATGAATGGAATCGAGCACTTTTAACTTTTCATCGATGTATTTTTCAGCTGTAAAGGCTGTATATGCCTCTATTCTCCTCACGCCGGCTGCTATAGAACTTTCAGTTATGATTTTAAAGATCCCAATTTGGCCAGTGGCCGGCACATGAGTACCACCACAAAGTTCGACAGAGTACTTAGGATCGAAGGTTATAACTCGAACGGCTTCACCATATTTCTCTCCGAAAAGGGCAATAGCGCCCATCTTTTTAGCATCATTTATGGGAACATCCCTTTTCTCGTCCAGAACCACATTCTCCCTGATCTTTTCGTTCACGATCCTTTCAACATCCTCTATTTCCTCGTCCGTCATTTTGGCATAATGCGAGAAATCAAATCGTAATTCATACTCATTAACAAGGGATCCCCTTTGCTGGACATGGTCTCCTAACACTTTTCGTAGGGCAGCATGCATAAGATGAGTGGCACTATGATTGTTTTCTGTTGCTCTCCTTTTGTTTTCATTAACCACACAGGTAAAGATGGCATCCAAATCTTCAGGCAGTTTTTCAGTAATTTGAATGGTTAATTCATTTTCCTTCTTTGTATCTATAATGTAGATCCGGACGCCATTCGATTGAATATAACCCCGGTCACCTACCTGGCCCCCACTCTCTGCATAAAAGGGTGTCTTTTCCAAAACAATCTGATATTGAGTGGATTTTTTAGTCTTAATTTCCCTGTATCTTGCTATTTGACTTTCAGATACCAGGTGTTCATAGCCTAAAAACTCTGATTTCTCGATGTCTCGTAAGACGATCCAATCCCCGGATTCCTGTTCAGCTGCCTTTTTAGACCTGTTTTTCTGAACTTCCATAGCTTTAGTGAAACCTTCTTCATCTATCTCAATCCCATTTTCCCGGGCAATTAATGCAGTCAGGTCTACCGGGAACCCAAAAGTATCATATAACTCGAATACGATATCTCCGGGAACAACATCCCCTTTCAGGCCTTTTTTAATATTTTCAAACCTTTTCAGGCCATTCTCAAGAGTTCTTAGAAAAGCTGATTCTTCTTCAAAAATCACCTTGCCAATAAATTCCTTCTGTGCCTTTATTTCTGGAAATACACCTTCAAATTGATCGGATAAAACATCCACCAGGGTATAGATATGCGGTTCTGAACAGTTTAAAAAGGTAAATCCATAACGTACTGCACGGCGCAGGATCCTTCTGATCACATATCCGGCTTTATTGTTGGATGGCAACTGACCATCCGCAATGGCGAAAGCCACTGCCCTGACATGGTCGGCAATCACCCTGAGGGCAATGTCTGTTTTTTCATTCTTACCGTATGCCGTATTCGCATGTTTAGCAACATGCTGGATTAGTGGCTGAAAAACATCTGTGTCATAATTGGACTTCTTATCCTGTACGGCCATTACCAGTCGCTCAAAACCCATACCAGTATCTACATGTTTCTGGGGCAGGTTTTCAAGGTCTCCACTAGCCTGCCGGTTAAATTGTATAAATACCAGGTTCCAGACCTCTATAACGAGTGGGTGGCCATTATTTACCAAATCACGACCAGGAATTATTTTTATATCTTCTTCTGGCCTTAAGTCAATATGAATCTCCGAACAAGGGCCACAGGGGCCGGTATCACCCATTTCCCAGAAATTATCCTTTTTTGATCCAAAAAGGATCCGGTCTTCAGGAATAATCTCCTTCCAATAAGAATAAGCTTCTTCATCTTTATCAAGACCATCTGAAGGATCACCGCCAAATACTGAAGTATACATCCTGTCGGCCGGGAGGCCATATTTTTCAGTCAGTAATTCCCAGGCCCACTGGATCGCCTCTTTTTTGAAGTAATTCCCAAAAGACCAGTTACCAAGCATTTCAAACATGGTATGGTGATAGGTATCTATACCTACTTCTTCAAGATCATTATGCTTACCGGAAACCCTTAAACACTTCTGCGTATCGGCCGCCCGCAGTGATTCAGGTTTCTTATTACCAAGAAATATATCTTTAAACTGGTTCATTCCTGCATTAGTAAACATCAAGGTTGGATCATCTTTAACAACCAGTGGTGCAGAGGGCATGATGAGGTGCTCTTTGCTCTTAAAAAAGTCTAAAAACAATTGCCTTATTTCGCTGGAATTCATACCTTAAGTAATTGAATCTCTTTTTTTTAACTTATTTTATGTAAATTTTTTTATAATGCTTACAATAAAAGGGCTACTTTTGCTGTCTTTATAGTATATATATAAAGAATCAACAAAACTAAGCTTTTATTGCTTATTTAGATTATTATGGCTCGTATAAAATACTATTATGATACTGAATCATGTAAATATGAAAGGATAAAAGTCTCGACCTGGGACATTATCCTGAATTTACTTGGTTTCTTTTCAGTGTCATTTATCATTTCTGTTATTATTGTTGTTTTGTTCAGCACCTATTTTGAATCTCCAAAAGAGATGTTGCTTACCAAAGAAAACCAGGAATTAAAGATCTATTATGACCTGTTAGAGAAAGAACTGGGTAATCTGGATGGGATGATGGCGGCATTGCAAAAGAGAGATGATAATGTATATCGTGTGATCTTTGAAGCAGATCCAATTCCGGAATCCATCCGTCAGGCAGGAACCGGTGGTTCTGAAAAATATAAAGAAATTCTTGAAAATGACCTGGTGAATGAAGAAATGATCATTCAGGCTTTGGGCAAAGTCGATCAGATCAAGAGGCAGATGTACATCCAGACCAAATCCTATGATGAAATTCTGCAAATGGCAAGAAATAAATCCAAATTACTGGCGGCAACACCTGCCATTCAACCTGTTGCCAATAAAGAACTGACCAGGTTGGCCTCAGGTTTCGGAATGCGTATTCACCCAATTTATAAGGTTAAGATGATGCATTTTGGTGTGGATTTTACTGCACCAAGGCATACCCCGATTTATTCAACCGGTGACGGGGTTGTAGAAAGAGTGATCAGAAGCTTTGGAGGATATGGGAAACAAGTGGTCATAAACCATGGATTTGGATATAAGACCAGATACGCCCATATGCAGGATTTTAACGTCAAAAAAGGCGACCAGGTCAAGCGAGGTGACATGATCGGGACCGTTGGGAATTCAGGATTATCCACTGCTCCGCACCTGCATTATGAAATTCTTAAAGACAATAAAAAGGTCAATCCAGTGAATTATTTTTACATGGATCTTAATGACGAAGAATACGAAAAAATTCTCGAACTTGCATCGATAGAAAATCAATCATTATCCTAAGAATTAGTCTATTTTTAGATTAATAAGGATTTTATATAGTGCAAAAATGTGTTTTAATTTTTTTTTTAAAAGTTTTCGGAATTATACTAGCAATACTTCTTTTTTTTAATATTTTTGAATCAGAAAACTACACGCCGGGGTTTAGTATTTTTCAAAAATAAAACGATCTTTTAAACACTACCTGACAAACTATAAGCGTAAATATTGTTGTGCCATACAAGGAGAAAGTAATTGAGAAAAAGTATTATTCTATCGGTGAAGTTGCTGAAATGCTGAACGTGGCAACATCCCTGATCCGTTTCTGGGAAACCGAATTTGATATCATAAAGCCAAAGAAAAACAGAAAAGGCAACCGCCAATTCACGAAAGAAGATATTGAGAACGTTAAATTGATTTACCACCTCGTTAAGGATCGTGGATATACACTTCAAGGGGCTAAATCTTTGCTGAAAGGGAGCTCTAATCCTTTGAAAAATAAAATGTCACATATCGATTCTTTAAAAAAGGTAAGATCATTTCTAGTTGAGCTAAAGAACCAGCTACCTTAGCTAATAGATATTATATTCAAATCTTATGGACGCCAGCAAAATTTTCCAGGTGGCAATCACCCTGGTCCCTGGCATCGGCAACATGCTGGCCAGGCAATTGACGACTTACTGTGGATCAGCCAGGGAAGTATTCTCAGCCAATAAAAAGAAACTTACCCAAATCCCAGGGATAGGTCAGAAAATTGCGAATTCCATCCACAATCATTCAGTACTTTGGAAAGCTGAACAAGTAATTTCTAAATGTGAGAAAGATAAGATCCGGATCTTACATTATACAGATGAACAATATCCATGGAGGCTAAAACAACTCTATGATGCCCCGGTAATCCTATATTTTAAAGGAAATGCTGATTTGAATCCCACTAAGGCCATCAGTATAGTCGGGACCAGGAGGATCAGCAGTTATGGACAACGTATTACGGAACAAATCGTATCTGATTTACGAAAGCACAATGCTACCATCATCAGTGGACTTGCTTATGGTGTGGATCATCTGGCACATATACAGGCGCTGAGAATTGGCCTGCCAACCATTGGTGTTATTGCAGGCGGTATGGATAATATCTATCCTGCATTGCATATCAAAACAGCAAACAGGATGTTGTATCAGGGTGGAATTATAGCTGAAAATGAGCCAGAGATCGTTCCGGAAGCCCATTTCTTTCCGGAAAGGAACAGAATAATCGCCGGATTATCAGATGGTGTGATCATCGTCGAAGCAGCAAAAAAAGGGGGAGCCCTGATCACGGCAGAATTCGCAAATAATTATAACCGAGAGGTATTTGCTGTACCTGGTCAAATAGGCCAATATTACTCGACTGGATGCAATAATCTTATAAAATCCCACAAAGCAAGTATTTATACTTCCATATCAGATGTTGAATACATCTTAAACTGGGATCCTGTTGAACCAAAGACTGAGGGTAATATTAAAATACCCACTGACCTTTCAATTCCGGAGAAAAAAATCATTGGCGTTTTGCAACAGAATTTCGATGGAGTACTTATTGACGACCTAAGCTGGAAGTCGCAGATCCCCCTGAACCAGATCGCCTCACATTTGCTGAACCTGGAATTCAGAGGTTATGTGAAGGCATTGCCAGGTAAGAAATTTATACTCAAGAAATAGAAAATCAAAAAAATGAAGCGAAAAATCTGTTTATAGCTTTTCCAGAATTTAAAAAATTGTCAATCCCGTAAGCGGTAGGGATAAATACTAATCCACGTCATAGCCAAGCACGGGCGCCAACCATTTTTCGACGTCCCCGACGAACATATTCTTTCTTTCAGCATAATTCACTACCTGGTCCTTTTGTATCTTATTTACTGCGAAATAACGGGATTCAGGATTTGAGATATACCATCCGCTTACGGAAGCCGCAGGGAACATCGCCAGACTTTCCGTTAATCCAACTTTAATGTTATTTTCCACATCCAGCATTTCAAATAGTGTTTTCTTCTCGAGATGATCCGGACAGGCAGGATACCCAGGGGCTGGCCGGATCCCCTGATATTTCTCTTTGATCAATTGATCATTATCAAGATGTTCAACTGGTGCGTATCCCCATAATTCTGTTCGGACATGCTCGTGCAGCTTTTCTGCGAAAGCTTCAGCCAGCCTGTCAGCAATAGCCTTTGTTAAAATACTTCTATAATCGTCATGGTCTTTTTCAAACTCTTCTGAAAGCTTTTCAGCACCAAAACCTGTTGAAACAACAAATGCTCCAATATAATCTTCGACTTCAGAATCTTTCGGGGCTATAAAATCCGCAAGGCTGTAATTCGGAAGGCCATCTGCTTTTTTACTTTGTTGCCGCAGGTGGTGGAGTATGTATTTTACCTGATGCCTGTCTTCCAAATAGCTTGTCCTGTTTTCTTTAAATGAATATATTTCAATATCATCTCCTATTGAATTTGCCGGGAACAAGCCCATTACCGCTTTGGCTTCAAGCGATTGATGTTGTATGATCGATTCCAGTAAACTATTTGCATCATCATACAATTGCCTTGCTTCCTTCCCATAGGTATTATTATCAAAAATAGCAGGATACCTTCCTTTTATTTCCCATGCATGGAAAAAAGGAGTCCAATCGATATAATCGATCAGGTCTTCAACAGGAAATGTATTAAACACCTTAATACCCAGGAATGAAGGTTTCTTAACTACTGTTTCAGTCCAATTTGCTGTGAATCTGTTCTCCCTCGCCTTTTCGAATGGCAACATGGCTTTTGCCATTTGTCGTGAGGCATGATCATCCCTTAAGTTCTTATATTCTAACTTATACTGGTCAACAAAGCTCTCTGCTTTTTGATCATTTAAGAGGTTGCTGGCTACAGGAACACTTTTTGAAGCATCCAGCACATGTATCACAGGGCCTCTATATTTCGGATCGATCTTAACGGCTGTATGAATTCTTGATGTAGTTGCTCCTCCAATCAATAAAGGAGTATCCACCCCCCGTCTTTCCATTTCCCTGGCTACATAGACCATTTCATCAAGTGAGGGTGTTATAAGGCCACTCAGACCTATGATATCCACTTTTTGATCTATCGCTGTATCAAGGATCTTTTCCATAGGAACCATTACACCAAGATCTATAATCTCGAAATTATTACACGAAAGAACGACACCTACTATGTTTTTACCGATATCGTGGACATCTCCCTTGACTGTTGCCAATAAGATCCTGCCGGCGCCAGTGCTTTTACCCTCCGTCCCATCCTTCTTATTCTCTTCTTCAATAAAAGGCACGAGGTATGCTACTGCTTTCTTCATGACCCTTGCACTCTTAACTACCTGGGGCAGGAACATCTTTCCTTCTCCAAAAAGATTACCGACGATCTTCATACCCTCCATCAATGGTCCTTCGATCACCTGAATAGTCCGGTTTGCATTCTGCCGGGCTTCTTCAACATCTTCCTCGATAAATTCTACAATGCCTTTAATCAGTGCATGTGCCAGCCTTTCGTTAACCGGGGCTTCCCGCCAGGAATGGTCAACTTCAATTTTCTTTCCTTCGCCCCTGACCTCCTCGGCATAAGCGATCAGGTTTTCGGTAGAATCGGGTGTTCGGTTCAGCAGCACATCTTCCACCTTTTTAAGCAGTTCTCCAGGTATCTCTTCGTATACCTCAATCAAGCCCGCATTTACAATTCCCATGTCCAGTCCAGCTTTGATTGCATGATACAGGAATGCAGAATGCATGGCCTCACGGACGAGATTATTCCCCCGGAAGGAAAAAGATATATTACTTACACCGCCGCTAACCTTAGCATATGGGAGATGGTCTTTAATCCATTTGCATGCCCTGATAAAATCCATAGCATAATTATTATGCTCTTCAATGCCGGTAGCTACGGTCAATATATTAGGATCAAATATGATATCTTCCGGTGGGAATCCCACTTTTCCCACCAGAAGGTCATAAGATCGCTTACAAATCTCAATTTTCCGTTCAAAATTATCCGCCTGACCCCTCTCGTCGAATGCCATAACCACCACTGCAGCACCGTAACGATGTATCAATCCTGCCTGATAAATAAAACTATCTTCGCCCTCTTTCATGGATATAGAATTTACTACTCCCTTTCCCTGGATACACTTTAAGCCCGCTTCCAGAACCGACCACTTGGATGAGTCGATCATGATAGGCACTCTCGCTATATCGGGTTCTGCAGCAATAAGATTTAAAAACCTGGTCATCACAACTTCAGAATCCAGCATGCCTTCATCCATGTTAATATCAATCACCTGCGCTCCGTTATTCACCTGATTCCTCGCTATCTCAACCGCATCATGAAGGTTATCTTCCCTGATAAGCCTTGCAAATTTCAACGAACCCGCTACATTCGTCCGTTCACCAATATTTACAAAATTTGTCTCTTCCCTTATGGTAAGCGGCTCCAATCCACTTAAATGGGTATAATGATCCTTCTCGGGTATCTCCCTCGGTTTGCAGGTCTTAATTTTTTCAGAAATGAATGAAATGTGTTCCGGTGTAGTACCGCAACACCCGCCTACAATATTTAAAAAGCCTTCTTCAGCGAATTCGCCCAGAATTGCTGACATTTCTTTGGCAGATTGATCATAATTGCCAAATTCGTTTGGTAAACCCGCATTCGGGTGAATACTCACCGGAACGTTAGCCAGCCGGCTTAATTCCTGTATATATGGACGCATCATATCAGCACCAAGTGCGCAATTCAGCCCGACAGACAACAGTTCAAAATGGGAAATGCTATGCCAGAAGGCCTCTGTAGTTTGGCCCGATAAGGTTCTGCCGCTGGCATCAGTGATGGTCCCGGATACCATTACGGGCACCCTTATCTTCCGGGATTCAAATAATTCATCTATCCCGACCAGTGCAGCCTTTGCATTTAATGTGTCAAAAACTGTTTCAATCATGATCAGATCCACACCACCGTCAAGAAGTGCACCAGCCTGTTCTTTATACGCTTCCTTCAGCTGATCAAAGGTTATCGCCCTGAAACCCGGATCATTAACATCCGGAGATATTGAAAGGGTTTTATTTGTAGGGCCTATTGAACCGGCTACAAATCTCTGTTCATCTGCATTTTGACGATTAAATTCATCAACTACTTCTTTGGAAAGCTTCGCTGCTGAATAATTTATATCATACACATAGTCCTGTAATCCATAATCTGTCTGGGCCACCGATGATCCACTAAAAGTATTGGTGAGTATGATGTCAGCTCCCGCATCCAGGTAGGCTTTGTGAATTTCTTTTAATACAAGGGGTTGAGTAATTGAAAGCACATCATAATTCCCTTTTAAAGGCTTCGGATGGTCTTTGAATTTTTCTACACGATAGTCTTCTTCTTCCAGTTTTCTACGCTGGATCATAGTGCCCATCGCACCATCGATAATAAGGATCTTACCCTTTAATATTTCCTTGATATCTTTTGTCATAAAGCAAAAACAAATTCTGAAGGCTGAAAGGGGCAAATTTTATCTTATCATTCCTTATGATAAGGATGGGTATTAGCACCATGCACAATGGCGGTTGCTAAGACTTCAAAGGGCCCATTCCCTCAGCCTTTCTGGATAAGTTGATTACAAATTAAAATAAGAAATATAAGAAACAGAAATAAACAATTGAAATTGATCAGTCAATCAAACAATTATCAAGTAAATCCTCAGGTTTCAGGTGATAAAAGGCCTTATGAATATTAAATGGTTCCTGGCCATCCACTGATTTTACAGAATAGCTTCCGTCCTCATTCATCACATATGAATTCATATTATCCAATAAATTAAACTTAAGTATATTTATGGCCTGAGCCCTTACTTTTTGGTCTTTGATAAGGAATAATGATTCTATCCTTCTGTCAAAACTCCTGACCATGACGTCAGCGCTTCCACCGTACACTTGTGGGTCGCCATCATTATGGAAATAGTATAGCCGTGAATGTTCCAGATAATCTCCTACGATAGAGTAGACCTCAATATTCTCACTTAAGTCCTTTCTGCCAGGCCTGAGTGAACATATACCCCTGACAATCAGTTTTACTGGTACACCAGCAGAAGAGGCTTTGTATAATTCCCGAATCACATGCTTGTCCTGGAGGGAATTTATCTTTATTATAATACCACTTTTTTTACCCTGCCCGGCATTTTCAGTCTCAATACGAATTTTCTCGATCAGCTGCTGTCTCATATCCTTAGGTGCAGTAATCAGGCATTCATATATATTGGGTAAGGAATGTCCGGTTATTGCATTGAAGAATTCGGAAACATCCTTTGCATAAGTATCATCGGAAGTTAGGATGCCAATATCAGTGTACAGGTTAGCTGTTACTTCGTTATAATTCCCACTTGACATATGAAGGTACCTCGTTACTGAATTTCCTTCTTTCCGGACAATCAGAAGTAGTTTTGTATGCGTTTTCACATTACTGATGCCATAAATCACAAAACATCCAGCTCTTTGAAGTTTTTGTGCAGCCTGAATATTGTTCTCTTCATCAAACCTTGCTTTCACCTCGAACAATACAGACACATGCTTGCCTTTTTCTGCTGCCCTCAATAAAGCAGAAACCACTCTTGAGTTCTTTGCCAGACGATAAACTGTCAGTTTAATGGATAAAACGCCCGGATCCTCTGCAGACTTTTCAAGCAGATCGATCAGGAGATCCATATTATTGTATGGATGGTGCATCATGATGTCCCTCGATTTTAGAACATCAAATATATCGTCATCCCCATCATCAGGATATAGTAATGGCAAGCTTTGCTTTGGTGGTTTGGGAAGACTTGCTTTGAATTCGTCATGATTCACAATTTGCCACAAGGCAGTATAATCCATCAAGTCACCATGAGGTTTTTCAAATATATCTTCCTCACTCAGGTCCCAACGGTTCAAAAGGACCGACTTCAGCCAGGGATCGAATCCTTTCTGAATTTCAACACGGACCACACGGCCTGTTTTGCGGGTTTTAAGTTTCTGCTTCAATTCTTCCAGGAAATTGGCTTCAATATCGTCACTTTCCTCAAGGGTAAAATCGCCATTTCTAGTCAATCTGAAGAGATTTAATGACTCTATCTCAATGTTCCTGAAAAGTTTGTTAATATGTGCCTTAATAACCTCAGAGATGGGTATAAAAACCATCATATTTTCCCTTTCTATCTCAAAGAATTTTGGCAGGTTTTGCGGGATCTGAATAAAGGATAATTTCTTTTTAACCGCCTTGCTTTTCGCTTTTGTTATTACAGCGAATATCTGCAGAAGGTTCATCAACAAGGGAAAAGGATGGTAATTATCATATACCATTGGAGTAAGCATAGGAAATACCGTTTTTTTGAAATAGGCCTTCACCAGTTTCTTTTCTTCTTCACTGAGTTCATCAATCCCGGATATAACTATACCGTTCTTTTCATACTTTGGGGCCAATTGTTCTCTGTATAATGAGCGCTGTTCATCGGTAAATTCATGTGTGTAATGATACAGCAGCTTCTTAAATGGTCGTTCTCTTAATCCGCTGTAATCGACTCGCTGTTTGCCATAATCTATATAATTGTATAGACTGCCTACCCGTATCATGAAAAACTCATCCAGGTTGGAACCTGTAATGGCCATGAATTTCAATCGCTCCAATAGGGTCCGGTCCGTATGTCTGGCCTGATCCAGAACACGATGGTTGAATTTAAGCCAGCTCAGATCGCGGCTGATTAATTTACTATTAAATATTAATTCCTTAGTTTGATCGCTTATGGTCATCTGTTCAAATTTTTCGAAAAAAAATAGGGCTCCATGTGCAGGAATGCCCTATTTAAATATGTAACAGCCAATTAAATATCTATATTGGCATATTTTGCATTTTGTTCAATAAATTCACGCCTTGGGCCTACCTCATCTCCCATTAACATTGAAAACAGGTGTTCCGCTTCAGCAGCTGATTCGATGGTGACTAGTTTCAGGCTTCTTGTTTCAGGATCCATAGTTGTATTCCATAGTTGTCCTGGATTCATCTCACCCAGACCCTTATATCTTTGCACACCTACTGATTCCTCTTTACCATCACCTGCCAGCTCTTTAGTAATACGGGCACGATCTTCTTCACTCCAACAATACCTTTCCTGTTTTCCCTTTCTCAGCAAGTACAGGGGTGGCAATGCGATATACAGGTATCCCTGGTCTATTAATTCCCTCATATACCTGAATATAAAGGTGAGGATCAAGGTCCGGATATGACTGCCATCCACATCAGCATCTGTCATAATAATGATCTTATGGTAGCGCAGTTTCTCTAGGTTGATCGCCTTTTCATCTTCACTGGTCCCGAAAGTCACCCCCAGAGCTGTGATAATATTTTTTATTTCCTCGTTATCATATATTTTATGTTCCTGCGCCTTTTCAACGTTCAATATTTTACCTCTCAGTGGAAGAATGGCCTGGAAACGTCTATCCCTACCCTGTTTGGCTGAACCACCAGCAGAATCTCCTTCTACAAGGTATAATTCGCATACCGCCGGATCACTGTCTGAACAATCAGCCAATTTACCTGGCAATCCTGTTCCTGACAACACATTTTTCCTTTGGACCATCTCTCTGGCTTTACGGGCTGCATGCCTGGCCTGAGCGGCAAGGACAACCTTCGACACAATAGATTTGGCTTCCTTTGGATGCTCTTCAAGATAATGTTGCAGATGTTCCCCCATGCTCGTGTCTACTGCCCCAAGTGCCTCCGAGTTCCCCAGTTTTGTCTTGGTTTGCCCTTCAAACTGAGGTTCTGCGATCTTTACTGATATTACAGCTGTCAATCCTTCCCTGAAATCATCCCCGGAAATATCAACTTTTACTTTTTCCAGTAGACCTGATTTGTCGGCATACGATTTCAAGGTTCGGGTTAAAGCACGCCTGAATCCCGCAATATGTGTCCCGCCTTCTATCGTATTTATATTGTTCACATAAGAAACTACATTCTCAGTAAATGAAGTATTATAAGATAAGGCTACTTCTATGGGTACACTTGTTTTATCACTGCGGATGTAAATGGGTTCGGAGATTAATTTTTCCCTGGAAGAATCCAGATAATTGACAAATTCCCTCAAACCTCCCTCAGATAAAAATTCCTCTGACTTATACTTGTCAGAACCATTGTCTTCTTTTTCACGGAAATCAGTCAGTTTTATAAGGATTCCAGCATTCAGGAAGGATAATTCCCTGAGTCTGGAGGCTATAGTATCAAATTTATATTCTTTTACTGTAAACACTTCCTGGTCTGGTAAAAAATGAACAGTAGTGCCAGTAATCTTGGTCTTCCCTGCTTCCCTGACAGCATATTTTGGAATCCCTCTTTCGTATTCCTGTTCGAATACTTTTCCATCACGGTTTACTGTAACCTTAAGGTGGGATGAAAGAGCATTCACACAAGATACGCCCACTCCATGCAGGCCTCCGGATACTTTATAGGTATCCTTATCAAATTTCCCTCCAGCATGTAACACGGTCATAACCACTTCCAGGGCCGACCGGTTTTCCTTGACGTGTATGTCCGTTGGAATTCCCCTTCCATCGTCCGATACCGATATGGAATTGTCCTCATGAATCTCTACCTCAATTTCACTACAGTATCCGGCAAGAGCCTCATCGATAGAATTATCAACCACTTCCCAGACCATATGATGAAGGCCTTTAAAGCTGATATCACCTATGAACATGGCCGGCCGTTTTCTTACTGCTTCCAACCCCTCCAGAACCTGTATATTATCCGCTGAATAATTATGTTCTTTGCTTGCTTTGTTCTCTTTACCCATACTTATTTTATTAACATGCAAAAATACAATTTTTATAGCTATTTTCCGCCATTTTGCCAAAATAAAACCAACACAAAATGCTTCAGAAATAAGCGTTTAGAATAGATTTTCGGGTGACAAATAAACTCATGTGAGAAAAAGGAATGAGGCAATAAGATTCTAACTTTAGAAGTAACCCGACCTGAGCATTACCAGGGTACAATCTACAACCACCTCAATCCCATTTTTTTTTGCCAGATCGATTAAAACAGTATTTTCAGTTCCCGGATTAAAAATGATACGACGTGGATTCAACCCAATAATATATTCGAGATATGCAGACTGGTTTCTTGGATTCATATATAAAGTGATGGTATCGATATTATCGATTTGTGGCCTGGTCCGAATATCCAGAATTGACTTCCCGGCCACAACTCCAGGTCGCAATCCAACCGGAACAATATCAAAATCCCTGGCAGACAAGGCCTGGGCAGCCATATATGAAAACCTTGCCGGATTGGTACTGGCACCAAGTATAAGTATCTTTGCATTACCCATTGGAGGCATGAAAAATGGTTTTTTGATTTACCATATATGTGTAAAAATAATAAAAGTATAAAAAGAATGTTTGTGCTGAATTCAGCAATTATTAAACCTTTGTGAATATTTTTTGTCAAAATATCTGTTTACCAGGACATTGCAGAAAGAGAGAGAAATATTAAAGAAAATAAAGGACCCGGCGTCGAGAGATCTTGGATTCAACCAACTTGTTGTTGCATACCAGCAAAGGTTATACTGGCATATCCGGAAAATGGTGATTGACCACGATGACACAGATGATCTTTTACAGGAAGTTTTTATTAAAGTATGGAAGAACATAGAAAAGTTCAGGGAAGACAGTAATCTATATACATGGATGTATAAGATTGCTACCAATGAGTGTTTAAATTTTCTTAAAAGAAAAAAGGACAAATTTAAAGTACCCATGGAGGATGTGAATAAGGAGTTATACGGTCAACTTGATAACAGTCCGCATATAAGCGGATCAGCTGTTCAAATGAAATTACAAAAAGCATTGCTCAGGCTGCCTGATAAACAACGACTGGTTTTTAATATGAAATATTTTGAGGATATGAAATACGATGATATATCTAAAATTACTGAAACCAGTGTGGGTAGTTTGAAGGCCAGCTATCACATTGCTGTGAAAAAAATTGAAGAATATATTAAATTGCATTAAACTTTTGGAGTTTAAAGATGTCAAATAGAAAATATCAATAAAGAAATGAAACTGGAAGATTTAAATAATGATAATATATTTAAGGTTCCCGATAACTATTTCGAGAATTTTCCAGACCGTCTCCAGAAACGCATTGAGGAAACGGAGCAGCAGAAAAAGGTTCCTGTAATACGACTCAGGACAATAATTAATATTGCAGCAGCTGCAGTCATCCTGATATTTGCAATTTATGGGTTTACTAAATTAAATGATAATACTACTTCAGCAGATCAATTATTATCTGAAATTTCAACTGAGGACCTGGTAGATTTTCTTGTAGAAAGTGAAATGAGTACCGATGAATTCCTGGAAAGTTTAGATATGTCAATAATTGCGTCTACCGAAGATCCCATTTCAGATGAATTTATACCTTCTGAACCATTGGATCAAGAGACTATAGATGAGCTTCTGGATGAATACGAAATTGAAATGCAATATCTGTAATACTGAAAATTATAATATCATGAATAGGAAATTCATATTTATTATCGTCCCGATTTTGTTTTTCTTCCAAATTTCATTTGGGCAGAACAGAGAAGCAAGACAGAAAATTGAGAGTGCGCGAATTGCACTGATCACTGAAAGGCTTGGATTAACACCAGAACAAGCTGAAAAGTTCTGGCCAGTATATAATGAATATAATATCCATAGAAAAAATCTCGTCCAGGAAATGCAGAGTGCCAGAAAGAACGTGGATATGGACAACATGTCGGAAGAACAGGGCAAGGCATTGATGAAACTGGGTCTGGATGTCAAGGAGAGACAGCTTCAGCTTGAGAAGACATATTCTGACAGATTGACAGAGGTCATTTCCACTAAACAAATGTTCTCACTCAGAAAAGCCGAAGATGACTTCAGAAGAATGATTATCCAGAGACTGGAAGATCGAAAGCGTCAGCAAATGCGACGGGATCAGATGATCAATCGAAGAGAACAATTGATGAAAGATAAAGGTAATAATTAGCATAGTTTTTGATATAATTTATAGAGTAGGCCTGATAATTTGATTGAATTTTTGAAAAAGAGACTGATGTTAGTTTCCCTTTCCCTGATTATGGTATTGGGAAGCTATTCTCATGCCCTTTCGCAGGATTATGATCTCGATTCCCTTATTAATGAAACCCTGGCCTATGATTCGCTCCTCCTGGAGGAACTTGCACAAGACTCTCTTTCCATAATCGATCTGATCGATAGCTTGATAAAAGGGAAATTCAAATTCTCCTCTCTGATGTTGCGTACAGCGTATACAAGTAATATTATGAATGCCGGACGTGACTTTGGCATAAATCAGTATGGATTCTCACTTGGCGCCTCATACTATCATAAAACCGGCCTTTTCGGGGATGTCACAACGTATTGGAATAGCGATGTAGAACCACATATCAATCCAACTACTCTTACTCTTGGATATATGGGCTCAATAACTCCAAAATGGAGTGTCATTGCATCATATGAACATTTCTTTTACACACAAGATCAAAGTTATGATGGGATACTTTATCCAATAACGGAAGCTTTGAACGCCTCCATATACCTTGATCTTAAACATTTTTCCTTCGGAGTAGATTATTCTTTTATGTTCGGTCATGAAACAGCCCATAGGATTAGACCTAATATGTACGGGATCATCAGGATAAAAACTAAAGGATTTATAGATGAAATTGATATTTTCCCCTCCGCTTCTCTCCTGCTTGGGAATGCGATGATTTATTATCTGGATGAGAATTATTCTCAACTTCAATCGATGCTGGAACAACAAGGCATTCATAATTTTCAGCAATTCAAGCAGCGCAGACCCAGGTTAGCCCAATATCTTATTTCAAATTATGTTACTTATGAAGAAAGAACTGAAAACGTATTTGGCATAATGAATTATTCGCTATCCCTGCCAATCATGATCAGAATGAATAGATTTACCCTATCAACGAGTTATTATATCAATTTCCCCGTTGCACTTCCGGGCGAAGACATCGACCTGAGCCCAAATAGTTATTTTAATGTATCCTTGCTTTATTCCATTCCATTCGGGCTAAAAAAATAACCTGGGCATAAGAATAGCAAATTATATTCTAACCTTGTCAGCTAAAAGGTTTTATAATTGCAATATCCTTTTCTGACAGAATCCATTTTGGTAAATTTACTTTGATATCTTTATTTAAATGATCTGCTTGTAAAGTGGATATATAAACGACAGGTTTGCAAACATCCAATACTAGATATATTATTCTTCCTTTCATGGTTCTCTGTATGAAAGGGTCTTTATGGCTGGAAGGCACCATCTATAAAACCCAAAAAAATCTCTTTAGAATAAAGCATAATGAATATTTCTGGAGAAATGTATTCCGTGTTATGCATTCATACTTAAGGGGGGCTACTAAAAGTAAAAATCTGGAGATTAAGTTAAACGGAGCAAACCACAAAGTCCGGTCGAACAGCAGGGGATATTTTAAAATGAGCCTTTCCTGCAACAATGGAATGGCTGTGGACCTGAACAAGTTACAGGTATATCTTCTGAAGAAAAACAGTAAAATCCGGATTCAAATACCCGAACCTTTCGATCATTGCTATTTTTCTTATGGAAATATCAAAACGGCTGTTATTTCGGACATCGATGATACGGTGCTGGTCACACATACGCTAAATACCTTCCGTAAGGTACGCACACTGCTCGTCAAAAATGCACTTAAACGAAAAGCAGTAAAAGAAATGAAGGACCTTTATCATAAATTCAGTTTAAAAGGATATCCCTTCTTCTATGTTTCAAACAGTGAATCCAACCTTTTCCCATTAATCCGCTTATTCCTTGAACACAACCATTTTCCTATTGGCCCCGTATTTCTTAAACCTTTTGTAAAATGGAATCAGATATTTAAGAAAAAGAAAAGACCGGCTACCGCATCACATAAGAAAGAAAAAATCACTTTCGTGCTTAACTCTTTAAAAACAACGGATTTTATACTAATAGGAGATGACAGCCAGAAAGACCCGGAAATTTATGCGGATATATCGAAGGCTTTCCCCGGAAGAATTAAAAAGATATACATCCGCTCTGTGAAGAAAACCATTACCCCAAAAAGATATAAGCTACAATCCGAAGTTGAAAAATCCCGGGGAACTAATTTTGTTTTTTTCAAGAAACCTGAAGAAATTATGGGATCAATAAAAACATAATTGCAAGGAATATATATTTTTAATGCTAAAAATCTTTAAAATTCTACTACAATGAAATACATATACAAATTTATATTTTTTATCATGCTTGTTTTATTTTCTTATTCCGGATCATTAAATGCCCAGGATAAGACTTATTGGTCAACGGGATTGGAGATGTTGTTCTCCTTTGCGGACATTGAGCAGGATGGCATAAGTGAATCCTCCATAATCAGATGGGCGCCCGTAATAAACGTACAGACTTTCTTCAACTACGATGCTACAGAACACTTTGGGCTGTTCTCTGGAATTGGAGTCCGAAATGTAGGTTTTATATATGATGAAGACGAAGCTACCCGAAAAAAATATAGAACATATAATATGGGTATCCCGGTAGGCGTAAAAGCCGGTAACTTCGAGAAAACCTTTGTTTATGCTGGATATGAAATTGAATTTCCGTTTAATTATAAAGAAAAAACCTTTGTTAATGACATGAAATCAAAGTACACCGAATGGTTCACTGGCAGGGTTCCTACAGTTTATCATACCGTATTGATTGGCGTACAATTACCTAAAGGTGTGAACATTAAGTTCAAATACTATTTAACCGGATTCTTTAACCAGGATTATGTTCAGATTGACGGGAATACAGGGGAACCCTATCAGCCATATGAAAATCTGGATGTCAATGTATTTTTCTTCTCTATCGGCCTGAACCTCTTTAAAGACAAAGAGCTCTATTTCGATGATTAATACAATACAGAGCCTTTAATTTCTAGTTTGTTTCCTTTCTAATTTATACCTGTAGTGTCCGCTGTTGCCGAAGGAGCCTGCGGTGTTATGCCTGTGGAATTATATTCATCATTCAAACCTTTCACCACGATATCCGTAATATCCATCCCTTTATCCCCATAAATTATAGCATTCCCTCTTTTTACGTTTAAAATCAATGCAAACCCGTTTGCCTTGGCGTAATTTTCCAGATAATTGGACACTTTATCGTATAACTGTGTGTTTACCTCCGATTCAGCTTTTAAAAGATCCTGTCCCATTTTTTCCTGAAGCAACATCAGGTTCTGTCTTTTTTGCATAAGATCTTCTTCTACTGCCCTTGCCTGATTCATGGTCATATTGCCGGCAGTCCTTTGAAATCCCTCGAATTCCTTCTGAAGACCCTGGGCTTTCATCGTATAATCGTTTTCCATTGCCTGTCTTTTTTTATTCAGATCGCCTGCGAGTTCCTGGAAATATTCATAATTACTCAGAAGAGAATCTTCCAGTACGTAAGCAATTGAAATATCCGTTGGCATGGCTATTGTCGTCGAATCTTCGTCGGTTGATGCTTTATGATCTCCGGGTAAAGAGAAGAATAATACGTACAATACAATAATGGCTATAGCCAGTATAAAGTTTAAGATAATCGAAAAATATTTCACTTTCTGATGATTTTGGTTTAACTGGTCGCAAATATAAAAAAGATATATATATACTATGCTAAGAAGGATCAATAAATAACAATATGGGATCTACTACTTATCCTGATAGAAATACCGGATCGTTTTATTTTCCCCTGCTGTGTGAGATACATTCTGTGACTGTTGAGTCATTTTCACTCTTTCATGCTGAATTTCAGTGCTTGCTTCTGTCTCTCCCAGGTATATGGGTATTTTTTTAAAGTAGAAAGCCAGGAAAATGCCAGCAACTGATCCCATAATATGAGATTCCCATGAAATTGATTCATCAAATGGAAATAGACCATAGATCATTCCACCATAAAGAAAGAATATGATCATGGATATAGCAAGTGATCTGGGATTCTTTCTCAGAATACCCCCCCAGAATATGAACATGACTAATCCGTAGACAAGCCCACTAGATCCTATATGATAAGCTTCACGGCCTATGATCCATACCCAGAATCCTGAGGCCAGGTATATCCATAAAAATACTTCAGGAGCAATTTTATGATAAAAATAAAACAACCCTACACCAAGGATGATCAAGGGAATAGTATTTGACATTAAGTGTATGGCATCCCCATGGATCAACGGACCAGTAACTATCCCGAGACTTCCTTTAACTGTTCTAGGCAATATTCCATATAAACCCAGGTCAAGATGACTGGCCCATTCCACAGATTTAATAATCCACAGGATCAATACAAATGATAAAGTCAGATAGACTCCCCTTTGTAATATTTTAAATTCTTTTGATTTAAACATGTGCATGGAATCAACCAGAATAAACAACTAATATTGACAAGTTGCACTCATAGTGTGGAATTCCTAAATAAAGTTAATCAAATATCCTGTTAGTCTTTATTCTTACTCTTACAATAAGGTTATAATTTGCTTTTAAATTATATTTGGTTATCATTTAATGTAATCGCAGAACAATAATTAATGAAAAAATATCTCTACTTTGTCACTTTTGTCGCTGCCCTTGGAGGATTCCTGTTTGGCTTTGACACAGCTGTTATTTCAGGTGCTGAGCAGTCTATTCAAATGTTATGGAAACTTAACGACATTCAACATGGCCTTACCGTATCCATAGCACTTTTCGGAACCATAATCGGTGCCCTCTTCGGGGGATTTCCTTCTGATAAATTAGGGAGAAAGAAAACCTTATTCTGGATAGGCCTTCTTTATTTTGTTTCTGCGGTAGGATCTGCCCTGGCAACAGGCTGGTATGCCTTCTTATTTTTTCGTTTTATCGGAGGACTCGGTGTTGGAGCATCCTCGGTTGCAGGCCCCATGTATATATCGGAGATATCCCCTGCCCGGATGCGGGGCAGATTGGTTGCCTTATTTCAATTTAATGTAGTCCTGGGCATACTCATAGCTTATCTTTCAAACTACTTATTTGGGGGTAGCGGAGAGAATGCCTGGAGGTGGATGCTGGGCGTGGAAGGGATTCCCGCTTTTGTATTCCTATCCCTGGTCTTGTTTATCCCTGAAAGCCCAAGGTGGCTGATCTTTAAAAAGGGACTTGTAGAAAATGCGAGGTCGATCTTATCCAGGATCGGACATGATAATGTGGAGCATGAAGTCCAATTGATCATATCTACACATCAACAACACCTTGACCAATCAAAAAAGGAAAAATTCCTCTCCAGGCAATACAAATTCCCAATTATGCTTGCAGTCATGTTTGCCATTTTTAACCAGGTTTCAGGCATAAATGCAGTGATCTATTATACTCCGAGGATTTTTCAGAATGCAGGTTTGGAAACAAGTTCCGCTTTGCTTTCAACGGCAGGTATTGGTTTTATCAATTTCCTGTTTACAATCCTTGCCATAAGTTTTATTGATCGTTTTGGGAGGAGATTTTTGATGATCCTTGGCTCTATTGGCCTGATCATTACACTAGCAATGACTTCCCTGTCGTTTTATTTTTCTATTGGGGGACAACTTGTTGCCATTAGCCTTTTTATTTATATAGCCTTTTTCGGATTTTCACAGGGAGCAGTGATCTGGGTTTTCATTTCTGAAATTTTCCCAAATGAAGTGCGTGCTAAAGGACAGTCTCTTGGAAGTTTCACGCACTGGTTTATGGCTGCCTTCATAACCTTTCTGATCCCTTCTGCTGAAAAGATAGGATTTGGCCCTACCTTTTTATTCTTCTCGGTCATGATGGTATTTCAATTGTTCTTTGTATTGAAGATAATGCCTGAGACAAAAGGAATTTCACTTGAGGAATTGGAAGACATAATGATCAAAAAATAGATGAAGCTGGAGCTAAACAAGATCAATTTTCAAAGTTGGGGAATAATTATTCTCTTATTTTCTCTGGTTGTATATGCTATTGGCATATTTATAACACTCATGGAGCCTGATGCTACAGTTTATGCCGATATCTCTATGGAAATGATAAAAAATAATAGTTTTTCTGAGATAAAACTAAAAGGTGTGGACTGGTTGGACAAACCACATTTTCAATTCTGGGTTACAGCTATCTTTTTTAAGGTATTTGGGATCAACAACCTGGGATATAAATTACCGGCGATACTTTTTTCACTGCTTGCCGCTTATTATGTTTACTTATTTGGGAAACGATTCTATTCAAAAAACCATGGAATAATCGCGGCCCTTTTTCTAATGACAGCTGAACATATCATTATTTCAAACAATGATGTCCGGGCAGAACCATACCTGACTTGCTTTACCATTTTTTCCCTATACTATTTTGCCATATACCTTGATAAAAAAAAGATAATGTACCTAGTATTGGGATCATTCGGTCTCGCCATATTACTGATGACAAAAGGATTATTCAGCATAATTCCTGTGGCTTCGGGTATAGGTCTCACATTGATTTATCAAAAGAAATGGATAGAGATCTTTCACTGGCAGTGGATTCTGGTCATCTGCCTAACATTTGTAATGATATCTCCGACGCTCATCGCTTATTATTACCAGTTTGATGCACATCCGGAAAAGGTAATCTTTGGATTAAAAGGAGTATCAGGGATCAGATTCTTTCTTTGGGATAGCCAATGGGGCCGGTTTACCAACACAGGACCAATTAAAGGTGAAGGTGATCTGTTTTTCTATTTCCATACCTTACTCTGGGCCTTCGCTCCATGGGCTCTACTGGCTTATTCAAGTATTTACCGGAAAGTAAAATATATTGTTACGGGTAAATGTATATATGAAAACTATACGCTTTTCGGATTTCTGTTCACTTTTTTAATATTTTCTCTATCAAGTTTTCAACTTCCGCATTATCTGAATCAATTGTTCCCCTTTTTAAGCATTTTATCTGCTTTCGTATTACTGGATAGATCGCGAAATCATAAATTTTTAAAGGTTCATTATATTTTGATGAATTTTATAATGACAATATTTCTTGTTTTGGTGGCATTGCTTCATCTGTTTTATTTCGACAAAATTCCTCATATAGATGTAATTATTGTTATGTCTGCAGGAATAGCTGTATCCTTATTTTTTATCGTTAAAAATAAGTCAATGATAAAAAGAATAATAATCCCTCCAGCTATTGTTATTTTGTCTGTAAATTACTATTTAAACCGACAATTTTACCCGGATCTTCTAAGATATCAGTCAGAAAGCGAATTGGCTTTTTATATGATAGATCAGCAACTGCCGTCAGACGATCTGGTTACTTTTGAAAAGAAGCAATGGAGTACTCAATTTTATCTGAAGAAGATTATTCCAGAGGTAACAGAGGATGAGATATCCCAAATTAAGTTAAACGGTCACCTTTTATTTACTGATGAAGCGGGATTGAAAAAGCTGGACAAATATGGGTATACTCCCGTGTTACTTAAAGAATTTGACGATTTCCATGTTACAGGATTGAGCGGTGGATTTATAAATTCATCTACTCGTAAAAGCACATTGTCAAAATCCTATCTGGTTTACCTTCAATGAGCTGAATTGAGAAAAAGGCTGATCTTCTCATAAACACTTTCAGGGCTTATACCACTAATGCAAGGTCTTGTGATACAAGTCGTTTTTCTATGATTGGCCGCACTTACACATGGTGAACAAGGCAATCCCAGATAAAACACTTCGGCATTACCAAGTGGACCATATAATATCGGCGTTTCCGGGCCCATAATTACAAAAACCTTTAAAGGAGTAACGGATGAAAAATGTGCCGGTCCGGAATCATTTGTCAGCAATAATTCAGAAAGGAGATACAAGGGGATCAATTCAAGGAATTCAAATCTCCCCGCAGAGTTTATACATCTCTCATTATCAATATCATCGACAACTTTCTGAACATAATCTTTTTCTGATGGAGCCCCTGTAGCTATAATTACAACATCCTTGTGTTTTTTCAGAATTTCTTTACCAACTGAAACGAAGTACTCAGGTAGCCATCTGCGCTGTGGCAGAAGCTCCGACGCATTGGGATTGATCAAAACTATTCTTTTCTTATCCCAATCTTCATATAAACTGTGAAGCTTTTTTTGAACGCCTTTCATGTCAAAATGCTCAGGTACAGCTAGTGCCAGCGTCATTTGATCTGGCCTGACGGCGATAGTCGGATAAGGATTATGATACAGATCAAGTGCCCTGTGGACAAGAGAAATAAAATTAGTGGCAATATGAACATGGGGATTGTATCTGACCGGGTAATTGATAACAAATCCCCTGTACATTCCTTCATCGTGAAATTGTGAAAATCCAATCCTGGTACCGGCACTGCTTAATCCGGATAAAATAGCTGTAAACCTGGAAAAGAGCTCAAGGTCAATTACTGCTGAGATCTTATTCATCCGGCACCATTTAATAAAGGAAAGCACATCAAGGGTGAGACTGAACAAATTGTCAGAGCGCATTTTAAAAATATGACTCTCTTCTACCGTATTCAGGATTTGCAAACTCTTGTAATTTGATTCGAAAATAGCAAAAAACAACCGGCCACCACTTTCACGCTGTAGTATTTTCATTGCCGGATCAGCCAGTATAGCACTGCCCATTTCAGATAGCTCAATGAATAAGGTATTTTTCAGATCCGGCTTACTTTGGCGCTTGAAGGTTAAGCGTTCCAGAATCCACAAAATAACGCTTAATATAAAAACAAGTGGAATGCCCATCCACTTATCTATAAATCTCATGGTATCTACCTTCATAGTAAGAAATTTGGAAAGGATAAAGATATAAAATAGCCTGAAAAAATGCGATAAGTTAAGAGAAAGGTATACGAGTTACCCGTTTATTGTATTGCCGGGCTGGAGATATGATCTATCAATTCCATGAAAAAGCAAAAAAAATCCCGCTTTTGGCGGGATTTACAGATTATATTTCTTCAGTTTCGACAAGTTTGGCCAGAACATCTGCATACGGAACCACCAGGAAGGAACTTCCATCCAGTTCAACTTCAGTTCCGGAATACTCTTTATAGAAGACAACATCGCCGACAGCGATTTCCGGTCCTTCTATATTGCTCAAAGCAACAACCTTGGCAAATTTGGGTTTCTCCACAGCCGCGGTATCCGGTATGATTATCCCAGCGGCGGTTTTCTGTTCGGTTACCTCTTCTGATACATCCAGTATCACATTCTGATTTACAGGTTGTAATTCTCTCATATTAATTCACTTTTATTTCTAATAATTGATTTAATTTCTTTTGATCAAAGCCTATAACCATTTTCCCGTCTATTTCTGTTTGTGGTACCCCTTGCTGGCCACTTTTACTCACCATACTTTGAGCTGCTCCCTGATCACTGGCTACATCAACTTCAGAATACCTGACTCCATTTTTTCTCAAATAATTTTTTACTGTTGTACACCATGGACAAGTTGGCGTAGTATAAACAGTAACATTTTTTTGCGGCCGCTCAGCAGCTTTAGCCTGAAAAATTATATGATCCAGAAGAGTCTGATAAAAATCTTCCTTCTGACATCCTTTGAAAGTATTCCGAAATTCTCCTACTTCAAATTCAATAAGTGCAGGAACGGTAGTAATATTATAATTTTCGTGGATATCACGAACATTTTTTACATTTGCTACAAATATATTAGCTTCTGAATTCTTTTCAGCAACCGCTTCAATATTCTTTTTTGCACATTCACTCTGTTCAGAGCCTTCCTTATATAACAATAGATACGATCTCTTTTCCCTACTGATCTTCTCTACCAGCTCAGCATGGGAGTTTAACGTTTCAACCGACATTTAAAATACCTTTTTCATACAAATTTATTACACATGAACAACTCTTCATAAATAATGCCAATTAATTTTTGATATAATAATGTCAGTTTTACAAGCCAAAATGTCATAAGTACAGGCACATGGGGATTACTGTTAAATCAAATTGTCATGCATAAGAAAACAGATGGTGATTAAAGGTAAGTGCCTAAGGCGATTTCTAAATTAAATATTTGGATTAATATCTTGTGAAATTAAATTCTGCCCTCCTGTTCATTCGAATTTCTTCACTATCCATATTGGCTATGATTGGCATCTTCTCTCCAAATCCAAGAACTTTAATCCGGGATCTCTCGACGCCCTGGTCTATCATGTATTGGCGTACGGCATAAGCCCTTCTCTTCGATAGTTCAATATTATAATAATAATCTCCAATATAATCTGTGAACCCACCTATCTCAAGCCGGATATCCTGGTGTCGAAGCAGAAAGGCTGCGATGGCATCAAGGATCGGATAGGCAGGTGGAAGGACTGCATCAGAATCAAAGTTAAATACAACGAGATTTTCCAAACTGGTTCCTCCTGATGAATAAGATCTTGTTTCGGATGCAGGTTCCGCATAATCAGTAACATTGCTTTGAAATTCCTCGGCAGATATTTCTTCATATTCATCGTCAGCAACTACAATCGCAGCTACTGCTTTATCTATATCGTCCAGTTCTTCTTCTGGTTCCGCATCCACATCAACTTCTTCCGTTTCATAAGCTTCAATTCCAGCTCCAATGGCCACGACGTCAGCCACAAGCTCGGGTTGGGATTCTGCCAGTTCCCTGGATAAGAATATATTTAGGTCGAAAGTATACGGTTTGTCTTTATTTTCTAAGGTGATGGGCATTTCCACTTTCTTATAGCCCTCCTTCTCTCCAATTACTTTGTATTTGTAACCCGACCTAAGGAATATCTGGTAATTTCCTGACATTTCACTAGAGAATGTGACTCCATATACTTCATTTCCAGGTTCAATAAGAAGCGATAACAGTGCGTTAACCGGGGTAGCCGCCTGTTCATCCATCACCTTTCCTTTCACAACTACAAGAGGATTTGCATCCATGAATTGGGGCCTGTCAACCCTTACTATACGCATCATCCCATCTTTAGTGCCCTGGGCCAGGTAAGCATAAGCATCCTTTTCATCAAAATAGAAATAATGATCGTTATATGGTGTATTTATATCTTCCCCAATATTTTCAGGTTCTCCCCAATTCTGCCAGGAATCGTCAAGCCTTTTAACTCTGAAGATATCGCTTCCTCCCAAACCAGGGTATCCTTTTGAAGTAAAATACAGAGCATTCTCTTCCATTGAAAAGAAGGGTGCATATTCATCCTCCGGGGTATTTATACTCGTAATATTTACTGGAGCCCCCCATTTGTTTTCTCCCTCACTTAATGAAACGTAAAGGTCTGTTCCTCCTTGTGTACCTTTTAGCTCACTGGATATGATCAAAACATTACCATTATCTGTAATCGCATAATCCGCATCGACAGGTATCTCTCCAGCACTTTTAATTTTCTGGACATCCGACGATGTCCATGCTCCGTTTTCCTTGCTAACAGCTGACAGGTTTGCTTTTACTTTATTAGCGCTTCCGCTTACATTTCCGATCATCAAACGGGGATTGTCATCTTTGTCATAAATAGAATTTGAAGTATTAAAGCCAATATTATTAACTTTTTCACCAAGTCTTACAGGATCTGAATACTTGCCATTATCAAAAGTTGAAAACCACACATCCCCGGGATCATTTATACCCCCCACATTATCTTCACTGAACCCCCTTGTAAAAAACAGTGTTTTTTCATCATCAGAATAAACCGGGCGTATGTCTGACTCTTCGCCAGCAGCCTCAAGCTCTATATTCTTTTTTGCCAATCTGGGATTTAACCGGTAAGCAAATCCTTCCCTGAACCGTATGGGTACAACGGAGGTTGATACCCCAACAGCATCTATTGAATTGGCTCCGGGAACCATACTCCCGTCCAATACGATTTTCACCGATGTGATATTAAAATCGTAGGTGGGTAAAAATACATTCAATATCCGGTTATTAACCTGAATTGGTCCGGGGATGAAAGACCCTACAAGATGCGCATCCTGATTTTCATCATACACATAGATCATTTCTATTGCCCCTGGATTGCTTGATTCCACAACCGCTATCTGCCGGATTTTCATAGGACTGCCAAATCCAACCACAAGATATTCCTGAGCATCTGGAGAACTGGCCATCCAGGCCATAGGGTCCTTTCCTCCAAACTTAAAAGCATTGGGTGGACCGGTAACCTGGGCTGCGGAAAAATCCTTTCCAGAAAACTGAGAGGAGTACTCAATTACTTCGGTGGCCCATTGAACTTCTTGTGCATAACTGTAACATGTAATAAGTGTGAACACTAAAAACAAATACGTCTTCATAGGTGATCAGATCGAAGGTTTAGCCAAGATAAAAAAATTAATCGTATTATATCAAATACAAATAGAACTTTATTTTGGCCTGTTTTTTAAGAATTTGCGAGGTATTTAGCTGTTTTATTAAAAATTTGTTAATTTATTAATTTAAGTAAGATTGGTTAAAATTCTTTGTATCAATGAATTAAAAAAATTGATAATAATTTTATCAGATCGGTGCATAATTGAATCTGCAGGTCAAAAAAAATTATCTTTATTCGGAACTATATGGTAAATTCTGACAAATTTCCCAAAGAATGCTAATATAATGCTTTTTCCAAACTCTTCTATTTAGTAAAGTTATATTCAACCCGGCGGTTCATCCTTAAGTCTTTTTCATCATCTACCCCATAAACCGCGGTCATTCTTTCTCCGAATCCCAGAACATCGATCCGGCTCGATTTGATTCCCTTGTCGACCATATATTTCTTAACTGCTGAAGACCTTCTTAAGGCGAGTTCGTTATTGTATCTTTCATTACCAATATGGTCTGTAAAGCCAGCAAGTTCGATATCGATTTCTGAATTTTTCTCCATGTATTCTACAAGTAAATCAATTACAGGATATGACTCTTCTGTGATCTTAGCAGAGTTGAAGTCAAATGTGATATCATAGGCATCACTTGCAGTCCTCTCTGTATCAGCAACCGGCACTACAGCCGGACCTGGCCGGACTTCAGGTTGTTCCGGCTGCTCATCCGTTGCAGCAATAACCTCATCAGGAACCAGTACAGCAAGTCCCATATCAATATCAAGATTATAGGTATATGGAGTATTTCTGTTTTCAAGAGCCAATGAAGTTTCATAGGCTTCAAATCCTTCTTTTTCACTTACTAAGATAAAATCGTTGCCCGAAGGAACCATAATTTCATACGCTCCTGTAGTATGATCAGAGATGGTCATTCCATACGTCCTTTCTTCGGGTAATATCAATACCGAAATCACCGAGTTAACTGGCCGGTCAGTTTCCTTATTTATTACATTTCCCTGCAATGTTACCAAAGGGGTTTTTTCAAGGAATACTGGCCTTTCAACCCTGATAATACCAAAAGTACTGTCAACATTCATTCTGGCAAAAAAGGCATATTCATCGGCATCATCAAAGAAAAAATAATTCTCATCGGTTTCAGTATTAATATCCCCTCCCAGATTTTCAGGCGTAGTCCAATTGTTCCAGGAATCACCTATTCTCGTAATGCGCAATATATCACTCCCGCCAAAACCAGGATATCCATTTGAAGCAAAATAAAGGGATTTTTCACTTTCAGAGTAATAAGGTGAATATTCATCCAGGGTTGTATTTATATTTCCACCCATATTCTCTGGTTCAGACCACTTGTTGCCATTTTCACGTCTGATCAGGTACAGGTCCCTTCCACCTTCAGTATCATAACGCAAGGTAGAGAGGATGATAACAGAATCATTTGGCGCAATGGAATAATCAGCATCAATCGAGGCAATTCGACTGTTCTGTATTTTTATATTCTCTATATCTCCCCATTCACCTTCAGTCTTTGTGGATAATACTACATTTTTTGTTGCCGTATTAGGTTTACCGGATATATTTCCCAGAAGGAGTGTAAGCTTGCCACTACCATATATCACATCATTGGTACTGTTATATCCAATATCATTAACCTCTTCCCCAAGGGATACTCCTGGTTGAAACCGGCCACTGTTTTCGTCATAAACTGATTGCCAGATATCACCGGCATCGTCCACTCCACCCACGTTCTGCTGACTATATCCCCTTGTAAAGTACATAGTATTCAGAGATTGAATATATACAGGCCTGGATTCGGATACATCTTCTTCAGCTCCAAGTGATAAAAACTGGTTTTCCAATCCAGGATTCCGGCGAAAAGCAATCTCTTTACCGGCCAGGATAGGGACAGTAGATCCTGAAATTCCTATTGCATCAATACCATTATACCCTGGTACCTGGCTCCCATCCAGTACAATCTTAACTGCACTTACTGCATATTCTGTTTCAGAAAGATATATATTGAGTAATCGCCCTTCTACATTAAGTGGCCTGGGAATAAAAGTATTCAAAAGGTATTCCCGGTTATTTTCATCATACAAAAACACCTGATATAAAGCACCTGGGTTAAAGGATTCACCGATCGCAATTTGCTGTACACGCATGGCTTGATCAAATCTTACTTTTATAAAGGAAGTCCGGTTCGGCCTCGATGGCAGCCAGGCATTAGGATTGTCACCGTAATCAGGAAGCACATCGGGTTTGCCAAGTACCTGAGTGGCTGAATATTGATATTCCGATAATTGAGTAGAAAAATCTAATACCCTGGAGGCCCATTGGACTTCCTGGGCTATGACAACATACCCCATCAGCATCAGCGCTGATGCCAAAAAAATTCGCTTCATTTAGGAATCAGGTTGGTTAACCAGCCCAATTTAAAAAACTTAAGGGCATTAATGCAAATCAGATGGAAAGAATTCTGATTTCAACCCTTCGATTCATTTGCCTTGATTCCTCATTGTTTTCACTGGAAATGGGCTTGTTGCCCCCAAAAGCGGCTGTTTTTACCCTTTTCTGGTTTATCCCACGGTTAACTAAATACTTCTTGATTTCGAGGACCCGGTTTTCGGAAAGTTCCATATTTGCACGTCTACCCCCAAGTCGGTCGGTATGTCCTTCCAGCTGTATTTTCATATCTGGATACTGATTCAACAGCATCACAAGTTCCGAAATCTCCTGCTGGGATTGGTCAAGAATTTGATAATCTCCCTGGGCAAAGTAAATATTGTACAATCTTAATAATTGCCCCGGTTTAACAGACAGCAGCTCAAAATTCAAACCACTCTGATTTCCTCCTACTATTACGGTGTCGATTTCTGGTTTATAATTATTTGAGCTAACCTCAACAACATACTTCTGGTCACTTCGGATTGTAACTTCATACGCTCCATTGCCAGTACCTGAATCAATAATATACACATCAGAAGCATCAGGTACACTCTCAAATACCAGGGTTGCATTGACGGGTTCTTTGGTCAAGGCATCCGTGATCTTTCCTCTTATTTTATAATCCTTATAAAGCTGGTATCCAGTCTGACCAATTACATTAAATGTCATAGTCAGGAATACCAGCAATGTGATTACTGGTAATCTTACAGATTTCATCTATCATTAACGGGTTTCCTATAAAAGAAACGCTCAAATTTGATTTCAATTACATAAATTGATTCAAAATATTTTCGTATAGTTCCTGTTTTCCACTGGTAAGGCCCGGTTCTCCCAATTCACCTGCGATTTTTTGCAGGTCTTCCAATTTCATCTTACCAGCTTCAAAATCAGCTCCTTTACCTGAATCATATGAAGCATAACGCTCCTTTCTTAATTTCTTATAGTCAGAATTATCCAGGATCGCTTCGGCCACGAGCGCTGCTTTCGCAAATACATCCATACCTCCAATATGTGCATGGAACATGTCCTCCAGATCCGTGGAATTCCTTCTTGTTTTAGCATCAAAATTTATGCCACCTCCTTTAAAACCGCCTGCTTCTAATATCACAAGCATGGCTTCTGTTAATTCATATACATTATTTGGAAATTGATCCGTATCCCAACCATTTTGATAGTCACCCCGGTTTGCATCGATACTACCGAGCAATCCTTCATTGGCTGCTACCTGCAGCTCGTGCTGGAAGGTATGTCCTGCCAATGTCGCATGATTTACTTCTATGTTCAATTTAAAATCATCAAGCAGATCATATTTTCTTAAAAAACCAATGACGGTAGCTACGTCATAATCATACTGGTGCTTGGTGGGTTCCATCGGTTTTGGCTCAATAAAAAAATTGCCTTTAAATCCCTGCTTGCGTGCATAATCTCTGGCCATATGAAAAAACCGGGCAATATGATCCTGCTCTCTTCCCATATCCGTGTTCAACAGACTCATATAGCCTTCCCGGCCTCCCCAGAAAACATAATTTTCACCTCCCAATTCAATGGTGGCATCCAATGCGTTCTTCAATTGTGCTCCTGCATAAGCCACTACAGAAAAATCAGGATTTGAGGCCGCACCATTCATATATCGTGGGTTTGAAAACAGGTTGGAGGTACCCCATAGCAATTTAACGCCCGTTTCCTGCTGTTTTTGTTTGGCATAATCCACAATCGCCTGAAGTCTTTTACCAGATTCGGTTAAAGAGCTCCCTTCATCGATAAGATCAAAATCATGGAAACAATAAAAAGGTGCACCTATCTTGGTAATAAATTCAAAGGCGGCATCCATTTTATCTTTTGCGCGGTTAATAGGATCTCCATTAGCATCCCAGGGAAATACTTTCGTGCCTGGTCCAAATGGATCATTGCCAGTACCGCAGAATGAATGCCAGTAGGCGATGGCAAACCTGAAGAGGTCCTTCATCTTTTTCCCGGCAATCAACTTTTCCGGATCATAATATTTGAATGCCAGTGGATTATCGGATTCTTTTCCTTCAAATGCTATTTTTTCTACTCCTTTAAAAAATGTTTTACTCATAATATTTTTTGTTTTAATATATCTAACCACTCAAGATATTTTTCTTCATATTGATTTATTAATGCCCGATCGGGCTCATAGCGTTGTTGAACCTCCAGGCCCTGGAAAGCCTCTTTAAAATCTTTATATATTCCCGCACCAATTCCAGCAGCCCTTGCAGCCCCCTGGCTTCCATCAGTATTGTACAGTTCTACAACAACATTATTGGTATGCACAAATCCTTCCCTGAAAACAGGACTTAAGAACATATTGGCTTCACCAGCCCTGACTATGTTCATTTTCATTCCCATGTCTTCCATTACGTCAAAACCAAACCGAAGTGCAAAGACAATTCCTTCCTGAGCCGACCTGAGCATATGTCCTCTGGTATGCCTGTTGAAATTCAGTCCGTATGTACTGCCTCCTATATCTTTATTCCCAAGAACACGTTCTGCGCCATTGCCAAATGGGAAAGTATATAATCCGTCGGATCCAATGGGGATATGAGATGCCAGTCTGTTCATTTCAGGATAATCCTCATTTCCTGTATTATGTTTAAGCCAGCTATTCTGAATACCTGTTCCGTTGATGCACAAAAGGACACCATACTTTGGACTTTCCGACTGATGGTTCACATGAACAAATGTGTTAACCCTTGATTTGGGATCATAATTGGCTTCATCAATGATCCCATATACTACACCTGAGGTACCTGCAGTTGCTGCTATCTCTCCAGCCTTCAATACATTCAATGAAAACGCATTATTTGGCTGGTCACCTGCCCGGTAGGCTACAGGTATGCCTTCGGTAAGGCCCAATTCCTTCGCCGCAATCGACGACATCCTCCCCTGAATCGAAAATGTGGATGTTAATTCCGGCACATGTTCTTTGTTCAGCCCATACTGGCCCATAACCAGAGATGATAATCCATTTTCCTTAAAATCCCACAATATCCCTTCCGATAGCCCAGAGGCAGTAGTCCGGATATCGCCTGTAAGTTTCAGAGCAATATAATCGCCAGGCAACATAAATTTGTATACCTTTTCGTAGATTTCGGGTTCATTATCTTTTACCCATTTGAGTTTTGAAGCTGTAAAATTCCCAGGTGAATTGAGCATATGCCTCAAACACAATTCTTCTCCCATGGATTCAAAGGCTTGATCACCAATCTCAACCGCACGGCTATCACACCAGATAATTGACGGTCTCAACACATTTGTATCTTTGTCAATCAAAACGAGTCCATGCATCTGGTATGAAATACCAATAGCCCCGATATCCGCCTTATCAATTTTTACATTTGCCCGGATTTTACTTATTGACTTTTTGACGTGATACCACCATATTTCGGGATCCTGTTCTGCCCAACCCGCTTGATCACTTCTGATCTCCATCTCTTTTTCAGGTGAGGTTGCTGCGAAAATAACCTTTCCGGTTTCAATTTCCAGCAGGGAAGCTTTAACAGAGGAACTGCCAATATCCAATCCAATTAAAAAAGCCGACATCTTTATTAAATAAAAAATTTAAAACGGGTATTAAAAATATAAAATATTAGGCATATTTTAAGGCTTCTCCTCTAATTAAATGTGCGTCTGGCATATTCTAAAAAACTATAATCGTACGGATTACGATCATCTTTTCCATTAAACTCTTCTTTTACCAGGCTCCACTGATTTTTATCAATCTCAGGGAAGAAAGTATCACCCTGTATATAGGTATGGATTAGGGTAAGATATATGTAATTAGCGATGGAAAGTGATTGTCGGAAAATCTCTCCGCCACCCAGTATGAATATTTTTTTCTCATCTCCTAAAATGCTAAGCGCTTCGCCAAGGCTTTCGGCTTTTATGCAATTCAATTGTAAATGATCGGTAGTATGGTGTGTTAGAATTATGGATAGCTTATCAGACAAAAGCTGATCTTTGGAAAGATAACTTTTCCGACCCATAATAAATGGATGGCCCTTTGTGATCTTTCTAAAATGGGCATGATCGGAGGGCATCTCCCAGGGTAGACTATTATCTTTACCAATTGTCCTGTTTTCAGACATGGCGGCTATAAGTGAAATTCTCTGCATTCCTGAAAACTAAAACCCATTTTTCAAATTTGCAAGAACAAAAAAAATCCCGCCTGAGGCGGGACATGAATTATCCTATTACAATTCGTTTAAAGGCCGTTACCGTTAGCCCCTTATTGATGCCATCAAGGTATTTAGCAATCGTTTGTGAATTATCTTTAACGAATTGCTGGTTCAAAAGGGTATTATCCTTATAGAACTTATTCAATTTACCAATAGCAATTTTTTCAACAAGATTTTCTGGTTTACCTTCAGCCATGGCTTGTTCTTTTCCTATTTCAACCTCTTTATCAACGACATCCTTAGGAACATCATCCTTATCGACAGCTACCGGATTCATTGCTGCGATCTGCATTGCAACATCTTTCCCTGCCTCGACAACATCGGTACCATTTACGCCTGTTAGGGCTACCATTACGCCAAGTTTATTATTGGCGTGAATATAAGAGATCACTTTCTCACCGGTCAGTTCTTCACAGGCAGAAATTTCCAGTTTCTCACCTATTTTACCCATCAGTTCTTCAATTTTCTCAGCTACGCTAAGGTTACCTGCTTTAACAGCAAGTAATGCTTCAATACCTGAGGGATTATTGGCAGCTGCCAAATCGGCGATGGTCTGTCCGAGTGATTTGAACTCTTCATTCTTAGCTACGAAATCAGTTTCACAATTTAAGGCGATCAGGATGCATTTTGAATCGTTCTCAATAGATTTTACAAAAACTGATCCTTCAGATGCTGTTTTGCCAGCCCGTGAAGCAGAAATTTTCTGTCCTTTCTTTCTTAAGATCTCAACGGCTTTATCGAAGTCACCGTTTGCTTCTGTAAGCGCCTTTTTGCAGTCCATCATTCCGGCACCTGTCATCTTTCGAAGTTTATTTACGTCTTGTGCTGTTATTGCCATCTTTTTATGTTGTTTTAAGCATGTACAAAAAAATTGAACACCGATATATTTCAATGTTCAATTTATTTTTATATCAGATTATATTCTATTTCCTATTTTTTTTCAGCTTCCTCAGTTGCTTCAACGGTCTCCTCAGCCTTTTTTTCAGGTTTCTGTTTGGTCTTAGCTTCTGGTTTTTCTTCCACTTTTGTTTCAGCTACTTCCTCAGATTTCATAGGTGATTTTGCCGGGTCTTTCTTAGCTTCAGTTTTTGGTTCAACCTTAACTTCAGTTTTTGGTTCAGGTTTAGCTTCAGTTTTTGGTTCAGGTTTTTCCTCTACTTTCGCCTCCCGTACTTTCCTTACTCTTGCGGTCGGTTTTTCTCCTGCACCCGCACCTGCCTCGGGCTCTGGCTTAGTACCTTCATCCATTTGACGTTTCTCATCTTCTTCCTGCTGTAACCTCAAATCATCTTTATCCTTCTTGCGTTCCAGCAGTCCTTCTTCAACGGATTTAGTGAGATTTTTCACAACAATGTCAATAGATTTATAAGCATCATCATTAGCCGGGATTGGGAAATCCGCAACATTAGGATTTGAATTGGTATCTACCATGGCAAAAATTGGAATGTTCAATTTCTGCGCTTCTTTTACTGCAATATGTTCTTTTCGAACATCAACCACAAAAACTGCAGCAGGCAGTCTGGTTAATTCAGATATACCTCCAAGCACTTTGGCTAATTTATCTTTTTCCCTGGTCACCATCAGTCTTTCCCTTTTAGCCAGGTTCAGGTAAGATTCATCCTTCATGAGTTTCTCAATGGAGGACAGCTTTTTCAAAGACTTTCTGATGGTCGTAAAGTTTGTAAGCATACCACCAAGCCATCTTTCAGTTACATATGGCATTCTCAGTCTTTTAGCCTCTTCTTCAACAATTGATTTGGCTTGTTTTTTAGTAGCAACGAACAGCACCTTGCGTCCGCTCCTGACAATTGCTCTAATAGCGTTTGAAGCTTCATCGAGGGTAGCGAGGGTTTTATTCAAATCAATGATATGAATACCGTTACGTTCCATAAATATATATGGAGCCATACGCGGATCCCACTTCCTCGTCAAATGTCCGAAATGGACACCAGCATCAAGTAAGTCTTTGTAAGTTAATTTAGTCATTAAAATATATTAATTATTTGATTATCGTTTACTGAATTGGAATCTCCTTCTGGCTTTTCTCCTACCATATTTTTTCCTTTCAACCATCCTTGGGTCCCTGGTCAGGAATCCTTCTTTCTTCAGTAGAGGCTTATATTCTTCGTTCAGATCGCATAAGGCTCTTGATAAGGCCAGTCGCACAGCTTCAGCTTGTCCTTTAAATCCACCACCTTTTACATTGACCTTTATCTCATACCCTCCGTCAAATTCAATGAATTCAAAAGGCTGCTTGCTTATGATCTGTAATATCTCAGATGGAAAATAATCTTCTAACTTCAGACCATTTATGGTGAAATCATCTTTACCAGGAGTCATATATAACCTGGCAACACTTGTTTTTCGTCTTCCTATTGAGTTGATGTTATCCATTAGTGATTTTTATTTTAGCTCTAGTACTTTGGGATTTTGTGCTTCATGTGGATGTTGATCTCCAACGTAAACATGCAGGCTTTTAAATAATTGCCTGCCCAGCCTGTTTTTAGGCAGCATACCCTTTACAGCGTATTCAAAGATCCTTTCAGGTTTTTTCGCCATCAATTGTTTTGGACTTAACCTTTTTTGTCCTCCTGGATAACCAGAGTGGGAGATATACTCCTTACTGTTCATTTTATCACCTGTCATCCTGATCTTTTCTGCATTGATCACAATCACATTATCCCCACAATCAATATGAGGTGTGAAAGAAGGCTTATGCTTGCCTCGAATTATTTTAGCAACCTCGCTGGCTACCCGACCCAGTACCCTTGAATCAGCATTAACTATCCACCAGTTTTTGTCAACTGATCCCTTTTTGGCAGAAATGGTCTTATAACTTAATGTATTCAATTTTTATTTATTTTAATTTTTACTTGAAATTTATTCACGCAAAATGAGGCACAAAATTAGACCTAATGTTAAAGAAAAACAATTATTCCAATAATAATTCCCGAGAATCAGGTGTTTTTCTCAAGCTGTTGCAGTAATACCCTAAAATCTCTTGGATAGGGAGCTGTAACTTCTTTATATTCACCAGTTAACAACCTGAATTTCAGGTGATAGGCATGGAGTGCTAATCGTTGAATTAAAGGTTGTTCTTCTGCAAACTTACCAATTTTATAGTTTCTTTTTACAGAAGAAAGAAAGAATGGTTTACCTCCATAAGTAACATCTCCCGTTATCGGTGCTTTAAGAAAGGCCAGATGAACCCGGATCTGATGCAGCCTGCCAGTAACAGGATTGCAATTTATCAGAGTATGCTTTTTAAAAGCTTTTAAAGAATTAAAAATGGTCACAGATCTTTTTCCATATCTTTCATCGATATGCGATGTCCCTTTTGGCATAGTACTTAATGCTTTATCCATTTCAAGATCTGAAAAATGATGTAACCCATCAGAAACTGCCTGATATGTTTTCTTTATCTTTCTCTTCTCAAACTCCTGATTCATAAATTTATAGGCATCCGGATGCTTCGATATAATAAGAGCGCCGGATGTATCTTTATCTAATCTGTGACACAATTGGGCTCCGCCATGATAGGCCCTGGCCAGTTTCAAAATATTTATCTCTTCATTACGATCTTCTAGAGATGATATATGAGGCGGCTTATTAATTATAATATAATCCTCATCTTCATATAAGATCATGGAAATAAATGGAGGGATCTTTTTTTTCATGTTATTATAAAATGTAATCAATCAAATCGAGCCGGTGCTTCAGGATTTTGTTCATACTCAAAGAGCAAATATATCTGTTCCTTTGTATTTCTTTCAACGGAAAGTGCGGGAAGCTTATCCCGATCGAAAAATTCAGCTTCTGAAGTCTCCATACCCGGGCACAGGGCACCTCCTGTGATGGCACACCGGATGAACATCTTGTACACATGTAAAGCACTGGGAGGATGCTTGTGACACTTTTTATCGAAAACTGCCAGTAACTTCACAGGATTTACTTCAAGGCCAGCCTCTTCCTTAACCTCTTTTACAACCACTTCAGCAGGTGTATACCCTATATCGGCCCATCCGCCGGGAAGCGCCCATAATCCATCCAGTTTTTCTCTGACCAGCAAGATCTGGTTTTTCTGAAATATTACTCCCCGGATATCCACTTTAGGAGTAGGATAACCATTTTCTGTGGAAAACAGGTTCTTTATCTGTTCAAACGGTGCATCTGTATAGTGATTGAATATCTGATGGCTTATGTCCCGGATTTCCTGATACCGTTCCCTATCGTAATCATCTTTTGAATAGGTAAATCCGGTTTGAGCTATTGCCTCTAATCGCTTGGCGATATTCAGCCAATCAAATGCCATACTATAAGTACTTCTCCTTTATTATCTCTATATGATGACGGGTATGACCGGCTAGTATGTATCCAATAGATCTAACGGAAAACTCCTGCCCGCTTGCCCGTCCGGCCCTATCCATGTATTTTGGATCCAAATTTTTATAAAAGAGAATTGATGATTCCCGAAGGGAGGCCCATTCGCTTAGCAAATTACGATATGGAATTTCATCCAGGGAAGTCCCTTCAAGATAATACTCTTCATCGAATCCATGCAGATCGATTGGATCAAGACGTGAAAACCGCAATGCCCTGTACATAAAGATCCTTTCAACATCATTGAGATGCTGCACGATCTCTTTTATGGACCATTTTCCAGGTGCATAATAATAATTCTGCTTTTCTTTTGAAATTTTTTCAAAAAATGACAAGCCGTTCTTATAATCCTTTTCCAGTAGAGTTATAACATTATATTCTTTCACCCATTTCACATACTTCTGAAATGCCGGTGGGATATATTCAAGATCTATCAATTATTAGGAATTTTTAGTCATTAGTGATACTTCATCGGCTATCTTCCGATTATAATCAAAAGCCAGGTTCTGATAATTTACCAGGTCAACGATTGTTCCAATAAGACACAGTCCCCCGGTAAAAAGGTAGAGCAGGCCCATCCCGATCTGGTTAACCAGGAAGCGCTGAACACCTGCAATTATAAAGAATCCCAGTATAGTTGTAATCAGGATCAGTTGTGGATCACGTCTTCTTGTCCTGTATATGTTAGAAAATAGCTGAGCTTCATCATCCGCCATGGACTTGATCAAATCCTGAACATAAGCCATCTCCTGCCCCTGTAACTCCGGTAAAAATTTTAATACACTTGCCATAATTTCAATATTTAAGTTTTAACCTTTTAGAATAGTCTATGCTTGATTTATAAATTCTATACACTAATATCGCAACAGCAGCAATGCCGATCGGGTGAGTAGTAAAAGACATCATAATATCTCCGTGCAGAAAATAGGAAATTGATCTACCTAATCCGCAGCCCGGGCAATACTTGAATCCTACATTATTGAATACACACATGGACATATGCTCCTGATGATGGGGATTATACATTGCGAGGATCAATAAACCTGCAATCCAGACAATAGCTTCAACAGGAAGGCGGAAGACTACGCGGTTATAAATGATTTTGACCCTTTTAAATTGCATTAAAAATACTTTTACCTAAAAATAACATTTTTCTGATAAACTCAAAATGAAGTCAGGTCAATACATCCCTATTTTTCCCTTATCTGGCCATGGCCAGTTACAAGCCATTTATAACTAGTGAGTTCTTTAAGAGCCATAGGCCCTCTTGCATGAAGTTTTTGAGTACTGATTCCTATTTCAGCTCCCATTTCAAATTGTGCGCCATCGGTAAAGGCAGTGGAGGTATTAGCATATACCACTGCCGCATCCACTTCTTTGGAGAACCTATTGATCATATCCTTATCTTCTGAAATGATGGCCTCACTATGTTTCGAACTGTATTCTGCAATATGATCAAGAGCTTCATCTACATTCCTTACGGTTTTGATGGATAATTTTTTCGCCAGGAATTCAGTGCCAAAGTGTTCCTCCTGTGCCAGGGATATCAAGTCAGCTGGGTAATTTTCCTTTAAAACCTTATAAGCGTCTTCATCCGCGAAAACTTCAACCTCTTCCTTTGCCAGGTCCTCGCATAAAAAGGGCAGATCGGATAGCCTGGACGAATGGATTATCAGGCAATCAAGTGCATTACAGACACTTACCCTTCTCAATTTGGCGTTGGTAATGATGGCCTTTCCCCGGGTCAGGTTGGCGTGCTGGTCAATATAAGTGTGAACTATTCCCGCACCAGTTTCAATCACAGGTACTTTGGAATTTTGCCTGACAAAGTCGATCAATCCCTGACTGCCCCGTGGGATAATAATATCAACATAGTCCGAAGCATTCATCATTTCAGCTGTTGATTCCCGGTCTGGTGGTAGCAATTGAACAATATTCACATTTAAATCAAATTTCTGTAATACCCCATGTAATATTCCGGTTATAGCCAGATTCGAAAAATGCGCATCACTACCTCCTTTTAAAAGACATACATTTCCTGATTTCAAGCATAATGAAAAAACATCAAATGTTACATTGGGCCTTGCTTCATATATAATGCCAACAACACCCAGTGGAACACGGATCTTTTTAAGGTGTAATCCATTTTTTATTTTCTTTTCTTCAATTAATTCACCTAAAGGAGATTTAAGCCTGCTTACACTTAATATATCAGCAGCAATATCTTTGATTTGCTCCACGCTGAGTTTAAGGCGGTCAAATTTAGGATCATCTTCGCTCATCCTGTCAAGATCCTTTTTGTTTTCAGATATGAGAAGATCAGTTGACCTGATGGTATCAGCGGCAAGCTGCTCCAGGACCTCTACCACCTGGTCGTTGGTGAAGTGAATTATATCTCTGCAGGCTTGCCTGGCATTATTGAATACTTCCTGATTTTTCATAGTTAAAACATAAATAAGTGATCATAATGAATAACCGGCCTCTGGTTTTTCTTCCCAATCCCAGCCCTGGCCTTCTCATCGCTGTATTTGGCTATTCCCAGACCGATCTGGGTCCTTTGATTATCATAGATCATAATGATATCCCCCTTCTTAAAATGTCCCTCGATATCAATTATTCCTATCGGAAGTAAACTAATTGCCCTGTCTGATTTTAAGGCCTCTGATGCCCCCTGATTGATTACAACAGCTCCTGTCTCAAATCCTTTTGCGTGTGACAACCACTTTTTAATGGTAGATTTGCCGGATGAAGGTTTAAACCTGGTACATGGGGAAGATCCTTCAAGTATATTGTTTATTATCCCCTTTTTAAGGCCATTGGCGATAACTACCTCTATCCCATGAGATGCTACTTTAGCTGCTAAATGCGCCTTCGTAAGCATGCCGCCTTTCCCAAAAGCTGATTTCTCAGTATTAATATGTTTCTCGAATTCCTTGTCTCCAACATGGATCTCCCGGATGAGAACTGAATCTTTTTGATCGACCGTGTTCATTATTCCATCGACCGAAGTTAAAATGATCAAGGGATCAAGATTCAGCATTCCAGATACCAGGCCTGCCAGTTCATCATTATCTGTGAACATCAGTTCTGTTACAGAGATAACATCATTTTCATTAACAATTGGAATTATATCATTATTCAGTAAAACTAAAAAACAGTTCTTCATGTTCTGAAAATGATCCCTGCTTCTGAAATCATCCCTGGTTACAAGCACCTGGGAACAAATAAGGCCCTGATTTTTAAACAGTTGCGAATAGACTTCGATTAACCTGACTTGCCCCAGGGACGACCACATTTGCCGGAGTCCAACGGCATCCGTTTTATTTATTGGCTCGTAGACAGAACGCCCGGCAGCTACTGCACCAGATGATATCAGAACAACATCTTGACCATTTTTTTTAACTTCAGCGATCTGTTTTACGAGATCTTCTATCCGGGATTGATCGAGTAAACCCTGGGAGTCAGTCAGTACATTTGATCCGATTTTTATGCCGATCATTCGCTTCTGTTTCCCTGGGTTCATATGATTATTTTAATTTAACAACTACAATGGTATCAATTTCCTTACGAACTTCAAATGGCACATTAATGATTGTCCCGAATTTATCCTGGTTGAACTTTAATTTCGAGCCATCATCAAACAAGGAAACTGATTCAATTTTATCTGTGAATTTAGGTAGAAAAACTGCATCATCCTTTAAATCCATAACATGAACATAGACTGTATTGCCTTTTTGAGTTGTTGCCCCCCATTCCCTTGGCGGTACGGGTCCCCTTCTTGTCCCATAGTAGGAATCACCATATTTCGTCAGCCATTTTCCAATTACCCTTAGACTATCCATATTTTCGGCCTGCAATTTACCGTTAGGTAAGGGGCCGTTATTCAGAAGGAAATTTGCACCATAGCCAGCAGCTTTTAGCATAGTCTGAATCAATTGCTTTGTGGACTTGAACCTTCTATCCTTTATATTATATCCCCATGATCCATTCATAGTTTCACACATCTCGAGAGGTAATGGTGATATAGCGGAGGTCTGGTTGAAACCCATGGTATTTTCACCGGGAAGGTCGCGTTCAAACATTTGAAAATCTTCACCCGGGAAAGGAGCTTTGTGGTGATTACTGCCAATCAGAGCTCCTGGTTGCAATTTATGAATCAGGGAATAGGTTTCATCCAATTGCCAGTCGGCTGTCCATTGGTCCCACATCCCATCAAACCAAATCCCTCCAATATCGCCATAATTGGTCAGTAATTCGGTTAACTGTGTATTCATGTAATTGATATAAGTATCCCAGTCACCTGATTCAGGGCGCCCGGTATAATTTTGTCCTGTTCTACCCCGGGGATAATAGTCCGGATGATGCCAGTCCAGTTGAGAATAGTAGAAAAACAATTTGATACCTTGTTTGTCACATTCCTCCTTCAATAATTTCAGCACATCCTTCCCATAGTTTGTGCGTTCCACAATATCCCAGTCACTGATCTCTGAATCGAACATTGCAAATCCATCATGGTGCTTACTCGTTATAGTGATGTACTTCATCCCAGCATCCTTAACTACTGATACCCATTCGGCGGGATCAAACTCAGAAGGATTAAAATAATTTGGTAAGTTTTCGTAAGCCTGGATTGGAATTTGCTTTCTGTCCATAATCCACTCAGCAATACCCATATCGCCGCCTCCACCCATGACTGAGTAAACGCCCCAATGTAAAAACATTCCATATTTCGCATCCTGAAACCACTCCCGATTTTTCAGATTGTCTTCGGTAGGTTGGTACCCGGTCTGAGCCTTACCGGGAAGTGTGAAAACTGTAGTGGTTAACAATACTAAAAGTAATTTTTTCATTTTTAAAAATTTTAATGTGTCTTAAAATTAGATGTGTGTGTTTTATATTTCAAAATTCAATAAGGATTGATCAATAAAATTATAAAGTCTTGATTTCAATATCCTTATAATAAATTTCAGCTGCCTCGGACTGGAACTGTATCTTCCCTTTTGTTAAAGGGATCACTTCCTCGTTTACAACCTGACTTGAGTTGGAGGCTTTCAGAACAATTTTCCCATTCATAATATGCGTAATATTACCTTTATTTACTATCAATTCCATTTCATTCCATTCTCCCAAAGGTTTTTCAAAAGTGCCGGATTTGATCACCCTTTGATGGACACCCTTAAGCAATTGTCCTCCTTCTGCATATATCAGATTTTTACGGCCATCAATATCAATTGAATCCACTTCAACGTCAATCCGTACACCATCCAGGCTATGATAATCACCACAATCACCTTCCATGATCTGGCTTTCATGACTTCTCATCCAATGTCCGCTCTGAGCGCCATGCGGGCCTACACAATGGTATAGAAGTCCACTGTCACGCCTCTCATTTTCGCGAGGAGGATATCTCTTTTCACCCCATTTAAACCTGAAACGCAAATGATAATCTTCAAATTCATCGACCGTAGTAAGTGCACCCCAAACCCTGCCATCGATTCTGATGGTAGCATCCACCACAGAGAAGATCCCATCCGGATCCTTATTTACCCCAATTATCTCTTCATTCCCGGAACCAGGCTGATAGCTAAGGTAAGTTTCCCAGCCATCCAGGTTTTTACCATTAAATAAAGAAACCCATTCCTGATCATTTTCCTTTTCTGAACAGGAAAAGATGAATAGGGTGATTAGTAAGCTAGAAAATGTACTTAAAAACTTTTTCATGATTTTATTTTATATTGAAAAATTACATAACACCTGCCAAAAATATAGAATACTAATAGACATATATGATTCAACATAGATTAGCATATTTAATACATAATTAGTTACAAAAACAATGATGTACAATGAATTTCAAGGAAAAGGATTGATCAAAACTGAGATATACAAGAATCCAAAAGAAATCCACTCTTACAAATCACCAATCGATGAACTTTTTTATTGAATATTGAAAAAAAACAAAAAAATATTGACAATTCAATTTATATTATTACATTTGTACTATACATCTTGTTTAATACTACTTGATTATGAAAAATGATGTTGATTATAAAAATGATTTGTTAACGACCTGGGAAGACACGTATAAGAAGGGTCAGCTAACCTTATGGATCTTCCTGTCGCTAAAAGACGGCCCTAAATATGTCAATGAGATACGGGACTTTATTCTGGAGTATTCCGAGGGAACCATTTCGTGTGAAGAACAGAGCCTGTACAGGGCACTCAGGAAATTCAAGCATCTGAAAATTGTGGGATTTTCCAGTGGCAAGGGCCATAAAGGACCTGACAGGAAATATTATGAACTAACCAACATCGGGATAGAAATTTTGTCAGCATTTATCTCAAGAAATATTAAGTTGTTTTTTAATAAGAAATTAGTTGAATTAATGAACCTAAAATAAGTGTACCATGAAATTTATTAGCAAAAACCTCATCGCTTACTCGTTTTTATTGCTGGCTTACTCGCTGATTTTCAGATATACCCTTAGCAGTCTCCTCGAAGCAGAAAAATTTATTCTGGCAATGGTTTCAGGCGTTGTTTATGGTGTTCTTATCTTTATAACAGCATGGATACTCGGCAAAGCACATTCTGTCAAGAAATTTGTTTTTGATGCAGGATTGGGATTCAATGTAACCACCTATATTGTATGGGGATTGGTATCTGAACTCTGGTTTATTTTAGGATTCAATTCCAAGTATGAATCCATCATTTCCGTGCATTACGCGTTGATTATTTGGGGGGTATTCCTGGTATTACATTTCCTTATATATTGGCGATTGCGAAGCAAAACCATAAAAGGAGTACTGAAGTCAGAGATCTTTGACTGATTATGATTTGGATGGTAATATGCCTGGATTATTTCCATAAATGATTCCGGGATCTTTTCCTGTAACCAGTACGTCGAGGGTTTTAAACAAGGTCGCCGACCACAAAGATGCGGTATACTTATTCGGATGGCTTTAATATAATTTCCAGCGGTTTATCAGGCTCTGTAAAGAAATTTTCAACGAGCATCCTTCGTGCATCCCTGACTTCATCGAATTGTATTATAAGGCTGCTTCGTGGCAGCAGATCCACTCTATCATGTGTATCGATATCTACCATTTGAAACAGAAAATCAGAATTGTTTTTCAAGTTATAGAAGCTCCTCCCCTTTTCATCCATAAAAAATGCTCCTGAAACTTCAATTGAATTATAAAAAAGTGGTTCTACAAACCTCTTTGGCCCGAGCACCATATTATTAAACCATACAACCGATCTCGCCGCATCCAAAGCACCTCTTATGCCTTCAGCAGATCTTGTTTCAGCAAAAACAAGGGTAACTGGTCTGTGATCTACGCTGGATCCTCTCTCAAAAAAGGCTTCCGTTGTATGAATATCGGAGTTGCTCATCATCGCCAGGTTATTGTCCAGGCACCATTGAAATGCTTCAGGGTAATACGAACCAGAATTTGCCACTTCAATTCCCTTTATCCATCCCTTTTTAATCAGTTCATTATGAACATCATATATCCGTATACCTTCAGAAGCCTGGGATGACCATCCGGGGTGGTTCCAGAATACGAATCCCCCCTGCTCATTGGCTTCTTTGAGTGCATTCATATAATCCTTAAGTTCATGGTCAATGCTATCCATGAAATTTGAGGGTGTTTTAGTTGAATGCTTTAATCTGATCAATTCAGTTTCAATTGCGGAGGCATCATTGATGAAAATACCATTCAAGTGACCAGGTGGCATTTGCCTTGTGATTTCAGTTCCCTGAATAACAATAATATCACGCCGGTCTCCTTGGGGTCTTGCTATTTCGTACCCGGCATTGTGTTTCACCGGGATATATTCTTTATGTGGCTGATATTCAATATGATCAGTAATTGAAATGGCATCATAACCCATTGTCCAGGCCTCTTCTACGCGGATTGTCGGCCAAACACTCCCATCAGAAAAAACTGTATGTATATGAAAATCACATTTCAGGGTTTTAAATTCAAGTATATCCGGTACGATCATATCTTTTCGGACTATTTGGGCATGGCTTAAAAAACCTATTGTCATCATCAATAAGGTTGAAAAAAATATCCTTTTCATAAGACAAATTCTTTGTAATTAATATAAAAAAATGAATGGTATGTAGATCTCAAGGTAAAAATAGGATCTTAAAAGCAAACTCCCTTATTATTATGTAAAATTTTTACCTCCGATTTACAATTTCCAACCGGGCTGTTTTTTATAATATAAGTTTGCCTGTCAGTCAGGTATCAAACTGGATTATAAAATCCATCAATCCTATTAATGAATACAATGAATCTCATTTTAAATTGACCCGGAGGAGAAACATGTCAGCAGTTATATAAAGTGTTTTTTCTTCTGCATCAAAAGCACAATTAGCTGTAGCCTGTGTTGTTTTTATGGTCCCCAGGTGTTTCCCTTCTGGATTAAACACCCATACACCTCCTGGACCGGTGGCAAAGATGTATCCCATTTTATTTACTTTCAGCCCATCCGGAAGCCCCTTTTCCTTGCCGGCCTTAGCTGACGCGTCAAAAAACACCCTTCCTTCACGTATATTTCCATCCGGCAAAACATCATAAACCATCCACAGGGCCTTCTCTGGATCAGAATTCGCGACATACAATTTCTTTTCATCCGGTGAAAACGCAATCCCATTCGGCCGGGAAAGTTGGTCAGTAAGGAGCTCTACCTGCCCCTCGGCAGACAGCCTGTAAACCCCCTGAAATTCAATTTCCTTTGCCGGGTCATTTACATTTCCTTCAAGGCCATATGGAGGATCTGTGAAATACAAGTCGCCATTGCTATGATAACATGCATCATTCGGACTATTCAATCTTTTCCCCTCAAACCGGTCAGCCAGTGTAGCATATTCTGGTTTTGGATCAATAAGTGAGGCAGTCATCTCTGCTACCCGCCTGTCCCCATGCTGGCATAATACCAATGCACCATCGGGGCTTAATAGAAGACCGTTAGATCCGGGTTCCCCGTTCCTGCTTTCCTTTCCGGTATAACCTGACGGTTCCAGGTATATAGAAATACTATCCTGCTGGCTCCATTTATATATCCTGTTGGGTGGAATATCTGAAAATATTAGAAAATCTCCCTCAGATATCCAGAGGGGCCCTTCTGACCAATCAAATCCTTCAGCAATCACTTCAATTACTTCGTTTTCGGGAATAAGCTGATTGATCTCATCATCGAAACGATCGATAGAGCCAATTGTTCGTCTGGTTTCGTTATTTTCCTGGTTATTGCAGGACAGTAAAAAGAAGATGAACAACAGCGATGGGAATAATCTAATTCTTTTCATGATTCATATGTTTAATTTATAAGATCCAGTGACATTCAATGCCATGAAGATTCCAATAATAGTCTATCAACTTCCGGAGCTTCCCTTCCAGGGAGATGGAGCAATTCAGAACCAGGTTTGCATCATGGTGTTTGCACAAGATCACAATATACATCATGCCAGCCTTCCTTAAAAATGACCTTCAGCCCTTCTTCATTATTAAAAATCATTCAAACAAAGATTTGAACTAATTTAAAACAAATATTAATGAAAGGAAATTATATTTTTTATTGTACAATTTCAATTCATGCAAAGAGTTCAGGTGATTTTAAAAATTCGGGTAAATGATTTACACAAAGATCCTAAATCCTTATCTTCAGATCCTTTTTTTCTGATGTGAGGTCTTTAACTTTTTTACAAACCTTTTTGAACATATCAACATTATTGATGATATTATGATTGTCGAGGTAATTATTAAAGGTGTCATAGCAGTAAACAATTTTATAAACATCTGTTTAACAGTGAATTACATAGCTTTAATAGAAGTTGTGCTTAAATATAGGAAAATAATTTAATAAATCTAGGAAAAATTAAAAAAAATCACTAATGGGTGCAAAAACCGTCAATTGGGGAATAATGGGTTGTGGCAATATTGCAGGTCAGTTTGCCACTTCACTTCAGACTGTTTCAGGTGCTATATTATATGCAGTTGCATCGCGTTCCAAGGAGAAAGCATTAAGATTTGGCAAGAAATACAAGGCTCTCAAAGCCTATGACAGTTACGAGACGCTTGTACAAGATCCGAAAGTTGATGCAATCTACATTGCCACGCCACATAACCTGCATTTAGAGAATGCATTGATGTGCCTGAATCATAAAAAAGCAATATTATGCGAAAAACCACTAGCGGTAAACGCCATTGAAGCAAAACGAATGATTGAAGAAGCGCAGAAGCAAGAAACCTTTCTTATGGAGGCTTTTTGGACACGTTTCCTGCCATCCACCATAAAGCTTAATGAACTCCTAAAAGAGGGAATCATAGGAGATTGCAAGTTGATTCAGGCTGATTTTGGATATAATATGCCATTTGACGCAAGTCACCGGTCATACAATCCTTACCTGGCCGGAGGTGCTTTATTAGATGTAGGGATATACCCCATCAATTTTGCACAGATGATTTTCCAGCAGGATCCACAGGAGATAAGTTCTTCTATTATTCCTTCAAGCACGGGTGTGGATGAGCAATCAGCCTATATATTTAAATATCCTTCAGGATCGCTTGCCGTGATGAATGTTGCAGTAAATGTGGAAACGCAACATAACGCCTGGATTTACGGAAGTGAAGGATACATTCATATGCCTGATTTTTTCCATGCCACAAAAATTCATGTACAAAGAAAGGATGGGAAAGCTCATACTATCTCCGTTCCTTTTGAATCAACAGGATATGGTTATGAAGCCATTGAAGTAATGAATTGCATAAATTCAGGAAAAACTGAGTCCAGTATCATGCCATTATCAGAATCTCTTAAAATTATGCAAATTATGGATACCATTCGCGACCAATGGGGATTGAAGTATCCGGGCGAATAATTCCTTTATAGGATTCATTATAATTATTTTTCTTTCTTTCAAAGATATTGTTCTATCAAATTGACCAAATATCATATTAGTGATATCTTTAAGATCATCAAGCGATTGAATATGAAACCAGGATTTCTATTTCTTTTCTTCTGTATTTTCTTATTGATCTCAAGCTGCGAAAATCGAAGCAAAACGACAAAATTAACAGATAAGGAGTTGAAAAACCTGGCTATTTCCGAAGGGGACCTTGTCAGCCAGGTCACACAGATGGTTCTGGCATCGAAGCTAAAGGAGATCGTTCAGGAAAAAGGCATTGCCCGGGCCCTGGAATATTGCAATGTAAATGCATACCCTATTGTAGATTCACTTGAAGAAGTGTACCATATAAAAGTTAAAAGAGCCAGTTTAAAAACAAGAAATCCGGGTGATACCCCTAATAAAATGGAACGATCTGTTATAAATGACTTTTCACAAAAAATTGAAAAGGGCCTTACTCCAGAGGTGAAGGCCATTCTTGATGATGATAATGTCCATTATTTTAAACCTATTATCATTTCGACAGAATTATGCCTGAAATGTCATGGTCAAATTGGATCAGATATACTTGAAAAAGATTATGAGATCATAAAGGGACTCTATCCAAACGATAATGCTACTGGTCATAAATTGGGGGATCTTAGAGGAATTTGGAGCATTACATTTAAAAAAGATGCCCTCTCTCAGGATTGATTTTATTGAATAAACCAAACTGTATTAAAATTATTGAAATCAGATGAGCGATTTGGTTTCAATTCAACAATTTTCCAATTAATTAATTATTGATATTTGATATTTTCTCAGAATCTATCAAATATTATAAATTACTGATAATTATCATGTTTAATGTTGATACGAATCAGACATTCTCCACGACAGATACGTGACATTTGCACAAATACACATATGATGCTATCCTTATATGATCATATGTTCATTTTATAACCAAAAACAAATATGAGATCCAATCGAAGGGACTTTATAAAAATATCATCGATGGGAATCGGAGGAGCTGCAGTTGCTGCTCCGGCCTTTAACTGGGCTGAAGGTGCCATAAAAGCAAACAATAAGAAGCCGGGTACCGAGTACAAACGCACATCCACCTATTGTGAAATCTGTTTCTGGAAATGTGCCGGATGGGTATACTCAAATGATGAAGGACATATCTGGAAAATAGAAGGCAATGCTGACGATCCTCATTGTAATGGCAGGTTATGCCCAAGGGGAACAGGTGGTGTAGGCATGTATAACGATACAGACCGGCTCAAGACTCCCCTGATCAGAAAAACGAAAAATGGCAAACAGGTATTTGAGGAAGCTTCCTGGGATGAAGCGCTCGACGTTGTAGCCGAAAACCTGAAAAAAATAGCTAAAGAGCATGGACCTGAATGTGTGGCCCTGTTCACCCATGGTTCCGGAGGTAAATTTTTCGGTGATTTGTTAAAAGCCACGGGTTCAACCAATATAACGGCACCTTCTTTTGCTCAGTGCCGTGGACCGAGAGAGACGGCCTTCCTGGCAACATATGGTGAAATCATAGCTTCCCCAGAATTTACAGATATCCGGGACACAAAATGCCTGGTGTTGATCGGCTCGCATCTTGGTGAAAACATGCATAACGGCCAGGTTCAGGAAATGTCGGAAGCTATAGATAAAGGCGCCACTATAATTACGGTTGATCCTCGGTATTCAACTGCGGCCAGCAAGTCAAAACATTGGCTGCCGATTAAACCAGCTACAGATCTGGCATTATTACTGGCCTGGATAAACGTTCTGATAACTGAAGAATGGTATGATAAAGATTATGTAGAAAGATATACGTATGGATTTGACCAACTGAAAAACCACGTTAAATCTTTTACCCCTGAGTGGGCATATGGCATTACTACCCTTTCACCTGAGGTAATTCGGCAAACGGCAAAGGAAATGGCAAATGCTTCACCGGCCGTTATCGTGCACCCGGGCAGGCATGTAACCTGGTATGGTGATGACACACAGCGTTTGAGAGCTGTAGCCATATTGAATGCCTTACTAGGATCATGGGGCAGAAAAGGTGGGTTTTATTCACCGGAAAAAAAATCCCTGCCCGCCTACCCGCATCCGGAATTTCCAAAACCTAAAAGGACCTGGCGGGATGCTCATCCGGGTAAATACAATCTGGCATTGGAAGTTGTTTCTAATGACATTTGCGATTCCACTATCCCTAGTCCGGATAGAGCTTGTAATTTTAAAGGGTGGATAGTAAATGGCACAAACCTGATCTCCACCCTGCCTGACCTGAACAAAACCCTGGAAGCGATTCAAAACCTTGAGTTTATGGTCGTTATTGACACCATGCCCATGGAAATCACAGGGTATGCAGATGTAGTGTTACCCGAATGCACCTATCTTGAAAGACATGATTATTGCCGGACAGATCAGAGCAGGGAGCCAAATATAGCCCTTCGAATGCCGGCAGTTGAATCAAAATATAATACAAAGCCAAGCTGGTGGATGGTTAAGAAACTGGCAAGCAAAATGGGACTTGACGCATTTTTCCCCTGGAAAGATGTTGAGGAACTATTAGATTGGCAGCTGAATCAGGTAGGATCCTCTCTGGAGGAAATGAAACGACTGGGGGTTAAAAAGTTTCCAAGGGAATACGATGACCTGTATTTCATCAAGGATCAGGATGTCGAATTTAACACCAATACCGGCAAGATCGAGCTATATTCCACTGACCTTGCTGCAGAAGGCTTTGATCCGATTCCGGTTTACAAAAAACATGAGGAACCGCCTCCCGGATACTATCGTCTGAATTATGGAAGATCTCCTGCCCATACATTCAGTCGAACAGCAAACAATCCAAATTTAACGGCTTTGGTGAATGAAAATGTATTGTGGGTTAATCCACAGGTGGCTAAGGACTGGAGCCTTAAAAACGGGCAGCCGATCTGGTTGGAAAACCAGGATGGGGTTAAATCGAAATTCTCCATAAAGGTAAGAATCACTGAGCGGATCCGGTTCGACTCCGTTTATATGGTTCATGGATTTGGGCACTCGAATAAAAAGCTTTCAAGAGCTTATGGCAAAGGGGTGAGTGATTCCGAGCTGATCACCAAGGTGCTCCTGGATCCGGTAATGGGGGGAACAGGCATGCGGGGCAATTTTGTTACTTTCAGGTTAGAAAATCCAAATGAAGAGGAGGTGATGTCATGAGATACGCAATGGCAATAGATACTAAGAAATGTGTGGGTTGCGGAGACTGTGTCGTGGCTTGCCAGACAGAAAACAATGTACCTATAGGGTATTGCAGAGACTGGGTTGTCGAAAACACAGTGGGAACCTATCCGCAACTTGAATTGGAGATCCGTTCGGAGCGATGTAACCATTGTGAGAACTCACCTTGTGTACGATGTTGTCCGACAGGTGCCAGTCACTATGCAGAAGGGGGTATTGTTCTGGTCACTGGCGATGACTGCATTGGATGCGGGGCATGCATCGCTTCCTGTCCTTATGATGCCAGGTACCCACATCCGGAAGGTTATGTTGACAAGTGTACATTTTGCAACCACCGGGTAAAAAATGGACAGAAGCCTGCCTGTGTGGACGTTTGCCCTACACATTGCATGTACTTTGGTGACCTTGATGATCCAAACAGCGAAGTGTCAAATATTCTTAAAAAGAGGAAATACAAAAGACTTATACCCGAAGCCGGGACAGATCCTCAATTGTATTTTTTAATATAAAATAGAAGCATAATGATAGAAGAAATAATTACAAGTGGCAGGATGAACTATAAAATAGATCCGCAGTTACATATCTGGGGCTGGGAGATCCCTCTATATCTATTCCTGGGAGGACTCGCAGCCGGAATTCTGTATTTTGCCTCTTACTATTATCTAAGAGGGAAGGAACAAGATATGCCAACAGCTATCAAACTGGCTCCAATGCTTACACCAGTTATGCTTGTAATAGGTTTGGGCGCTCTGTTCCTGGATCTCCATCACAAGCCCTATTTCTGGAAGTTGTATACTACCATAAAGCTCGAAAGTCCTATGTCCTGGGGGGCATGGACACTGATGATCGTCACACCGGTTTCAATTTTCTGGTCAGCATCATATATCCGGGAGGTCTTTCCACAATGGGACTGGAAATTCAAGTGGGTATATACCCTGGAGGATTTCTTTATTAAAAATAGAAAGTCTTTAGCGTGGATCATGATCTTCTCTTCCGTAATTCTGGGTATTTATACAGGAATTCTCTTATCCGCATTTAACGCCAGGCCATTATGGAATACATCCATTCTTGGACCTTTATTCCTGGTATCCGGGCTTTCAGCCGGAGCAGCAACCATAATGATGATGTCAAAAGATAAGTTTGAACGCAATATGTTCAGCAGAATGGACCTGGTCTTAATCGGGATCGAGATTTTCCTTGTCATTCATATGTTTATGGGATTTCTGGCCAGCTCGCAAGTTCAAATCGAAGCTGCTCAGCTATTCCTGGGTGGACCCTATACCCTTCCATTCTGGACCATAGCAGTTTTTACCGGCATGATCCTTCCGGGAATTCTTGAATTTCTTGAGATCAGAGGCAGGCATATTCCGGCTTACATACCCGGATTACTGATACTGATAGGTAACATATCATTAAGATTTATTATAGTTTACGCCGGACAGGCAAGCAGATATTTATATTAATATGAAAGAAAAATTAAGACAACCTAAACGATATATGAATCCCTATTTAGCAGGGATTCTATTGGGTTTTGTATTACTCGCTTCTTTTTACCTTACCGGAAGAGGTCTGGGAGCAAGTGGCGCCACTCGGAGCGTGGTCATCGGTGCTGTAACAACCATTACACCGGAACATGCTGAAAACTCGGGGTATTTCAGTAAATACCTGGGAGACAACCAGATGAAGACATGGCTGGTGCTTGAGATTGCTGGTGTTATTATTGGAGGATTTCTATCAGGAGCCTGGGCCGGAAGGTTAAAAATGCGCGTCGAACATTCTCCAGGGATCTCGAAGCGAAAAAGAATATATATGGCAAGCCTTGGCGGACTGTTATTTGGCTTCGGATCTCAATTAGGAAGAGGCTGCACCAGCGGGGCTGCCTTAACTGGGATGTCAGTAATGTCGCTGGCTGGTTTTGTTACCATGATGGCCATTTTTGGAACAGCCTTCGTGTTGGCTTATTTCTTTAGAAAAAACTGGATATAATTATGGGACCATTAGTACCACTTCAAAATATCTCGAATGAGCTGAACCTGCTGATCGCCTTTGTGATCGGTCTGGGATTTGGCATTGCCCTGGAGCAGGCTGGTTTTTCATCCAGCAGAAAACTGGCAGGGATGTTTTATGGATATGACACTACTGTACTCAAAGTGTTTTTCACCGCAGCCATAACCGCAATGTTGGGCTTGATCTTCCTGAACTTTACAGGACTGATCGACCTGGATATTGTTTATGTAAATGAATATTACGTGTATTCTGCCATCATTGGGGGAATAATAATGGGAGCAGGATTTATAATAGGAGGATTCTGCCCGGGAACCAGTTTTACAGCCGCCGCTATTGGCAAAATAGATGCTATGTGGTTCATATTAGGGAGTATGATTGGGATCTTCATATTTGGAGAAACATTTGTCTTCTGGAAAGATCTGTATATGAGCGGATACAAAGGCGCGGTTAAGATCTCCGACCTCCTTGGAATTCGTGATGGATATTTCGCATTAGCTCTTATCCTGGTTGCAACACTTATGTTCTGGGTGGCCGAAATGGCAGAGAAGAAATTTAAAAGGGAAGATATTACTAAAGAAATATAAATAGCAGACTATGAATACTCGAGTTATATTAAGTATTATTTTAATTTCGTTTGGAAGCATAGCGGCAATACTTCCAAAACAGAAAACTTCATCGGTTCAGTTGGATGCTGATGATCTTTTGCGAGAGATCAGGCTTGAAACCAACCTGGTATCTACTGATGAGCTGGCTGACCTATTAATCAATCTGGATCCTGGATTATTGCTAATTGATGTAAGAGATTCTTTGTCATACAGCAAATACCATCTTCCGGGGGCAATTAATATTCCTTTAAACCAGTTACTGGACGAAAAATGGATGCCCTATATAGATCAAATTTCCAAAAACAATATTTTCTATTCAAATGGTACCACCCTTTCCAGCGAAGCGTGGATAGTTACCAGACAATTGGGATATAAGAATAATTATGTGCTTTATGGTGGATTAAACAGCTGGTTTGAAACCATAATCCAACCAAATCTCCCTGGAGCCATGGCCACTTCAGAGGAAATCAACAGGTTCAATAAAAGAAAAGCGGCAAGTATGTATTTTACTGGTAGCAGTGGCGCATCTGACATGAACAGTGCACCGGCCTTACCACCAGTCCCAAGAAAAAAGAAAAAAAGAGTTGCAGGTGGGTGCAGTTAAAAATTGATACAATGAAACATTTAAATTTATTAATATTAGGAGGTTTAGTTGTCATCTTAAGCATCATATTCGGTATAGCGACTATAAAGGTTACCGGTAAATACCGCTTCGAAAGAAGCGCTAATGAGATGCTGGACAGGGTAAACACGCGGTCACAGTACCTTGATATGTCCAAAGCAAAAGAATTGATCAATAATGATACGGTAACCTTTATTGATATCAGGACACCTAAGGAATTTGTAGATTTTCATATAGAAGATGCCCAAAATATCCCTTTTGACAGATTACTCGATGATGAGTATACAGATATCCTGGTAAGCGACCAGATGAAGATCCTTTATGGCAGCAACAGTGTAGGATCAAATGCTGCATGGATGATTCTAACGCAGTATGGTTACGATAAACTTTATGTCCTTGACGGGGGGGCACAAAACTGGATAACCGAAATAGAAACCAGGGATATTTTTAAAGATGTTTATAAGAGTGATGAGACTCCCAGGTTTAATTACAGTGAGGTAATGAATCCTGAGCCTAAATAATTTATTGTAAGAAAATAATCAGAGTTTTATAAATTTATAAGGGATCACTCAATTCCGTATTTTTTCTTTTTATCAGCTATCTTGCTTGGGCTGTCAATGATCATAACCAGAGCCTGTTTAAGGGAATGGGAATTCCTTACGTCGCGCAAGATGTCCATCCATTCGTGAAAATTCAGATAGATAGGATTATAGCTGTTCACTGGTTTTGTTATACCATAATCAGGTTCTTCCTCCTCCGGTTGAAATGAATTAAAAATCCTATCCCAGATTACGAAAGTTGATCCGTAATTCTTATCCAGGTATTGCGCATTTCTTCCATGATGAACCCTATGATGCGAAGGAGTAACGAAAATATATTCAATGGGCTTGGGAAGCTTTCTAATATATTCAGTATGGATCCAGAATTGATATAAGACCTCTATCTGATGGCAAATAAAGAAAGTTACCGGATCGAAACCGACCAGAGCTACAGGTATAAAGAATACAATCTTAATATGCTGAGTCCAGCTTAAGCGGAACGAAACCGAGAAGTTATATTTCTCGGAATTATGATGGGTAACATGCGTGGCCCACCAGAAACGACAGGTATGTGCTATCCGGTGTGACCAGTAACGCCAGAAATCAATCCATATCAAGCATAGGATAAATCCCCACCAGGAAGGCTCTATTTTAAAAGGCGCCAGATTGTAAAAAAATATTATGATTCCAAATGTAGCTATCTTTATCCCTGCAGTTATCACCAGATTTACAACCCCTATCGTAAAAGCGGCAAGAGTATCTTTAGCATCATAGATCGCACGATGTTTATATTGACTAATCCCCCACTCCAACAGAGTCAATGCGATCATAACAGGTGCCGCGTATACAATAATGTTTGGCAGATCCATTTGCAGCACCTGCTCATATGTAAGTTTCTCCATCAGCGCTTGAATTATTTTTTTCTGACAGAATTTTAGTCAGATTTGTAAAGAAACACCAACATACCGACTTTTTTTAATAAAAGTTAAGGATTTTTGATAAATGTCAATATATAATCTGATAACAATTCTTGGGCCTACGGCAAGTGGAAAGACATTTTTCGGCGCTAATCTTGCATACAAGATCAAGGGGGAGATCATTAGTGCTGACTCCAGGCAGGTTTACCGGGAAATGGATTTAGGGACGGGGAAAGACTACGGTGACTATATAATTCATGATTCTTCAATACCTGTACATCTTATCGATATTCATGATGCAGGCTACAAATACAATCTATACGAATTCCAGAAAGATTTTTTTAGAGTGTATGAAGAAATACTCAATCGTGGGAAATATCCTTTAATGGTTGGAGGAACAGGCATGTATATTGAAGCGGTCTTAAGTAAGTATGAGTTGTTAAATGTACCTCTCAATCAGGAACTTCGCGAAAAGCTATCAGAGCTGACACAGGAGGAGCTGATAGATGTACTTCATAAATATAATTCGAAGCTTCACAATACTTCAGACCTGAAAATCAGAAAAACGACACTCCGGGCAATAGAAATTGCCGATTATTACAGCAAGAGAGAGGCCCAATCCAGTGACCTTCCGGATATTAGATCCTTGATCTTTGGTATAAAATATGACCGGCTTTCGAGAAGAAAAAGAATTTCAGAAAGGCTTGAAGCGAGGCTAAATGAGGGATTATTGGATGAAGTAAAACTCCTACTCGATAAAATTAGCGCGGAAGATTTGATTTATTACGGCTTGGAATATAAATTCATTACGCTTTACCTGACCGGACAATTGAAATATGATGAAATGTTCCGGAAACTTGAAGTGGCCATTCATCAGTTTGCTAAAAGGCAAATGACCTGGTTCAGGAGAATGGAACGGAATGGACATAAAATATACTGGCTAGATGGGCATATGCCTATTGAGGAGAAGCTGGAAAGAGCTGTAAAAATCATCACAGAAGAAGCCCCGGAATTAATAATATAATTATGGGTGTAACCGGAATCATATTATCAGGAGGCAAGAGTACCCGGATGGGACAGGAGAAAGGATTAATTCAATTGAATGGCAAGCCTATGATTCAGCATGTCATTGATAACCTTAGTCCTATATGTGATCAGATCCTGATCAGTGCCAATGAAAAAGGGTATGAACATTTTGATTATCCTGTTCACAAGGATGTTATCAGTAACATCGGGCCTGCGGGAGGAATAATCACCTGTCTTAATCATTCCACCAATCAGAAGAATGTTGTTATTTCCTGTGACCTTCCCTTTGCCTCGACAACCCTTATTCAAAAATTACTTGATCTTTCGGGAGATTATGAAATTACCCTGCCCAAATCAGGCCAATATTATCAACCCTTATGTGCCATTTACTCTAAAGATGTATATATACGACTAAGAAGTTTTGTTTCCGGGGGAGTATATTCTTTAAGATCCATTATTACGGAGCTGCATGCTCAGGTCATAGAGGAAGGTGATATAGCTGAATTTGACCTGGCAAAAGAACTAAAAAATATAAATTCCCCTGATGATTTAGATAATCTGAATTTATGATTTCAGACTTTTTTCCCCAGTGCTGCTCTACCTATGAAATTTAGTGTTCCCAATAATCCTTCCTTTTCATACAAGATCTTTTTATACATGTCTTTCGTATCCTTTGGAGGGGTTATTTCCTTTTCTCTCTTCAGTAAACTGATGGCTTTATTTTTACAAACTGGGACACACAGCCCGCATCCGATGCAACGAGCAAGATTAACTTCCATATGGCTGTTTACACGGTCAATCGCTTCCATCTGACAAATATTCTGACAATCTTCGCAAGCATCGCATTTTTCAGCCAATATATCTGCATAGAAATTGGAGAGTACAAATTCAGCTGGTTTTTCAAATTTTTTAGCACCTGTCAGAATCCCGCAGCAGCAACCACAACAAAAACAAATGAAAGAAGGATTCTGATTGTTTTCAGGCTGCAAAACCATACCTTCCTTTTTTGCCCTGGTCATCATTTTCATTACCTCTTCCCTCTTTAACTCACGGCCAACTCCCCTTCTAATCATGTGTTTTGCTGAGTGTTCCAGTATCAGGCAGGTTTCCCGTACATCTGTTTGCTTACACGGGGTTCCCATCTTATCCCTTGCCTGCCGGCAAACGCAATTCATTACAGCAAATGGTCCAGGAGACTTATTGACTATATCCCTAATATTATCATAATTGCCAATATGAAATTCTGGATCGATTTTAACATTTACAGGAATTGTTCGCATCTGTTTTGTGTCAGTGCTGACAAATTCTTCTGCAAAAGCTTCATCTTCATAAGCAAAAAAATCTTCCGCAAGACCTTTAGTCACCCGGTCGACCTGAAATTCAAACATTCCGATTGCCAAAGGGACCCGGCTATAAATCATTTCGGGATCTTCACGGCTTTTCCTTCTGCCCATAATGGATCCTTTTTTTGCCAGGTTATCTAAATGATCATTTAATGTTTGAATGCTGATCTCCCCTTTTTTGAACCGCTTGTGGATCTTTTCTGCTGTTTCAGGCATCAAACTCAGGTTTACAGCTACTTTTGCTTCTTCTTCAGTGAATAGATGCTTGAGAAGCCTCAACTCCACGCCGGATTTGGTAGCCGGGAATCCTACCGGCGCTCTATCGAAGTGTTTCTGGAGTTGGCGATATATATCTTCCATGATTGTGTAATTTATTGAATATCAGGATGAAAGTTTAAATTAATAAAAAAACGATTCACGAAAAATGATATTAAACATATATTTTTTCGCTATCCTACTGAAAGCCTTTTAGTAACTTATAGTGCTATATTTTTTAAAGAAAAATCATTAAATATTTCTCAGATATTTAAAAATTGAATTGATTAGGGTATAAATACACCCTAGATCTGATTCGAATAGTATGATGAAAATAGTTTTCCTTGACAAAAGTACCGTTGGTAATGTATCTAATCTTGAATTACTGAAAGAATTTGGAGAAGTAATATATTACGAGGTTACCCATGCAAACCAGACGATCGAAAGATCCTCAGATGCGGATATCATCATTACCAATAAAGTGATAATAGACAAAAAGGTGATGGATGCCAATCCAGGCATCAAGCTTATCTGTATAGCAGCAACAGGCATGAATAACGTAGATCTGGATTATGCAGCTGAAAAAGGAATAGTGGTCAGAAATGTCTCAGGATATTCAACGTTCTCAGTGACACAATCTACATTCGCTATGTTGTTTTCACTCCTTAATTCTATACATTATTATGATCATTATGTAAAATCAGGTTCCTATTCAAGAAGTCCTATATTTACAAATCATGGCCGTGAATTTGCAGAGATAAAAGGAATGACTTTTGGAATAATCGGATTAGGTGTAATTGGAAAATCGGTAGCCAAAATTGCAGAAGTTTTTGGATGTAGAGTAGTGTATTACTCTACGTCCGGGAAGAATACGAGCCAATCCTACCCTTGCCTTGGCCTTGATGAGTTGTTGTTCGAATCAGACATTGTATCCATACATGCCCCTTTAAATGAACAGACGGATAATCTCATTGATATGAACCAATTGAAGATCATGAAATCAACCGCAGTTTTGATCAATGCAGGAAGGGGAAATATTGTGAATGAGAAGGACCTTGCTCATGCGATCGATAATGAAATGATTGCGGGGGCAGCCCTCGATGTGTTTGGAAATGAACCAATTCAAGCTGACAATCCACTGCTGAAAATCAGGAGAAAGGAGAATTTAATCCTGGCACCCCATATTGCCTGGGCAAGTAAAGAATCCAGAGAAACGCTAATAAAGGGTATTCATCAGAATATTGCAGAATTTATAGATCATGCTTAAGATGTTTTAATCAGGGACCTCGTCGGGGAGGGCTTTGTCTTTAGTTCCCTTATCTAAGCTGAACGTAAAAGCAGAACCTATACCCACTTTACTTTCTACAAAAATCCTTTTATTATGCGCTTCTAATATATGCTTGACAATCGCAAGCCCAAGGCCAATTCCTCCTCTGTCCTTGGCCCTGCTTTTTTCAACTCTGTAAAACCTTTCAAAGATCCGGGGAATATCTTCCCGTGGTATCCCCACCCCATTATCCTGGACAATGATATAAATGGATTCCTCTTCCTCTTTTAATGAAACCGAAATCTCGCTTTCAGCTTCTTTGGTATAATTGATGGCATTGTGGATCAGGTTCAGCACAACCTGAAAAATCTTCTGCTTATCGGCATAAACGTAAATATCTGTCGGGCAGGCTTCAATAAATCGCAACTTTAATGATTTCTTATCGGCTTTGTTGTCGAGTTGATCGAATACCTCATGCACAAGGTTATATAAATTAAAATGAGTATAAGTCATTTTTATTGTCCCTGTTTCCATCTGGGAGATTATAAGAAGGTCCTGAACGAGTTTATCCAATCTGGAAAGACTTTTGCCAGCTTTTTTAAGGAACCTGTTCCTTACGTTTTTATCACTGATGGCCCCATCCAGAAGCGTATGGATAAAACCCTGGGCTGCAAATAAGGGTGTTTTCAATTCATGTGAAACATCTACCAGAAATTCCTTCCTGTATGTTTCCATCTTTTTAAGTTCCTTTATCTCCTCCTCCTTAATTTTTGCGTAACGTGATATCTCTTTGCTTAATTTCTTAATCGGATTGTTTGGTTTTTCAACTTCTTCTATCGACAAAGTAAGATCCTCGTCTGTTATCTTTTCCAGTTGCTGATTAATACGCTTTATCTCATCAAAAATAAAATACCTGTATGTCAGGTAGATCAGCAAATAAGAAATAGAAAAGGAAATGATACCTGCTACAATCAGGGCCACTAATGGGACCTCATCAAACAAGGTAAGAAAGGCAACAGTAATGAAGGATATCGATATTCCTAAGAGTAGCGCTACAGCCCTTGAGTTCGAAAACATTATCTGGAAGTTCCGAACTTATAACCAACTCCTTTAAGCGTTGAAATATAACCCTCGCCAATTTTTTCGCGGACCTTTCGGATGTGAACATCAACAGTTCTGGCCAGAACATATACATCAGAGCCCCAGATATTCAGGAGTAGCTCATCCCTTGTAAGCACCTTATTTGGATTTTGCGCCAGATAATACAGCAGCTCAAACTCTTTTTTGGGTAAAGTTATATTTTTATCCTTCTGGGTAACCGTATAACTTGATTTATCAATCACAAGGTCATTGATTACGATGGTTGATTTCTCACTTTTGTCTGATCTTTTTCTCCTGAAAAGAGCACTTATACGACTCATTAAGGCCCTGGGCTTAATTGGCTTTACGATATAGTCATCAGCACCCACATCAAAGGCGGCTATTTCGGAATATTCTTCTGAACGGGCTGTAAGAAAAAGAATATAGGCATCTTGTAGATCTGGTATCTCTCTCAGTTGTCGGCATGTCTCCACCCCATCCTGGTTAGGCATCATAATATCAAGTACTACCAGGTCTGGAATATATGACCTGGCTATTTCTACAGCTTTGATTCCATTAGATGCTGTTTTTACATCAAATCCCTCTTTTTGAAGGTTGTATTTAAGTAATTCGAGGATATCTTCCTCGTCATCAACTACCAATACTTTATACCCTTCTTTAGAGCTCATAATATTGAATCATTTTTGAATGGCTAAATTATACAGAAATGCATTCTTTAAAAAAAATCAATTAAGATTTAACAGAAATTTAATGTTGAAATAGAAAATATTTAAAACTTATCGTGCAAATTGAGCTTTCAATGCATTTATATACTCTGCCAAATTTCCATGATGCTCAATCAGCAAGGCTTCCTCAAAAACGCTTTGTCCTCCTCTATACCGCAGATATGACATAAAAAATGTATTGTCAGGGGTAAAATCATTGAAATAGTCTTTATACTTCAAACTGCTAAGCGGCAATTCCTGTGTTTCCGCCATAAATTCATTTATGATTCTTATCTTTAATTCCAATTTAGCTTCAAAACTCATATCCCCATTAAAGGATTTATATAAGCTATCAAGCCTGGTTGCACCCTCCAGAACATAGTTTGTAAAGATTTTCTGATCTCTGATTCTGGTATTAAACAAAGCAAGCTCAATAGATGAATCACCATAATTTTCAGACAAAAAGAGCCTGGCCCCTTCATTTCCAATAAAACTTGCAAGATTTTCATTAAATTCCAGACTGTCTTTAATGAATATGGTACCATGAGTTAACTCATGGATGATCAGGTCGGACAAAGATCCTGGATCCCTTTTCAGCATGTTTGAAAGAACAGGATCTTTCAGAATTCCCAGGGTAGACCAGCCTCCAGCCGTACGGATATTTGCATCGAGCCCCTGATCCCGGAGTTTATCCCTTTCTTTTTCCGCCATGTCATACCTGAAAAAACCTTTGTAGGAAAAACTGCCAAGAATAGGAAATCCCCACTCGTAAGATTCCAGTTCAAAAGGCTTACAGGCAGAGACTACCCACATCAGTTCTCTTCCCTTTTGATCAAAATAGGTTGTGTAGTTTTTTTCTCCTTTAAGACCTAATTCTTCAATCGCATACTTCTTTACATCTCCAATTATTTTCAGTTTTGCTTTTACAGAGTCTGGAAAAGCCGGGTCAACCATAAGCTCCTCGATCTGTCTTGCGCTCATTACAATCGCAAGTTGCCCTTTTGCCTGAACAAAGGCATAATATAACAACTCATGTTTAATAGTGAGAAGAAGAGCAATAATCAGAAGACCTGAATATAGGAAAATCTTGCCCTTGCTCACTTTCGTCTCCTTTTGTTAAGCAAAAAATCCGTTTTATATCTCAGGAAGAGTACTTCCATATGATCAAGTTTACTATTCCCAAAGTCGTAAACTGGTTCAAAGCGAAAGGCGAGAGACAGGCCTCCTTTGAATTCCTGTTCGTACATGAATCTTAAGAATAATAATTCCCTATCCTCTTCAATATACCCACTGCTTGAATAATCCCATGCTACAGATTGATAAATTGGCGTTCCCTGGGGAGCAATAAATTTGTTCCCATTCCAGTAGGACATCATCAATTCAAACCCTTTAAATTTACCTGAAACATTTGCAAAAAATCCCTGCCCCTGGCTAAAAGGCAGATTAACCGGATCGTCCCCTGTAAAATAATCAGCATAATAGTTGTCCGTACGGATCTCATCCAGCCAGGAGATATTATGCATAGGAAATATGAGGCTAAAACCCAGTGCAGCATTAAAGTATGTTATGGCTGGATTTGGATTTGTATCGATCTCACCACCTAGATGATTCGCCAGGAATTGAATGGGCAATCCTACCTGAAATTTTTTGGAATCATAAATCAGGTAATTAAAGGACACGCCTACATTAAACTCTTCCTGTTCTGGGTCTCCAAAATGTATCATATTCACCCAATCCAGCCAGACATCCAGGAATAATCTTTCACTCGTCCATTTAAATTGAAATCCATCCTCGATCCTTCGATTAATGACCCTTTGGAGATAATACAGGGGCTCAATTAATCGATGGGAAGCTGCACCCTCGATCGACCCAAATAGAAATGCAAAATTCTTTCTCTTGTATTTAATGGTAAGGATCGGTCGAATATCTGTAAAGGAACTATCACCAAAGTCCTTCATAAAAAATCCCCCGACATCAAGGCGAATAGCATCGGATGGGTAATAGCTGAAATAAGGTTTGAACTGGTAACCAAACAAGGTATATGCTGCGGAAATATCAGTGCCGTATTCATTATTCCAGAAATATCCGGAGACGTCGAATCCGAATTTAATAGCACCCGAATCAGTTTCCTGGATCGGGTATTGATCGAAAAAGACC
>CAYMFU010000034.1:0-3809 GCA_964389805.1 uncultured Roseivirgaceae bacterium | reverse complement strand
CCCTGATCCCATTCTTCCTCTGATAATATATCACTGATCGTAAATACTGAACTCAAGCTTACACCACGATACGCACCAACAGCAAACAATGCAGATGCTTCCATTTCTACCGTAGCAACTCCGTCGGCACGATGTCTTCGCACTTTTTCAAAGGTCTCTCGATAAGGCGCATCCGTAGTCCAGCTCCAGCCTATGCTATACGGAATACCCTTTCTTTTAAAAACTGTACACAGATTCTCTGTTATTTTGGGAGATGAATATGCCAACTTGTCATCTGCCAAATAATGAAATGAAGTACCTTCATCGCGAATCGCGCGGTCGCAAATAACGATATCCCCAATATTCATATTCGGTTGCAATCCGCCTGCTGTACCAAGGCTAACGAACTTTTTGATACCGAACGCTATCAATTCTTCCAGTGTCATGACAGCAGTTGGGGCACCAAATCCTGGCACTTTCAACACCAGAATCGGGGAATCTTCATATGGCACCAGGTATGTGCCCTTTAACCAGCCATCGCATTCAACATATCCGGGATTTGCACTAATCCATTGCCAGAATGATGCATCGTAACATATAATAGCTCCGGCAGGTACAGGGCATGAAGGATGCAGCCCGATTTCCTTGCGCTCCTCAATCACCCTGGCGGGCTCAATGATGACCCTATCGTCATATTTTCTATTTTTATCTTGCATATACTCATCCATTGAACGACCTGGTAAATTGTATAGCTTCAGTGAAACGGTCTAATGAAACCGAACAAATTCTGATACATTCGTCGTTGACAGTGCATTTCTCGGTATCTATTATCATGCAGTAATCCTCCCCTTTCTCTTTTATAACATTTAAGATTATCAATCCTTTTTACAGCGGCAAAAAGCTTCATCGATAATAGACTGAAATCGCTAAACCGATTCAGTGGACCGTGTATTAAAATCATCCAATCCGCAAGTAATCCCACAACTGCCCTGTCACCAAAAATCCGCCCATCTGTAGGCCTCAGAGGCTGTAACAAAGCATTCTGTAACAGATTGCTTTTGTTCAATTATCTCAATTCCATTGTGGGTTTTGATCGCCACATACAGATGAATTTCTGAGATTTAAATTAAAATGATAATGCCCTGGCCCCCTACATTATATTTAAAATAGAAATAGAAATCCTGCACCCAGAGCAAAATAGGATTGTGTTTCCAGATCACCTGAAGCAAATCCTGTATAATACTTGGCTGACAGGTTAAAAGAAGTATTCAGGTTTATTTCGCACATAATCCCCACTTCAGGTTTCAATGCAAAATGCCACGCTTCTTCCCTTACATACCACAGCCCCATATCTGTATCCCGCCTTGAATACATAGTTCCTAAACCGAAGTTCGCATAGGGCTTGAAGGTCGCTTCAGGACGAAAATTGTACTCTGCAGAAATCAGTATGGGCACCTGGCTACTGTATCTATACTGAACGCCAGAGGCGGAAATATTTTCTTGTGAGTATGTGTCAAAATCCTTCCGCTCATAAAAAGCACTCCAGCCAACTTCTCCACCGATACTGAGGTTGTCTTTTAGATATTTCTGATATTCTATCACTGCCCCTCTAAAACTTGTCTTGCTAATATAATCCCCTAAATCTCCAGTTGGAAAACCGACAACATATTCAAATGATATATAACTTCCCTGAGCTAAAGTTGTAAAAGGTACTATCAATGTGACTATCCCTATTAGTAATATTATCTTTTTCATGATGGAATGTGGTTTAAGTTAGTTGATTTTAAGGTAAGGTGATTGAATAAAGGCCTGGTCAATACCATTATTAAGTCTAGTGCCATTTTGTACACCAGATAATAATCCATTGATAGCGCCAGTCCATACTCTTGCGGGATCTATATATTCATCTCCGTCTACTACCATAGTCATAACTAGCGTGCCAGTAGTATAAGCACCCACTGAAACCGTAGGATACCAATACCATCCCCAACCACAATACCAATAATAGTACCAACACCAGTAATCATACCAGTAATAGACCGTAGTATTGGTCCAGGAAGCAGGAAGCAATACGACATCAGCAGTTTCAGGATCGTCTACCCTTTCCCATCCCAGATTCGTAAGATTATTCTCAATACGCTCAATGATTTGTGAATTGTATGGTTCTTCAATAAAGTCGGGTAGTTCACCTTCGACAATATTGCCTGATACTTTCACCACATTATCAGGCATAGCATAAGTTTGCTTTGACTTAAAGTCAAATTCCTGATCATATTCTGTAAATACGACATCCGTTTCCTGATAATTTTCGAGCCCACCAGGATAACAAGACACAAGAATTACTATGATTAAGAAGTAGAAAATAATTGTTTTCATAATCTTGTATTTTTAAAATTCAACAATATTTTATTTTTATAATTCAACAATATTTTATTTTTATAATTCCGAAATCCGCATACCACCAGATAGGTATTTTCTTCATCTGAGTTCTGGTATAAGTTGTAGCTTAAACAGCCTGGTTGCCTATGTATTTCTGCCATGTACATGTGCATACTTTCAAGGAATTCTTCCTTTTTATATTTCTTTGGTGATAATCTTGATCAAAATATTCAGGAATTGTTTTCCGAATCTTAAAGTCATACATAATTAAACTCTTATTAAGCCTTATCAAAACTGTGCCAATTTCAGATCCATGGTGTTGCCGCATCGTATCAGGCTAATAATCAAGATTATACGATGGAATGAAACGAGTTGGGAAGTCCAGGGCAGATCGAGCAAGGGCACTATATTTGGTGGAAAGACCATATTTGGTGCTTAATACTATTAAGGATACCTGGAAAACTTATGATTGAATGTGTATTATTGAGGCGGTGGTTTCTTAATATCGATGATATTGCACCATTGCATCCTATTTAGCCATAATTTATTATTTATCTTATTCCTTATTTCTCCCAAAAGCTTCATCAATGATAGCCTCTAAGTGCTTAACCAATTCATCTGAAGGTGTTTTGTAATCCTCCAGTTCATATACCTCTCCCAGTAATCCGTACTTACTAAGTCCAAATCGATGATAGGGTAATAGTTCGTAATTAATTACGTTTTTGTAAGGTTTTATAAAATCCAGGACAGCCCGGACATGTTCTTCATCTGCATTAATCCCGGGTATCAGTGGTGTACGTGCAATAAAATTGATATCAGGGAAAGTTTCGTAGGCTTTTTTGAAGTTCTCCAGGATTCGTTTGTTGCCCACGCCAGTCCATTTTTTGTGACGTTCCGAATTCATCAGTTTTAGATCGTGCAGCATGGTATCGACATGGGGTAACACTTTCTCAAGGTAAGACCAGGGTGCATTGGATGCAGTTTCTATTGCTGTATTGATACCGCGATTGTGAGCTTCATGCAAACAGGCAGCTGCGAAGTCAGGTTGCAGCATGACCTCCCCACCACTGATGGTCATACCTCCACCAGTATTCCGATAAAATGAAGCATCCCTCTCTACTTCATCAAGAACTTCATTTACCGTCATCTTTTCACCAAACATTCCCAGTGCGCCTTCCGGACAGCGTGAAGCCATTTCTTCATCACAATGCCTGGCCAGATGCCAGTTAACTTTTACTTTTTCATCATCACCATCTACAAAATAGAAAGCACCTTCCGGAAATGGAGGTTTAAGACAAATGCTGCATGCTTTACCCTTACATTTCTTGGATTCATAGGAGAGCTCCGGTTTCAAGCTTATGCTTTCAGGATTTGAACACCATTTACAGCGCAATGAGCAGCCCTTTAAGAAAACGGTTGTTCGTATACCCGGACCATCGTGACTGCAGTAT
>CAYMFU010000033.1:0-13107 GCA_964389805.1 uncultured Roseivirgaceae bacterium | reverse complement strand
AAACAGTTGGTAATGAATTTCCCGATACAGGCTGGAGGGGACGCGCATATTCTGAGATCAATAAATTCGTAGCATCCGGTGCCCGCTTAAGCGGGAATAAACTGGTCAGCTGTGAGGAAATTACCAATACATCCATGGTATTCAATGCCACCCTGGAAGCCATTAAGGTGGCTGGTGACCAGAGCAATTTATCCGGGGTAACGCATTCCATATTGCATGGCTTTAACTACAGTCCGCCTGAGGCGCCATTCCCCGGTTGGGTACAATACGGTACTTTTTTCAATGAACGCAATCCCTGGTGGCCTTACCTCAGATTGTGGACAGATTATAAGGCCAGGCTGTCGGTAGTATTTATGAATGCTGAACCGGTTGCTGATATAGCCATCCTGCACCCACTGGCTGACATGTGGATGAAGTTCGGCCCACAGCGGGATCCATTTCCGGTTGTTAAATACCCCCCATACCAGCACAATGTATGGGAGCCCATTCAACAAAGTGGTTTTGGATGTGATTACGTGAGTGAAAAGGTCTTGCAGGAATCAGCGTATGCAGATGGGCATATGGGCTATAAATCCAGAAAATACTCAACCATTATCTTAGTCGAAGTAGAAACCATGCTGCCTGAGACAGCCATCGCACTTGAGCAATTTGCCGGAACTGGTGGGAATATCGTTTTTATTGAAAAAGTACCCTTCCAGTCACCTGAATTTTTGGATTATGGTAAGAAAGATGCCCAGGTTAAGAATACTATTGATAAATTAATGACCGATCATCCGGACAATGTAGGGATTCATCCTTCGCCGGATGGCAATATGATCTCCTGGTTTAAAACTATTCAGGAACAGTTCGGTATGAAGCCATATCTGGAAATTTCAAATCCTGACCGCTTCATTAACCAGAACTATTTTCAACATAAGGATCTGGATATTTTCTTTTTTTCCAATTCAAATGCAAACGAGTCCAGAGAAATTACAGTCAGATTTACATCAAATTGTAAGCTTCCATGGCTCTGGGATGCAGAGACTGGTAAACGGTCTTTATTGCAGGATAATTCAAGCGATTCCTTGTTGAAACTGCATTTTGAACGGGCTGAATCAAAACTGATCGTTTTTGAGATTCCAAAGGGAAGGGATTCAGAACAATCAATATCAAAGTCCGGCATTCAATCTCCGGAAAATCGTGATTCCGTTGATTCGACGATCCTTGAAGGCCCCTGGACTCTTATACTGGAACATGTCGATGGGCGCACCGAGAGCATTGAATTATCTCAGCTTCTTGATTTCCTGGATGATTCCAGATTGAAAACCTTTGCCGGGATCGTTCATTATAAGAAAACCCTTGAAATTTCTGAGAACGTGAAATATTCTGCTATTGATCTCGGAAAGGTTGTGGGGATTTCCGAAGTTTTAATAAACAATAAATCCCTGGGTATCCGATGGTATGGAGATCATACCTATGTATTGGAAGATAATCTTCATGCTGGCGAAAACGAGCTTCGGATAAAGGTAACAACAGTATTGGGCAATTATCTGAAATCATTGGAAGACAACCCGGTGGCCCAAAGATGGATCAGCTGGCAGGAATACAAAAGCCAGGGTTTACTCGGACCTGTAAAGTTGATATAGATCACAGAACAGCATAAGATGGTCCCCGATGAAACTCAAATGGATTTAGAATGCAATTGAAAGTTCTCTGTGATGTTCAAATGGCTCTGAGAATAATAAAGATAGTTCTCATTGAAGTATATATGGATTAATTTCAGTCTGTATTTTCTGTACTACATACTTTTTCTTCTATCTCAAAAAGCTATCCGAAACGGAGATATCGTCAAAAAACAGATCCCCGCTGCCGGAACTTTCATAGAGATTCAGGATACCGATTCGCAGATTTCTGACAGCCAATCCATCCGCAAAGCGGTTGGTAATACACCCTTCACGAACTCCATTTACCCAAAGCTCGGTTCCTCCCTTCTTTTCATCAGCTATGGTCCTCAGGTCGATCCTTACCCATTCCTCTTTTTTTATTGGAATATAGCTTAATGGATAGTCACCTCTCGCTCCGGGTATGGAGACATGGTATCCAGTATTATCAATGGCTGAAGCATATACATGAAATCCAATATCAGTTTTATATCCCAGGGATACCTGTGCGACGAAATTTCCACCGGCATCCTGAAGTTCCAGGATTTGAAGATTCCCGCTTTCAGGGGTGAAATGAAAATCTGGACTTAACTTCAGGTAGAACCTCGTGAACACCTCATTTTCCCTGGAAACATTATCTTTTAATAAAAAGGGCGTACCACTTTGCAGGTCCTGAAGATGACACTGCATGCCCAATTCACCATTCCGGGCAGAACGTTCCGTCAGGTAGATTATATTTTTATCCGATCCGTTCCTGGTTTGACTTTTTGTCCATTGCGACAGATATCCGCTGTCGAAATTCTCATTGAATGAAATATAATCAGGAATGGTATTTACCTTAAATCCATCGGACGTGCTTTCAGAGTAAAGTCCAACACCGTTTACCGCTTTTACCGTCACATAATACGTCTCTCCTCTAACCAGTGCCAGGTTTGTTCTTGAAGTAGAAAAAGATCTTACCCTTCCGTTGTCGATCCAGTCCAGGACCTCAGATCCTCCAGGGGTAGTCCCTATCTTGTACCAGTACCTCGATATCCTGGTTTCATTGTCTACTGCCGGTCCCCAGTTTGCAGAAATCATATTGGTTTGTGGTGAAGAGTCAATATCCTGCCCGCTGCCATCATTGACAAATACCTGACCGGGAGGGGTTGTGTCCATGGTGGATGGTAATAATTGGATCTCTCCTCTATTCGGGATTGCATTATACATTACCCTGTTTGAGACTACAGGGTAAATTTCCACCATGTCCCCCTGCACCACTTTACAGTGCTTCCAATTAGCCGGCACTTCAGTAACCAGTGAAAGTGGATAATCAAACAGCTCCGGTTCAACCTCCGAAGTAAGATTTAAATGGATTGATCTATCATCGGATTTCAATACATTTGCCTTTGCCGATTTTCTTTCCATCACATACTTATATATATCTCCTGCATTTCCTACCCACATTTTATCTTTTACAGATGCCAGATAATCAAGCAAAGACTCAAAATTGGATACTTCAAATCCAAGCCATTCCAGATTCGGGCCGGTACCATGTGTCAGAACAATATGCCATGCATTGTTTTGTATAGCTTTTTGGGCAAAGGCTATTAATTCACTTCTATCGTCTTTTCCGTTGTATCTGACCGCTTCATTGGAATAATCGGCAATTGGATACTTACTTTGTATAGCTTTCCGGTAACCATCGGGCCATTCAGTGCCTCCCCCCCTGCTGAAAGGATACAATTTACTTTTATCTGGTGGGTTAAGCTTCCATACTGTTTTGAAGGACTCTTCGATTTCATAGTCTGCTTCCCCGAAATCTCCGGCACCTATATGGTTCATGGTATGCGGGCACATCTCCATTCCAATCCGGCTTGCCTGGCTCTCCCATACATCGATGCCATAGCCATACCTGTTTGTGGCCGGATTTATGAAAAAGGATGCTGTCAAACCCCTTTTGACCAGGTTTGGGACCGTATGGTCCTTATGCGACATCATGCTGTCATCGAAGCGCAAGGTGTAAGCTCCCTTTTTGTTGTCTTTCCATTTTGCAATGGTAGTATTCCCGATATCTGCCAATAAAATTTGAGATGATAATAAAACAACTGCAATAAAACTTAAAAAAAATATTCGATTTGTTTTCATAACGATATGGTCATCTTGAAATAATTAAGGTAAACATTTATCCTATGTTTTTCAAAGAATGCTCCTTAATTACTTATCTGTAATGAATTTAATGATAAATGGATTTATCCCACCTGGACAATTAATTTTTCATAACAAAATGGCATCGAATTTCCTTAAGTTATACGTATATTTTTTAAGACATTTATACGTATAAAAGTTTAAGTATACGTATAATATTAGTAAATATTATACGTACAATCAGGCTTACTTCATTTAATCAGTGGTGAATTTCTTTTGTTCACTGGCAGATACCGGAAAGGGTTTGTTCCAATTATTCCAGGAATTCAGAAGTTCTCGAACCAGTTCAGGATTTTCCAAAGCAAGATCTTTTTCTTCAGGGAGATCATCCTGAAGATTAAATAATTGAACTTCCAATGCAGAGGAAAAAATCATTTTCCATTTTCCTGCCCTGACTGCACCCTGATTGTGTGTCATCCAGTACAGGGTATCATGTGGTGCTTCCTGCGATTCGCCTTTAATATAAGGAAGCAGGTCAACTCCATCCAGGTAGAGATCCGCATCAACTTCCTGATTTGTGGCAGAGAGAAAAGTTGGGAAAAGATCCAGCGTACTAGTGGTTTTGGTGTAGACCTGTCCTGGTTTCAGTTCTGAAGGCCAGCGAATAATAAATGGTTCACGGTGGCCTCCTTCATAGCGTTGGCCTTTATTTCCTCGCAGTTCTCCTGCAGAACCGATCAATGTCAATGGCCATTCTTCCGGCCAACCCCGGTCGTACGAACGCCAGTAGGCTGGTCCGTTGTCACTGCTGAAAGCGACTATTGTATTTTCAGCAAGCCCAAGTTCCTCAAGCTTCAGCATGATCTTTCCTATGTTCTCATCAACAGATGATACCATTCCCGCATAGATCCGGTTCGGTTCATTCTCCAAATGTTTAAATATTTCTTTGTATTTGATATCAGCCTGTAATGGGGTATGCGGTGCATTATAGGCCAGATATAGGAAGAACGGTGCTGTCTTATGTTTATCGATAAATTCTATGGCATGCCGCGTCAGCCGGTCTGTCAGGTATTCCGCGCCAGGCTCAGGAGGCCCCCAACCATTGGGCTCATCATAGAAATCAGGGCTATCCACACCCAGGTATGTGCCTGTATCATTGGGGTAATAGGCACCTTTCCAATTCATCAGGTCATAACATTCATCAACATACGGTAAAGCTTCCGGGCTTACATTCCATTTCCCGATATGGCCTGTCACATAACCTGCTTTCTTCATCACCTGTGGTAGAAGTAGGATGCTATCCGGCGGTCCCCAGTTATTCCTTTGCCAGAGGTCAGGATTCCAGTACACGCCCATCCGTTGTTGGTACCGCCCTGTTAAAAGGGCTACCCGGCTTGGACCACATACGGAACACATCACATGGGCATCAGTGAAGCGGACTCCCTCCGTTGCGAGGCGGTCAATATTTGGTGTAGGTATATTCTTTCCTCCATAGCAGCCCACATCCCCATATCCCAGGTCATCCACAAGGATCATCAGAATATTAGGCTGGCTAATATCTTTTTCTTCCTGATTGTTCTTTATGGAACAACTTGAAAGAAATGCAAATGAGAATAAAGCACAAACGATTGGAAAGACAAATGAAAAGCCAGAATATCCTTCATTAATTTTTTTGGATCGGTGGAACATGATATTAAAAATTTTTGTGATATAAACAATGTCTGTAATGACATACAATTTAGTGAATTTTATGGGTTGTTATTTTAGAATAGACTAAAAAGCTTGTCTACTTCTATAATCCTTGCTTTTGATCGCAGTTAATATTAATTTATAAGATTATTCAAAACTAAAACTATTAAAACCATGAAGATTAACAAAGATGAACTTCCTGTAGTTATGGAAGCACCGGGAATTGAAATGCGCGGTTTGAAGGACTGGGGTGGCATGACCGTAGGCTATAATCAATTGCCAGGCGGCGCAGATTTTACCCCTTTTTTAGAAGGCCTGGATAATGACAGATGCCATTGCCCGCATTGGGGATATATCTTAGAAGGATCCATAAAATTAGTCTATAATGACGGAACCGAGGAGATTACTAAAGCAGGCGATCTTTTTTACTGGCCCTCCGGGCATACCGCCATCGTATTGGAAGACACGAAATTGATGGATTTCAGCCCGGATAAAGAAATGGGTGAATTAATGGCAAACATCAAAAGGAAAATGCAGGAGATGGGAGGTTGATTTTAAATTGTTAAATCGAAAAGTCATGCTACTAAATGAAAAATAGTAGTATGACTTTAGTTTCGTTTAATCAAAGTTTATTCCGCTCAGATCCATTTCAAAAGTGGCTATGCCGATCGCTATTATCGCTGCCGGAATGCCTACACCTACAATTATTGTTAGTGTTCTACTTAGTTTCCTATTGTATAGATGTATTTCCTTTATCCTATCAGGATTGATTTGTACATCGGTTGATTGCCCTTTCCTGGACTTATGCAACCTACCGAGCAGAAGGTCCTCTCTGTAGAATAAGGAGTCGAAGAAGAACTTTCTGTCATCCTGTGTTATAACCTTCAAGCCTATAATATCTGTATGAACAGCCTGATCAATAGTTGCCGAGTTTTTATGGTAAACTGTGCAGAATTGTAACAAAAAAGACAATGCAATAGCAAATGTCATTGGTTTTAAATACTTATGGAATAAATTATTCATTGTTGGATCATTTTTTATCTGATAATACTATCTTAAATTCCTCCCCAACCCATTGAGCAATCCTCCCCCCAGCATTCAATTATTACAACTATCGTACCTATAAGGATAATTCCCGTCGGAATCATTCCGATGACCAGAAAAACGGTACCCGCTTTACTTTTCTTGGGATTATATGGATATATACCTTTTATATCTTCTTTCAACAGGAGTACTTCCTTCTGTCGTTTAATGGTCATTTTGCCGTAAATTGTATCATTTTCCTGATAATAAGTATCGAACCGGTATGTTTTCCCTTCCGTAGTTTTAATGATATCTTTCGAAATATTTGGATCAGCACCTGCTTTAACAATATCTATCTGATCCAGGGGGATCATAATATCCTGAGTATCTTTATCCTTTTTAGTGGTTAGCCCATACAGATTACCATCCTCCCTGTAATATATCTTTTCATAGATTGATTTCCTGCTATCCCTTGTAATTACCTTTACTTTTTTATTATCTAAAACTTCATCTATACTAACCGGTCTTTTATCATAGATCACACAGCTCTGTAACAGGAAAATCAGGGAAAAGAATATGGAGGCTATTTTTCGAATACCAAAACATAGAATAAATGCTATTTTCCTTTCCATGGTAATCAGATTAAATGTTACTATTAATTTACGAGGGTGGGATGATTTATCGATATTGATTTTTACTATTGAAATCTGGGATTTTTGCAGATTTTGCAAAGGGGGATTATTATTAAGTGATCATTATGAAAAAATAATAAAAGGAGGCTAAAAGTGGAAGTTGATCCGGATTAATACAAATATTTTTATTTGGGAAAGGATCGAGATAATAGGCTGAGAAGATAAAAGAAATCTCCGGTAATTTGTTCCCGTGATTTGGTATACCGTGTGCGCGGTATTAGATCTTGAGTTTTATTTTCAGACGCTCCAGGCCTCCAGTTATAGTTACTATCAGAAGTGCAAACAATAGTGATTTAATAATCCCAACATATCCTGTCCGAAGGAAAATTGGAAGGGAATACCCAATGATTGCATAAATTCCATAGTAAAAGTACGGTACCAGGTAACAGGTAAGAGTGGACCGACCGGCCGGCCCAATTATCGATGCCCATTTCCTGACATTCAGAATATCTGCAAGTATATACAGGATAGCAAAGCTGGCGAAGCCAATACCAGCACAAATGGTAGACCAGGAAGGAGTGCCTCCCATTTTTTTTATGCCCCAATCAGGACGTGTCAAGATGCCAAAAACTATGAATACCAGGGCCAGTACGCCCATCAGTATCAAAAATTCCTTAATTTTTTCTTTTTCATTGAGCTTGATATACAGAACAGAAGCCAGCAATCCGCAGGAAACGAGCACATAATTCGAAGCTGGAATCACAATCTTAATATCCGGGAATCCAGCAAATGGTTTGACCTCCTGCTGAATATTGAGGAAGAGGAATGCCAAAACGAACAAGGACAGCCATAGGATTCGATTCCCGGCAAACAGGTAAAGCGTAGCCACCATAAGGTATGCCCAGCCAATCAATCCTAAAATCCCCCACCAGTGTGGTCTCATCCAATGTGGATCATCTACCGTACCACCTGTATATATTACGGCTAAATATACCAATACAAGGACCCCGATTACCTTCATTACCCATTCCGGAATCCGCTTAAAAGCCTTACCATCAGGATACATGTTCCAGATCAACACAAAAGCGGTGGCCATCAGTATCTGATAAACAGGTTTACTAATTGAAAGGAGTTCCCTGTTGATGTTTTCAAGGTTAACCATGAAGAAACCCATCACGATCAATGCCAGGCTCCTTGTAATAATATGCTGGAAGATCTGTAAATCAGTATCTCCTTTCTTGCGCCTGGCCTTAAAAGCAAAAGGAATAGACAAACCGACTATAAATAAAAATAATGGAAATATAATATCTGCAAAGCCTAACCTGTCTTCTCCCCGAGCTGCGTGGCCTAACCATTCGGGAATATCCCTCAATGTCCAGAGATCATTGACAAAGATCATGAAATACATGGTTAATGCCCTGATGATATCAATGGATACGATTCTGTTCTTAGGAATCATAATATTTCTTTTTTAACCAGAAAGCTACCCTGACCAGCAGGATCAACGCGGGCACTTCCACCAGTGGTCCAACCACACCTGCAAAGGCTTGTCCGGAATTCAAACCGAACACAGCAATAGCTACTGCTATGGCCAGTTCAAAATTATTTCCAGCTGCTGTAAAAGAAATAGAAGCATTGATGTCATATTTAGCGCCCAGGCCCTTACTCATAAAAAATCCAATCAGGAACATGATGGTGAAGTAAATTAATAATGGAATGGCAATCCTGACTACATCCATCGGGATATTAACTATTAATTCTCCTTTCAGTGAGAACATGATTACGATGGTAAACAGCAGTGCGATCAATGTTATAGGTGAAATTGCAGGGATAAATTTTGATTTATACCATTCCTCTCCCTTATGTTTTACAAACACAATCCTGCTCAACAAACCTGCCAGAAAGGGAATTCCCAGGTATATGGCCACACTTTCAGCAATGGTCCGTATAGAAATATCTACGATAACCCCTTCATATCCAAATAGCGTCGGGAGTTTTGTTATAAACAACCAGGCATAAAAACTATAGGCAAATACCTGGAATATGCTGTTTAATGCAACAAGTCCAGCCCCATATTCACTGCTGCCTTCCGCCAGGTCGTTCCATACCAGGACCATAGCTATACACCTTGCCAATCCAATCAATATCAAGCCTACCATGTACTCCGGATAGTCCTTGAGAAATACCAATGCCAGTATAAACATTAATACGGGGCCGATAATCCAATTCAATACCAGGGAAATCGATAAGACCTTTACGTTCTTAAAGACCTTGGGCAGGAGTTTGTAGTTCACTTTAGCCAGAGGCGGGTACATCATCAGGATCAATCCAACAGCAATCGGGATATTTGTTGTCCCACTGCTCATGGAATCTATTTTCGCAGCTACACCCGGAAAAAGATATCCTAAACCAACTCCAAGTCCCATGGCAAGGAATATCCACAATGTTAAATACTGATCTAAAAAGGAAAGTTGTTTTCGTTTAATTGACACGTAGAATCATCCTTTCATGTTAAATATTAAAATTAAATTCATATTTTGGACTACTATAAAATTCACCTTTTCAGGCTAAGGTACCGAAGATAAATAAATTCATTGAATAAAAGCAAAGTTGAAGCCACTCCCACATACTCGTAGCGTAAATTAATCAAGATTACATTTAAAAAGGAATCTTTCCGCTACGATATCTATATTTGTTTCGAACAATATAAAGTCTTATCTTGCTAAGATTATACATTTTATAAAGAGGTATAGCCTGCCTTTCCCGCTTGTCGCAATAGATTACTAAAAAACAAAGGAGATTAACAAATAGTTATTTGTTATTTATAAAAGTGGTCCATAAAAATTAATAATTATGAATTATAATTTAAAATCTTTATTCCAGCTTAGCTTACTATCTTTACTGTTTTCAACTGCTTGTCAAAACAGAAATACTGACCAAAATCTTAAGTTGGCATCCATCGAACTGCAAAGAGGTGAAATTACTTTATGCGGAAGCGACGAATTCGGTGATGTCAATTTTTCCTTTTACTGCAATTATGAAACAAAAGAAACCTTCGACCTGGCTGTTTCACTATTACATTCCTTTGCGTATATCGAGGCTGAAAAGGCATTTGTACAGGTTATTGACCAGAATCCTGACTGTCCCATGGCCTATTGGGGTGTTGCCATGAGCATTTATCATTCCCTCTGGTTTGCACCTAGCGAAGGGGACCTGAAAAAAGGATCGGATATACTAAAAATCGCAGAAACTCTACCCCAAACTGACCAGGAAAGGGAATATCTCCGTGCCATTTCTGCCTTTTATAAGGACTGGGAAAATGTTGACCATAAGACACGGGCCAGGAGATATGAAAACAAGATGGAACAGATCTATCTAAAGTATCCGAATGACACAGAAGCTGCTATTTTTTATGCCCTGGCCTTAAAGTCTACTGCAGATCCGGATGATAAGGACTATGTGAATCAGAAAAAGGCTGGACAGATCCTTGAATCCATATTTCCAGACCAGCCCAATCATCCCGGGATAGCACACTATATCATTCATAATTATGACAATCCAATCCTGGCACACATGGCATTGCCGACAGCACGTCGATATGCAGATATCGCCCCTGCCTCAGCCCATGCTCAACATATGCCTTCTCATATATACACAAGGCTGGGATTATGGGATGAATCAATTAATTCAAATATAAAATCAGCCAATGCTGCACAATGTTATGCTGAAGAAAATAATATGGATGGACATTGGGAAGAAGAAGTTCATGCCATGGATTACCTGGTTTATGCTTATCTGCAAAAAGGCAACAACGTGAGTGCCTACCAGCAATATCAGTACCTTCAGACTATGGATAAACTGATAACACTTACCGGACCGTATAATTTTGGAGCCATTCCGGCCCGGATCCTATTAGAGAATAAACAATGGGAGAAAGCTGCCTTGTTAAAGCAACATCCATCCGATGTAATATGGGAAAATCATCAATGGGAAGCGGCCATCACCCACTTTGCCAGGGCCCTTGGATCATCAAAGACAGGAGATATCAAATCAGCCGAAAACGAGATATCTATATTAAAATCTCTAACTAAGCAACTTCTACAAAAAGGAAATACGTACCAGGCAAATCAGGTAATGATCCAGATAAAGTCTTCTGAGGCCTGGCTTGAACTGGCCAAAGACAATGAGGAGGAAGCATTAAGAATAATGCATGAAGCAGCAGAAATGGAAGATCAAACCGATAAACATCCTATTACACCCTGTGAGGTTCTACCTGCCAGGGAACTCCTGGGTGATATGCTTCTTGCCGTTAATAATCCCGACGCTGCACTGGAAGCCTACGAGCAAGACCTTAAAGATCACCCCAACAGATTTAATGGTCTATATGGGGCCGCCATGGCAGCGAACAAATCAGGAGATGTAAATAAATCTACCTATTACTATAAAGAATTACTTGCATTGGCAGAAGGTTCTGAAAGCGATCGACAGGAATTGGTTGAAGCAAGAAATTATCTTTCACAATATGAAAATAAGTTAATTTCTTTAAATCAATAACTATCCTTTATAAGTATAGATATTTACCTTACAAGATGGTATATATCTGAATCCACTTGTATACAAATAACCTGACTACTTAATTATTAATTCCATGAAGCCAATTAGATCGATTTTCGTTTATTTATCACTTCTCTTTGCTACGCAAGTTAACGCACAAGATCTTTATCAGAAAGCGAACGCATTCTTAGATGCCTTATCCCCGGAACTCAGGTCAAAGGCGCACTTTACCCTGGATGACCCTGAACGATTCAACATTCATTTCGTTCCCATCGCAAGAAAAGGAGCCAGTTTTCATGACTTCAACGACGAACAGAAAAAATTGGCACTGGACCTGCTAAGGGCTTCATTAAGTAATGAAGGATTCAGAAAATCCACTGAAATCATTGAACTGGAAAAAGTCCTGATCGTAGTAGAGAATAACCAGAATAAAATGCCTGATGGGAGTCCCATGAGGGATCCATTGAAATACTATATCTGGGTATTTGGCGATCCATCTCAAGATAATTTCTGGGGATGGCGGTTTGAAGGGCATCACCTCTCTTTAAGTTTCACCTCCAATGATAATCAGGTAGTTTCATCAACACCTTCCTTTTTTGGTTCAAATCCTGCAATTGTCAATGTTGATGGGTTTGATCATCAGGAGGTATTGAAATCAGAAACTGATCTTGGATTTAAGCTGGTGAATTCTCTTAATAAAGAAAACTTGGCTATTGCCTTATTTTCTGACACCGCGCCGAAGGAAATAATAACCAAGAACAACAGAAAAGCAGAAAATCTTGATCCTAAGGGGATATCCTATGGTCAACTTAATGATAAACAGAAAGAAATTTTCCTTGACCTGCTTAATGTTTATATTGATAATTATGAAGCCGGTTATTCTGAAACCCTTAGAAAGAGAATCGAGCAGGCGGGGGTTGAGAACCTTTCATTTGCATGGGCAGGAAGTTTACAACCTGGTACTGGTCATTATTATCGCATACAGGGACCCATGTTACTCATTGAATACGATAACATTCAGAACAATGCCAATCATGTCCATTCTGTGGTTCGGGATCTGTCGAATGATTTTGCTGAGGACCTGTTAAAAGCGCATTACCAGGACGACCATTAATGCCCAATTCAGCCAGTTGTGTAATGGGAATAAGGTATAGGAATTCCATCCTGTTAATTTTGAGATTTAATTGTTCCGAAGGCTCGTTCAAGGCCTCCTGAATCAGCTCCCATATTATTAGAGAATAATGAAAATTTGAAATTAAGGATTTTTATAGATAAAAGTGTTGTTGAAGTATTTGCCAATGGAAAACAATGCGTGGCAATGCATGTCTATCCATGTCTGGAAGAAAGTGTCGGTGTATCCCTATACTCACAGGGACAGGAAGCCGAACTAATTTCCCTGGAGGCGTATCAGATGAAAGGTATTTATTAGTATATATTATTAA
>CAYMFU010000032.1:0-5242 GCA_964389805.1 uncultured Roseivirgaceae bacterium | reverse complement strand
CTCCCAATGAGGGCCGGAGCGGAACTTGGCGCGGGCTTTGCATATGCAATATTCTCGTTTAGTTCGTTCTAGATAGTTTCCACAATCTGCTGTTAAAATATATGACTTTCACTGTGCAAAGCACGAGATAAGCCAATATAGAGTTTGCACAACCTATGATGCGTAATCTATTCTTCTTTTGATCTTTTGGAATTCTCGTTTCCTAGAATTAAGCTCTTCTTCAAGATCAAAGTCATCTTGTAGTCCTAACCAGAATTTTGGGGAATTCCCAAAATACTTGCTTAACCTTAAAGCAGTATCAGCTGAGATACGACGCCGACCCTTCAATATCTCACTAATTCTGGTCTGGGGTATTCCCAGATCCTTCGATAGGCGATAAGCTGTAATTTCCAACGGAATCATGAATTCTTCTCGCAGCACTTCACCAGGATGTATGTTATCTAGCTTTCCCATTATCTCTTATTTGTGATAATCAACTATTTCAACTTCTTGTGCGTGTCCGGCTTCCCACTTAAGTATGATTCTCCATTGATCGTTAATCCTAATACTATGAAAGCTTTTCAAATCTCCTTTAAGCTTTTCAAGCCGGTTAGAGGGTGGTATTCTAAGGTCATTAATGTCGATCGAATTGTTTATCATTCTTAACTTGCGTCGCCCTACTTTTTGAACTTCAGGGGGGATTTTGTTAGATCTAATCCCATTCCAGATTTTCTCGGTTTCTTTTGATCCAAACGATCTAATCATAATAACGTATTGCAATACTAACGCCAAAGGTAAGTAATATTTCAATTAATGTCAACCTTATGCAGCATAGCGGTTAGTGTATGCGCTGTACAACTGGCGCGATCTTTTGCCTTTATCTGCAAAAGGCGTGACAGGCAGTATGGTGTATGACACTATGTTATGGGCTGTAAATATTTTCACATGATACGTCTGTAACGTTGGTATACCCTGTTATTAAGTCAATAGTCCCTTCAATGCAACCATTATTTATATCTTCATAAATCGCGTATGCTTCCAGCGTTAGCGTCCCAACTGAGCGGCTTAGGAATACTCGTGTGAAACACAATTTATCAACCCCTGCGGCCTTAATTAGTGTATCCAGCGCCTCATTCATGGAGGAATATTTTAACGGTCCAGTTTTTGGCGCCTTGTCGATCCAAGAATTGAATCCATGATGATCAATTGCAGCCTCGATTTCTTCAAAAGTTAAATATGTACCCTTTGACAATCCAATTTCCGGATAGCTTGTATCATCTTCAGCGATTCTAATTATAAATCCGTCCCCCCCTTCTGCTATTGCCCAATCATTTTGTACCCTGTATCCTATGTGAAATCTGGCACTCTCGTTTTCAGGTGGAGTTGTTTCTGAACTTGTTATGGTTATATGCTTGCTGAAATATTCCTCAGTCATATTATTCTGCTTCATAAACAGCTCCTTCCATACGGCAGTGTATGTTGAACAGATCTCCGTCGTACATATGGAATCAAGCCAATCATGCTCTAAATAATCGTATAGCCCAGGTTGAATGCATGAAGTCTTACGAGGTTCATCATCTTCTTCATTGTACCAGCTGCAAGAAGTGATGCTTAGTAGCAAAGAGAAAATTGATATTGCTATAATTGACTTCATTTAATAGTGATACTTAGTTAAGACGAATTATTTAGTGATTTGGTTGTTTTATACTTTATTGCCCATAACGGTTAGTGTATGCGCTGTACAACTGGCGCGGCTTTTGTCCAACTTATGCAAAAGGCGTGACAGGCAGTATGGCGTATGACACTATGTTACCTGCAGGTACTATTTTTGCATTTGTTTTTCAGCGCTTGGCAAATTAAACTTATATGTATTTCTCGGCTAAGTAACTCTTATCCCTATATCTTTCAACACTGTTAGAGCAGCGTTATATCCTGGAATACATGTAACGCCGGGACCAGGATGGACAGCGGATCCGCACATATACAAATTTTCCAGGGGGGTCCTGTAATTTGACCAGCCTTTCACCGGCCTGTGGTCCCACCACTGAGAGGGTTGAATAAGTCCGTGAGTAAAATCTCCGGCAGTAATACCAAAGGTGTTTTCAAAATTTTTGTGTGTATATACAGCCTTGTCCATGATGGCATCCCTGAAGTTTGGGGCTCGTTCTGTTATCTGGTTTATGATTCTCTCCGCCATAAGATCACGGTATTCTTTATGTTTCCCATCCGGAATATCGTAGGGGAAATAATGTGAGAATATGGTACAAGTATACCCGGGTCCCGTTGCCAGTGAAGGATCCATTATACTGGGAATAACCGTATAACTAACCGGGTCGGACGGAACCTCACCACGCTGATATTCTTCCCAGCATTGCTGCAGGTGTTCGGGAGAGCGTATGTAAGCCATCAGCCACCTTATTTTGTTTTCGTTGGCGAAGGAAAGATGACCTGTATATTCAGGAAGTTCACTTATTGTCAGGTGGATTTGTATATAGCCATTGCGATAATCTATTTCATCCACCTTTTGTTTAAAATCAGCCTCAAGCTCCGCGTCTCCCGCAAGCTTCAGAAATGTTGTTTTTGCGTCGAGACTCGATAATACCTTACTGGCAGTAATCTTTTCCCCATTCTTTAATTCCACACCAATAACTTTGTTTCCTTCCAGAAGAAATCTGCTGACACTACTGCTATATCGTATCTCACCGCCATTTTCCCTTAGGGAGGAAACCAGCGCATCCGATAAAACTCCTATCCCCCCTCTGAAGGTGCGAAAATCATAAATATCTCCCATGGTATAGTGATAAGCCATTGACAATCCTGTTCCTGCGGAATATGGCCCACCGTGCGTCCCGTCGATGGCAGATGCAGAGAATGAACCCTGAATGAGTTTTAAGGCACCTCCTTTTGGAAAGAATTTCCCCAATACATCCTTTGCGCTTCCATAATAAATGGTTTTCATAAGCTCCCTCGTTTTTTGACTTTTAACTGTTGAGACAGCTTTGTCAAAGGATGTGGGTTCACTGAACAGGTGCGTATCGGCCAGCTTTTTGAATGTGCTGAATGCTTTATCCATCCTGGACAGGCCAATGATGGCTTTTAATCCATGGATCTTAAACAGGTGTTTGCCTACTTTCTTCTTATCGGTCCAGCCAATGAAATATTTATCCTTGGGATCGCCATAGTTGCAGTAGGAGCTTTCAGGTCTCATGATCTCCAGATCATATTTCTCCAATCCAAGTAATTTGATCATCTCATCTCTGAAAATGAGCAGCAACCATGCACCTACATTGTGTCTGTAACCCTTAAACAATTCTTGTGTATAGGCCATTCCACCGTGCCGATCCGTTTTTTCAAGGCATAGTACTTTTAAACCTTTTCTGGCAAGCTGAGAAGCAGAGGTAAGTCCATTATGTCCTGCTCCAATTACTATGGCATCGTAATCTGTTTTCATATGTTCAAAAATGAGGTATCATTTAATTATCCCGAATGAGCAATAGACCTGTTTTAGTACCAATGTAAAAAGTACCATCATAAATTACAACCGGTTGAAGCATATCAGCATAATCTTTACCACTTCCAGCCCAGTATTCGTAAACTGTCTTACCTGTTTCCCAATCAACCATACTTAGAAACCAGGCATCGCTTCCCTTACTCCCTTCCTTGACACAATAAGAATAGATAATACCGTTTGCTGTGGATAATACGGGTGTTGTAGAAGCTTTCAGATCATAATTCTCCCAGACAATTTCAGCACCATTTAGATCTTTACGAACATGTATTCTTATCAGACCTGTCTGGGTATCCTGAGAATCACCGAAAAACAGCTTAAACCCTCCGTTGTTTTCAATTACCACATCATTTCCATATCCAATAAGCGAATTCTCGCATCCTGTTTCTCCCTCGCCAAAAACAGGAACAGAACAGATCAGACGGCCATCCTTCCGATGGTAAACATTCATGTGCATTTGCGGTATCCCGTTGTCGGCAATTGCAATCAGATCATCCTTATCTCCAAACAGGGTAGGGCTGGTGCCTGAACCGGAACCCACAAGGCCATTTAATCCAGCTCTGTTGTCATAGACTGAACGCCATTCAAGATTGATCTTTCCATCATCGCTAATGATGAGCTTGTTCATGTATTTACTTGTGAGTACATAAACCCCGGTAGAATCAATTGCAAGCTGGTTTTGTAAGCCTTCAGGGAAGATATAGGTTTCGAGATCTCCCCTAATTTTATCTACATAACCTACCATCCCCATACTGGTTGTGAACCATAATTGACCCCTGTAATCAAGAACTGCATCATTTATGTAAGCTTCCCTGGGTAAGAAGTTGCTCAAATCAGTTTCCTTTACCAGGTTCCAGTGGGGATTTCCCTTTTCATCAATCACTTCATAAAAAGCAATTTTTTTATCCATTTTCGGAACTATCACCTGTTGCGATGGAGTAATATGCAGGTATCCTCCCCCGGAAGCATCATTATCTTTCTGGTTGAATATATGAATGTTACTTTTCCTTGGAAGACGTTCCCGTGCCAGTATAGAAAGGGAGTTGGGATCCATCAGATACAGGTATGTCCCGGTAAAAGATATCATTACTGTAATTATCCTGCCCCTATTGTCAAACAAAACAGTTGGAACTGATTTGCCAAGCCTACTTAATTTGTGGGTAACTACAGATGGGTTTATCCCCATGGGCCCCAGATCGTTTGTTACATCAGAATTATATGAATCGTAATGAATTCCATTACGGCCATCCAAAAGAAAGGGACTTTGTGGAATACTATGCGATGGTAACTGTATTGCTTTTGGAGGCGACCCGAATACAGGTTCTACACCACTCTTCTCAGCACTTGCAGGCCTGGATTTCAGGGAGGGGGTATCTGTGCAGGAAGATAACAGGGCAGCGACAATAAGAATAATCAGCAGTTTACTATAAGGTATTTTGAGTTTTTCATTTTTTAAATAATAGTAAATCGCTTTGAATTTTTTATGTGCTTTTATAACTATCTTATTATCATTCAGTCTTTCTGAATCATTTTCATTAAATATCACCATTTGCAATTTAGCATTTTCATTCGTGTTCAATATCATAAAAATTTCATTTGACAAAAAATAATTGTGACTGTTTTACCAGTGCGGTTTTGTACACTGTAAAATACTAAATATATAGTTTGTTTGGTTGTTATTATTGATGTTCACCTTTCAATACTTGCAGGTAACGGCTAGTGTATGCGCTGTACAACTGGCGCGAGCTTTTGCCT
>CAYMFU010000031.1:0-2752 GCA_964389805.1 uncultured Roseivirgaceae bacterium | reverse complement strand
AACTGCTATACGCCAAATGCTAAATGTGCGCCATCAAGGTCATGCATTTTAACAGGACGTAATTCATGGCAACTGGAAGAAGCCGCCAATCATTGGCCATTCTTTCCGAAAAAATTCAAAACCTATGCAGAGTCCCTTACCGACAATGGCTATTTTGTAGGATATACCGCTAAGGGCTGGGGACCTGGCATACCTGGAGAAATCGATGGAAAAAAAAGACAGTTAACAGGTATTCCTTTTAATGAACACAAACTTGATCCCCCTGCGAGATACATTAATCCAAATGACTATGCTGCAAATTTCCAGTCATTCCTGGAGGCCAGACCAGAAAATACGCCATTCTGCTTCTGGTATGGAAGTACTGAGCCCCACAGAGCTTATGAATTTAACGCAGGTGCGAACTATGGAGGTAAATCCATAGACGAGATAGAAGAAGTACCTCCCTTCTGGCCTGAAGTGGATAGTGTCAAGGTGGATATACTTGATTACGCCTATGAGATAGAATGGTTTGACCAACACCTTCAGAAAATGTTAACTTTATTGGAAGAAAAAGGCGAACTCGACAATACCATGGTGGTTGTGACTGCTGACAACGGGATGCCATTCCCAAGAGTAAAAGGACAGGTTTATGAATATTCCAACCACCTGCCAATGGCCATAATGTGGAAAAATGGCATTAATAATCCAGGTCGTATCGTGGAGGATTTTGTGAATTTTATTGACCTAGCCCCTACCTTTCTCGAGCTGGCGGGTATTTCAGAGTCAGAATCGGGGATGCAAGCTATAGAAGGTTCAAGTTTAAGCGATATTTTTAATGCGTCAGAAGGTGGGACGGTAAATCCCGACAGGAATTTTGTTCTGGTCGGGAAGGAAAAACACGATGTCGGGCGTCCTGGAGATGTAGGATACCCTGTCAGAGGGATTATAAAAGATGGATTCTTATATCTGAGAAATTTTAAAACAGACCGCTGGCCGGCAGGCAATCCGGAAACAGGATATCTGAATACGGATGGCAGCCCCACCAAAACTGTAATATTAAATGATAGAAGATCAAATGGCGAAAGCGAATACTGGCAACTTAACTTTGGAAGGCGTATCGAAGAAGAGCTGTATAATATAAAAGAAGACCCATACTGCTTAAATAACCTGGCCTTCAACCAGAGCTATTCGGAAATAATGAACCAGCTAAAACTGGAAATGGCAGGCAAGCTGGAGGCCCAGCAGGATCCAAGGATGGCTGGGAATGGAGATATATTTGATTCCTATATCTATTCAAATGATGCTGACCGTAATTTCTATGAAAGATATCTAGCTGGAGAAGATGTAAATGCCGGCTGGGTTAATGAAAGTGATTTTGAAGAAGAAACCATTGAATGAATATTTTCCAGTAATCAGGAGATATCAAAACTATAAACTTGTGAAAAAAATCTGTTGTTTTATATGTATACTGTTTTTTGGCTGTGAGTCAAAAAAAATTGATCCCTGGATCATATCTGCACCCGCAGGAGATATGTATGTTGAAATCAATAAGGAGGCTAAAACCGTTTTGCCAAACGGAAGATTTATCACTCCGGCAGGAATAACGCATGAGGTCGCTCCACACCCCTACGGACTGATTTTGAGCCCTGATAGGCATATCGCTGTAACTTCAAATTCAGGAACCAATCCTTTATCTATAAGCATCTTGCGTAATATAACATCTGAAAATCCTGAGATTCAACAGGTTCCACCTGGTTCATCGACAGATGAAGGCGTTCTTGCCTCAGTATTCATGGGACTTGCCATTTCCAATGATAACAGTACGGTATATGTGGCCGGTGGTCAGGAAAATAAAATATTTATATTCGATCTGATGACTGGAGCATCAAATGGATATATTGATTGCTCATATATCGATTCTGATAGTGATTATTCTCATGGATATATCGGGGATATGGTATTGAGTAAAGATGGATTTACATTGTATGCTGTCGACCAGATCAACTTTCGGATGGTCATCATCGATCTGCAAAGTGAGAAAATATTACACAACGTTCCGGTAGGCCGATATCCCTTCGGTATCACTTTATCTCCTGATAATAAAAAAGCCTATGTGGCCAATGTAGGTATGTTCGCCTATCAAAAGATCAAAGGCATAGATCCGAAAAACATGAAAGATACCGGATTAAAATTTCCACCTTTCGGATATGATACAAAGGAGGCAGAAGAAGGTATAAAAACGGATTCCCTTGAAATTCCAGGACTTGGAGATGTTAATGCACCTGAAGCATTTTCTGTATTTACTATTGATCTACAAAATTCATCCGGACCTGAAGTAACTGCTAAAATCAAGACGGGCCATCTTGTGGGTGCAATGGTAGAAGGGATTCCAGCGGTTGGCGGTTCAAGCCCCAATTCCCTGGTGGCTACTGACGATTACGTTTTTGTCAGTAATGGCAACAATGATAACATATCGGTAATTGATATTAAAAAGGACACCATTTCACATGAAATCGAACTAAAACCCGACTCAAGAATAAAATCCTTCCGGGGTATTATACCATTCGGACTTGCACTATCACCTGATAATAAAAGACTATATGTTGCAGAAGCCGGAATCAACGCCGTTGCGGTTGTAGATATTGCTTCACAAAAGGTATTAGGGCATATTCCAACAGGCTGGTTTCCTTCTAAGTTGAGAGTTACACCTGACGGGAAGCATCTGGTTGTGGCCAATGCGAAAGGATATGGTAGCGGGCCTAATGCCGGGCCA
>CAYMFU010000030.1:0-14540 GCA_964389805.1 uncultured Roseivirgaceae bacterium | reverse complement strand
CCTCCCGCGTAATAGAAATCTTCCATCAGATACTTACCTGCCGGCATGAGGTTAACCATCAGAGACATCTGACTACCAATTTGATCAAAATCATCAATATCGAGATCAATACCTATTCTCCCAGCAATAGCAGTAAGATGTATCATGACGTTTGTGGACCCTCCTATTGCCGAATTAATTTTAATCGCATTTTCAAAAGCCTTCCTTGTCAGGACCTTTGACAAGGTCAAATCTTCATTGACCATTTCCACAATTCGATTCCCTGACAGATGGGCCATTACTTTTTTACGGGCATCAACGGCAGGAATAGAAGAAGCTCCCGGAAGTGTTAGCCCAAGTGCTTCAACCACACTAGCCATTGAGGAGGCTGTACCCATAGTCATGCAATGTCCTGCACTTCTACTCATACAGCCTTCAGCCTCCCTTAAATCTTCTTTTGATATCTTTCCTTCCTTCATGGCATCAGCAAGTTGCCAGGTGAAGGTTCCTGATCCTACATCTTTACCGCGCCATTTTCCATTGAGCATGGGACCACCTGGTACGATAATGGTTGGCAGGTCAACACTGCAGGCACCCATTAGTGTTGAAGGGGTGGTTTTATCACAACCTGTAAGTAAAATAACACCATCAAGCGGATTGGCACGGATGGTTTCTTCCACATCCATACTTACAAGATTTCTCCACATCATAGTGGAGGGCTTCATAATGGTTTCTCCCAGTGACATCACTGGAAATTCAAGTGGAAATCCGCCAGCTTCGTATACCCCACGCTTCACAATCTCAGCAAAATCCCTCAGATGTGCATTGCACGGCGTAAGGTCCGACCACGTATTACATATGCCGATAACAGGCCTGCCACGAAATAAGTGATCAGGATGTCCCTGGTTGCGCAACCAACTTCGATGGACAAATCCCATTTTATCGTCACTGCCAAACCACTCTTCACTCCGGAGTTTCCTTTTTTGATTTTCCATTTAAATGAGTGATCGTTTTTACCATCCAGGCACCCACATATCGCTTCTTTCAAGTTCACATTGGTCGATAGCCTCAAGACAGTATGTTAAGTTACCCAGCTTTGAATCAATATTATTTGTTCCAAAGGTGAATTTAACTCCCATTTCTTTTCCGAGCTTCACAAAAGTGTAACTAGGCATTTTCAGACGTGCGCTGATTTCAATGGCCACTTCATTATCGATAGCGGCCTGAATCACTTTCCTCATTCGTGGTTCTGTCCATAAGGCATCATACTGATCAACGATAGGATCAGGGAGATATGTGGCATTAACATAAATGTCAATTGGTTCATCATTTAATATGGTTACTATATAATCAACCAGCTTATCCATAAACATTTCCGGATCCGAAAAATCCAGACGTTCAAGCTGATCGGCCATCCACATCTGTACAGGATTGCCTTCCGCATCAACAAAAGTCATAGCATCTGAAAATACATAATCGAAAGTATTTACAGCATCCATCGAAAATATATCCACCCATTCACGCCCTTCTGCCTGCATGGCATTAAAAGCCGGAACATTTTGAACAGTAGCAATATAATCAAGCAATTGCTGGTCATTGTTTATAGGGAAATTCTCTGCTTTACCACAATTTATAGCGATCCCATAGTCAATCCCTTTATATCTTGATTGAGCCAGGGCTTCTTCCATTGTAAGGTCCCTTTTCAGGTGGACATGCAGATCCATGAGGGGAAAGCCTCCAGCATGAAGGTTGGCTATGGTTTGTTCAAGATCCGGATCAAGACGTCTTTGTTTAAGTTCGAAAGTTGCATCGTCAGGCAAGCTTTTTACCATAATGTTTTTGTATTGTACCAGGCTTCCGGGATCATGTCCCTGGAGCGCAAAAGTACCCTCATTCAGAATTCGATCTTTCATGCCATCAGGCCGGTATGGATTCTCAGGTTCTGTATAATCCGTAACCAGTTGATCATTAACACTTATCTGGATCCGGTTTCCTTTAACCACAATATGCATTGTGAACCATTCATTGTCTCCAACTGTCGTCAGGAATTTGTCTCTTATTGCATACAAACCAGCTGTTTTCCTCAATTCAGGATCTTCAGGATTCCCGACAAAAGTATTATTGACCTGTATTTCATAACCTTTAGCCGGCCATCCTTCCTTCTGAAATTCAGTATGTATATATATGCCTGAATTAGATCCCGGTGCAGTCATTACATCCGCTTTAAATTCAAAATTCTTGAAATTCCCTTTATTCACCTCTCCTGTATAATACAAATGGGATCTCTCTCCTTCACATACCAGGTTCCCGTCTTTTATGGACCAGGTATCTACATTTTCACTGGCTGTCCAATCCTCCATGGATTGACCATCAAATATTGAGATCCAGTCCGATTCGGTATCTGAGGGTTGACAGTTGATCAGGAAAATTGCTGTGAGTGATAAAATAATTAAGTTTTTCATATGTTTAGTGTTTTTTAAAGTCGCAACCAATTCTCAGGATACAACCTATAAATTAAAAAGTTCGATATGGCTTCGAAAGATAACATTATTTTAAAAATTATGTCCCAAAGCCATTGTAAAAATTAAAAGATGCGAATGATTTATCTGATTGCCATAATGAGCTCAAGTAGATCCGGGGCGATTGAGTTTATTAAAATTGCTGGAAGCCTTCACTTAAGTTCAGCCCCATAATATAGGGGCTACTTTATATAAAAAAAAAGGCAGACATTTGAATGCCTGCCTTTATATTATTATTCTAAGATGATATTATCGAACAAAGAGCAATTCTCTGTATTTTACGAGTGGCCAATCATCATTATCAACGTATAGTTCAAGTTTATCTACGTGATAGCGGATGCGTTCGAAATATTTTTCCTTTATGTTATCACAATACTCGATCGCCTTATCATAAGTATCTTCGATTTTATTAATTCTTCTTCTTTCATCGATCATTTCGTTGACACCTATCTTAATACCTTCAATATGCTTGGAGATCTCTGTAATTGTTTTGACTACTGCCCCAGTGTCAATTCCGATCCCTTTGAGACCGTTTGCATTTTCTATCAGTTTGTTCTGATAGGAAACAGAGGTTGGAACGATATGGTTCAATGCAAGATCTCCCATAACTCTGGATTCAATCTGAATCTTCATTACATAGTTCTCCAGCATGGTTTCATTTCTGGCTTCCAGTTCTCTTTCATTCAGAATCTTATTTTTCACGAAAATATCCTTATTCTTCTTGTCGAGATAGGATTTTAATGCCCGGGGTGTGTTATTTATATTCGACAATCCTCTTTTCTCAGCTTCTTTCACCCAATCATCTGAATAGTTATCACCTTCGAAACGTACCTTCTTTGAAGATTTCACATAATCTCTCAATACGCTAACAATAGCCAGTCTCTTCTCAGAACCTTTTGAAATCCTGGCATCCACATCCTTTTTAAATTGCTTCAGCTGCTCAGCAACAATCAGGTTTAAAACAGTCATCGGAGCTGCAACATTAGCCTCTCCACCTACTGCCCGGAATTCAAATTTGTTACCGGTAAAGGCAAATGGTGATGTTCTGTTTCGATCGGTATTATCCAGAATTATCTCAGGGATTTTCTCGATACCGAATTTCATATACATGTTATCACCCTTTTTGATCTTAATATTACCGCTATGTTCCAATTCATCAAGAACGGTTGTAAGTTGCGAACCGATAAATACAGACATTATAGCTGGTGGTGCTTCATTGGCACCCAGGCGATAGTCGTTGCCGGAGGTGGCCACACTGGCTCTCAACAGGTCAGCATATTCATAGACGGCCTTAATAGTATTTACAAAGAACACCAGGAATTGGAGGTTTTCTCTTGCACTGCTACTCGGCTGGAACAGATTAATACCTGTATTGGTTATCAGAGACCAGTTGTTGTGCTTACCTGTACCATTTAAGCCAGCAAAAGGCTTCTCATGGAACAATACCCTCAGGCTATGTCTTTCAGCCACTTTCTGCATGGTATCCATCATGAGCTGGTTATGATCAGCTGCTACATTCAGTTCTTCGAAGAATGGTGCAACCTCAAATTGTCCTGGAGCTACCTCATTATGACGTGTACTAACAGGTATTCCAAGCTTATGGCACTCGATCTCGAAGTCCCTCATAAAGTTATATATACGAGGAGCAATTGAACCGAAGTAATGATCATCTAATTGCTGGCCACGTGCCGGATTATGTCCAAATACAGTTCTGCCACCCATTACCAGGTCAGGTCTGGCATAATATAAGGCTTTATCTATTACGAAATACTCCTGTTCACAACCCAGGCTGGCGTTTACTTTTGATACATCCCTGTCAAAATACTTGCAAACGGCTGTTGCAGCCCTATCTACTAATTCCAAGGCCTTTAATAATGGAGTTTTATTGTCAAGTGCTTCACCGGTATAAGAAATAAACACCGTTGGAATACAAAGCGTATTGCTCCAGATGAACATAGGTGAACTAGGATCCCAGGCTGTATAACCTCTTGCTTCAAAGGTGCTTCTTATACCTCCGCTAGGAAAAGAAGAAGCATCTGGCTCCTGTTGAACCAATGCACTGCCCTTGAACTTCTCTATTTTTTCACTACCATCGAAAAAAGTATCGTGCTTTTCAGCGGTAGAACCTGTAAGAGGTTGGAACCAGTGTGTGTAATGGGTTATCCCTTTAGTCATAGCCCATGTTTTAACAGCAGCCGCGACCGCATCAGCTGTTTCAGAATCTATTTTTTTCCCCTTGTCAATAAAGTAATTGACTTTATTATATACATTGGGAGATAAAGTTTCCTTCATCTTTTCCAACCCGAATGCATTGACTCCAAAATAATCAGATATTTTATTCGATGGAGCTGTGACCTCCGGGAAAGTACGATTGCCCGCTTGTTCCAGAGATTTAAATCGAATTTGTGCCATAGTTTATTTAGTATTCTTAGTTATAAAATATTTAATTTATTCCTCATTCTGTTGTCAGAAAGATAACATTTTTGACTTTAAGCTATTATTATTATAAAATAATAGCCGGTTTTTGAGATGCACTACGAATTTGCTGGACAAATATATATCTTTTTACGCAAAAATAAATTTTTTGATAATTTTTTTATGCTTATTTTTTAATTATTACGTATTTCAATCATTTTTCCCCCTAAATCAGTGGCCAATTTTTCAATTTTACTGCTAATTGCCTCAAAGTGGGCATTCCATGTTTTTTTCTTATTATCCGGGTAGTATTTTTCGAGTGGGTATTTTTTCGAGCTTTTCGGAACGAACATTCCGTAGCGATCTCTCGCATATTTAATGAATTTGAAGTTGTTGATAGTGTATTCATATTTTGAATCATTCACACTGATCAAAATATCCGCCATCATGACACCATCGACCTGCTTGGTAAGGGCAGGCTTTACAATCAAGTAAAATCCAAACTGATGGGATAGTTTTGTTAAATCTTCATTTACCATAACTTCCTTTGTTAGCTGGTCGGGAACGGATAGGGTGTTCAGGTATTTCATTGCATTGTCCCAGAGTGTAAGGTAGGTTAGAGAATCTGTATCTACTGAATTATGATATTCAACTTTACCTTCATTATTTACAGGCAGGGAAATGGCTTGACCGAATACCGGAATCGTAAATATTGATATAAAGAATATAAGGAAAGGCCTGATGAGAGCCTTTCCTGTTCCTGTTGTTACCATACAATTAAAAAGCATAGATTGCAGCCAGTAGAATTTGTGAAGCATTAGAGGTAGGATTGTTTTCTCCATCTACAAAGAAATCAGATGATCCGCTATCCAGTCTCCATTCAGCAAGGAACCGCATAGGGCCCATCTGGAAGTTTCCTGTAATAGTGTTAGTAAATACGTTTTCATCAGATACCGGGGATTCGCCGCTTTTGGTTTTAAAATATTCCGGTCTCCATCCAATTGAGAACAGGTCAGAGAAAGCATATTGAGGATAGAAAGCTACCCCAAAATATCCAGCATCACTATCCGGTGCTGAATAATCAGCCAGGTTCAGACCCAGGAAGAACTTATCCGTGATCCGGTAAGAAGTAGTCAGGTCTATGATGGTACCTGATGGATTACCGGTCAGGAAGTTCACATACAGATCCCATCCCTCAATCGGAGCCCAATACAGCTGTGCCCCAAAGTCGGATATACCATTAAAGTCCTGGTATACGTTCCAATCGTTAAATACACCTACCATTAGGGAAAGGTTATCCAGAATGGTCCAATCAAGTTTAAGACCCGCATTCTGGAATGGTCCTGCCGAGAAGAGGTATGAGGTTGAATAGTTAAAGTTCGGAACTGGTGAAATTACTTCGTAACCTACGAAAGTACCCATATAACCGGCTGTCATTGAGATTTTCTCTGTGAAAGCATAAGTTACATATAAGTTCTGGATATTTATATTAATATCGTCATCCGCATCTATTTGAAATGTAGGAATGGATTTAAAACTACGCGGTCCAAAGGAAAATTCTCCTACAAAGCTTGCCTTCCCAACGGTCTGAGATAGTGCCACATCCAGCATACCGATCGATATTGAGTTCTGGTTATCCGCAAAACTTGTTTTGATATTTGAGGTACCATCATCATCAACAAATCCAGAGAAATCGTATTTCCAGTAGGTATCGACAGATCCGGAAATGGACAATCCCGGTTTATCATCTTCCTGAGCAGTTACAACCGCTCCAAACAATAATAATGATAATAATATGGTTAATTTCTTTTTCATTTTAATTCTATTTTGAGTTTGCTAATAATTTAAGTTTTAATAGAACCGGCATTGACCGGGGCAAGGTACCGTAATACACTTACCCGGATCAGCACCTGTTTAATTTCTATTCATCATATGTAATTGTGTATCCACGTATACCATGCTCATGGCTATCCATACCTGATTTTTCATGTTCAGGAGACACCCTGAGACCCATGGTCATATCGACGACCTTAAAGATCAGGAAGGCTGAGCCAAAGGAAGCGACGGCGTAAAAGGCCACACCTTTCAGCTGGATAAGGAACTGACCCCATCCTGCCATTTCACCAAATATTCCAACAGCGAGGGTACCGAAAATACCACATACCAGGTGCACAGAAACAGCTCCAACACAATCGTCCAGTTTGAATTTATCCAGGACTACAGCTGAGAATACGACCAGCATTCCGGCAATCAATCCAATCAGAATTGCTGCTCCGGGGCCCATCTGGTCTGCCCCGGCGGTTATACCTACCAGTCCGGCCAGGATACCATTAAGTACCATTCCAAAATCAAGACGTTTAAACATGATGTAACCACCCATTGTTCCGCCTATAGCTCCGGCAGCAGCTGCAAGGCTGGTTGTCACCAGTACCAGTGATGTAGCACCCGGTTCTGCAGAAAGAACGGATCCTCCGTTAAATCCAAACCAACCCAGCCAGAGTAGAAAGACACCTATTGTTGCCAGAGGCACTGACGATCCGGGAAAATCAGAAACTTTTCCATTTCCATATTTTCCTATCCTCGGACCCAATATCCAGATCCCAACCAGGGCTGCCCATCCTCCGACGGAGTGTACGAGGGTGGAACCTGCAAAATCATAAAAGCCTGCCGCATCGAGAAATCCACCACCCCATTTCCAGCTACCGACTATCGGATAAACCAAGCCAACATAAAATAAAGTAAATATCATATATCCGCTGATCTTGATCCGCTCTGCTACAGCACCTGATACAATTGTGGCTGCGGTAGCAGCAAACATAGCCTGGAAAAGAAAATCTGTCCAGTATGTATACCCCGCATCTGCATATTCGGGTGTTAAGCCATTTTCAGGTAATGACAATCCAAAACCGGACCAGCCCAACCAGGATCCAAAACTGAATTCTCCCGGATACATTAAACTGAAACCGATAACCGTATAGGAAAGCAAGCCGATCGCCAAAGTCAATGTATTCTTATACAAAATATTTACAGTATTCTTCGCTTGAGTAAAACCTGCTTCAACAGATGCAAAACCCAGATGCATTATAAACACTAGGGCTGTGGCCAACATCATCCAGATATTATTTGCCGTGAACAAAGCATTAATGGATGCCGCTGCTTCATCATGTGACATACTCGCAATCTCCTGCACTCCCGTCACACCACTTGTGCCCATCTCAGATAACATACCTGTGCTCAAGGGCATTGAAAGAAATTCGGTAAAAAGTTTTTCCATTACTTATAGTTTTTAAATTGAACATAAATTCCATTGTACTCATTTGAAAACCTGCCAACAGATCGGTTCAGCAAAAGCTTATTCCATAACCTCATACCTATGCTCTGCCACAGACCCGGATCGTCATCCAGATGGGGCAAAAATATGTAAGCCAAACAGTATTTGAAAATATTGTATAATTTATGCGCTATTTATATTTTAATGCCCATATAAAGGCGTATATTTATGTTTATCATATTTTATTAGTATATTAATTATATATTTAGCAATATATTTTTTATAGTGTTCGATATCGAATATAAATTATATTGTATTTTTTTTATTTTTTATTATCTTTTTTAAAGTATTTTATTATTAAAAATATAAATTATTGCATTTTGTAACTTAAATAGATCTTTTTATGCCCTTCAAATATTTCTTTTTTGACATTCATGCTTTTTTAGATTATTATTTATATATAAAATATACTAATTAACGCTTTTTGAAATTTTTTAGGGTATTTTTTGATTATATTATAATATTTGTATTATTAGCCCCATTTTTCCACCTTTATATAGAACTTCTTTAAATTCATGAAAAACATTGCCATAATCGGATCCGGCACCATGGGCAATGGGATCGCCCATGTTTTTTGTCTTAATGGATACCAGGTCAATCTGATAGATATATCCCAAATGGCCCTGGATCAGGCCCTTAATACCATTAATCTCAACCTGGACCGCCAGATCAAAAAAGGAACCATAAAGGAAGAAGACAAAGAAAAGGCTTTAATCAACCTAAATAGAAGCACACAGCTAAAAGAAAGTGTTGAGGTAGCTGATCTGGTCATCGAGGCTGTTATTGAAGATGTTAAGATCAAAAAGAAAATATTTGCTGATCTCGACAATTACACCAGGAAAGAAGCTATCCTTGCTTCAAACACGTCAAGCATTTCAATCAGCCAGCTGGCATCTGCCACTACCAGACCCAATAAAGTTATAGGTATCCATTTCATGAATCCTGTTCCCATGATGGAACTGGTTGAAGTGATCAGAGGGTATAATACATCCGATGAGACCACCAATACGGTAATGGATATCTGCAAGAAAATACAAAAAGTCCCAATCGAGGTACAGGATTACCCGGGATTTATCGCAAACAGGATACTGATGCCAATGATAAATGAATCCATATATGCATTACATGAAGGTGTTGCTGGCGTGTTGGAAATTGATACCATTATGAAACTAGGCATGGCGCATCCCATGGGTCCCCTTCAATTAGCTGATTATATTGGCCTTGATGTTTGTCTTTCGATATTAAAAGTAATGTTCAGTGGTTTTGGAGATTCTAAATATGCTCCATGCCCCCTTCTGGTAAATATGGTTCAGGCAGGTCATCTTGGCAGGAAGTCAGGTGAGGGATTTTATAAATGGGAACCCGGAAAGAAGGATCTTGAAGTTTCCCGAAGGTTTCGGTTGTAGCAGTTACCGATGCTTACAATTGCCACTTATCTAAAAACTAACTCAGTGAAAATCTCGTGATGGCATCATCATCATATTTCCCATGGTTTATTCAAGAGAAATAACCTTATCTATTAAGCTAAATCACCCAGCTGAGGACGCAGGATTATTTCTTCAACAACGGTTCTCGATGACATTTCATAGGCATTCCAGACAGCAGCGGCTACGTCCTCAGGCTTCATTAACCGCTCAGGTGGAATTTCAGCGCCTTCCCAACTGGATGTATAAGTAGCCCCCGGCAATACCGCTGTAACTCTTACATTATGTTCTTTCATTTCTTCTCTTAATACCTGAGTCATGCCATACATCGCATATTTTGAAATGCAATACGATCCCCCATTTACATAAGGCATTATGCTTGCTGTAGAACAGATATTAAATATATGTCCATTTTTTCTTTTAACAATATCTCCGATCAGTCCTCTTGTTAAATGATATGCGCTATGTAGATTGGTCTCCAGCATTTGATCAAAGACACCCTCCTGCTCCGTTGATATTTTTCCAGGCTGGAATGTGCCCGCATTATTTATCAATACATCTACCGGCCGATTGAATGAATTAATAAATCCGACAAAACCATCAACTTCCTTTCTGTTTCTGAGATCAGCCTTAAATCCCTTAATTTCATTTGATATTCCGGATTCGATAATTTCATCAATCAACCGGTCAATATCTTTCTGGTTTCTCGAACAAGTAATTATATCGAATCCATTCCGTACAAAATTCTCCACAATTGCCTTTCCAATACCTTTTGTACCGCCAGATATCACTAATAATTTTTTCATATGTAAATTTTAGTTTAAATTTTAAATTATGTTTATAAATTTACGGCATGAAGATAATCGGAAAATATTTTATTTTTCTACAATCCCTGTTTATAAAAAGAGAAACCTTCAATACATATATCCGCTTAACGATTGATGAATGCATTAAGGTCGGTATAGATTCTATTTTTATTGTTATGATCATATCCACTTTCATTGGAGCGGTAACAGCAGTTCAAACTGCATACAATTTTGTAACACCTTTGATCCCGAGGTATGTTATCAGCCTGATCGTCAGAGATATGACCTTGCTGGAATTGGCACCTACGATCACTGCTATTGTTTTTGCCGGGAAAGTTGGTTCCAATATTGCCGGGGAACTGGGGACCATGCGTATTTCTGAGCAAATAGATGCCCTGGAAGTTATGGGCATAAATTCTTCGTCATTCCTGGTACTACCTAAAATCCTTGCCTGTGTTTTAATGTATCCCCTGCTCGTGATTCTGGCGGGCAATCTTTCCATATTGGGAGGCTATATCGCTGCAACGCTTACCGGGGAAATGACACCAAGCGAGTATGTATATGGCGTCCGGGTTGATTTCATAGAGTTCAATGTAACGTTCGCACTAATCAAATCTGTCGTTTTTGCCTTTCTCATTGCCTCAATTAGCGCCTTCACGGGTTATTTTACAGCTGGAGGTGCCCTGGAAGTTGGCAAAGCAAGTACAAAAGCCGTGACCAGCAGCTGTATTGCCATACTTTCAGCTGATTACCTCTTGGCCCAACTGCTATTATAAAAATGATCGAAGTAAAGAACATAAGCAAATATTTTGAGAACACCCAGGTATTGTTCAATATCGATGGGAAGTTTTTGCCTGGTCGGTCTAACCTTATAATTGGTTCAAGTGGAACAGGGAAAACGGTTCTATTAAAATGTATTGTTGGCCTTTTAACACCTGACGAAGGATCTGTGTTTTTCGATGGCCGGGATTTCCATAATGCGAACAGATCTGAGATCCAGGATATAAGACGTGAAATCGGCATGCTCTTTCAGGGTGGAGCGCTTTTTGATTCAAAGAATGTGGAACAGAATGTTGGATTTCCACTGGATATGCTTACAAAAATGCCTAGAGACGAAAAACAGGACCGAATCAATTTTGTACTGAACCGTCTGGGTTTGGCCAACACCAATAAAAAGATGCCTTCCGAGTTGAGTGGTGGGATGAAAAAACGGGTGGGCCTGGCAAGAGCCATAGTAAACAACTCTAGATACCTTTTTTGTGATGAGCCCAATTCAGGACTCGATCCACAAACTGCCATTGTGATTGATCACCTGATTCAGGAGATCACAGAAGAATACAATATTACCACCGTTGTCGTAACGCATGATATGAATTCCGTTATGGAAATAGGGGATTACGTTATGTTTATGTACAAAGGACAAATGTTATGGGAGGGATCTAATAGTGAAATCCTGAATGCGGATGTCCGTGAATTACAAGATTTTGTATATTCCAATAAATTAATGATGGCGCTTAGAGAACAATCTTCCTGAAATGTTCTAGAACATGGCCATTACCTGCATCCGGCCTATATGTATAATATCCAGATCGCCCGATTTTCGTCCTTCATAGAACAAATTCATTTGCAGCCCATTAAACAATTTCTGTTGCCATGACAAAGTCCAGGTGATATTCCTCCCCGGCTGAAGGGCTTTCAACAACTCATAACCAATAGCAGAATTTTCATTCCCGGTAAAACCGATATGCGTGAAACGCAATGCCAGGTCGATATTCTTATTTGCCGCCTTTGCATACTTGATGTTGACCAAAGCTTCATTTATCGTTGAAGCTTCTTTCACAATTTCCTGACTTTTTTCATTGACATTATCACTGAAGGTATAATCTGTGGTAATCCTGAAACTGTTGGTAGGCTGCCATTCAAAAGTACCGGTCAGAGATTTGCCTGTGATAAAATAATTCCTGTTCTCAAGAAAGTTGGAACTATTATCGACTGTGGAATTCCCGACGGATAGCCTGAAATTATAATCCCGGTTTATGCTGATCCTGCTGATGGCTTTTAGATTGGATGTACTTCTGGCTTCAAATCCATCATACAACAATTGCTTGTTCCTTAAACGATAGAACATCAATTCAAACCCATATTTAGGATCTGCCCGGTTGAAATACAGGTTATTTCTGATATTATCCCTATACGAGATCAATTTTTCATTTAGAATACCCCCATGATTAAATAAAAGGTTATCAATGAACCTGTCATCTGCAGTTTTTTGTTTTAGGTTGACATTCAGGTTATTGGAAAAGCGGCCAAGGAACTTTTTAATACCCGTACTATTCTTCCATTTCCTTGGCATATCCACAGAAAGCCTGTAGTTCAGGTTATTATCATATGCCAATACGTACTCATCAGTAGGGGTGAAAAGTTTTATAAAGTTTCGTTCATCATTATTGATGGCCAAATAAAATTCATCCAGATCCTGCTTCCCATCTTGATTGTCATCCCGCCAGGTATGTGTACCCTCTCCCATTGGGACAGGTATAAAAACATATTCCCGCCTTAACTCCCGACCATTCCCTATTGCATACATAATCTCGGACCGGATGTGTTTTTTTAAAAAATTTACTGACCAATCCAACCTACCCAATAGAGATTTTAAATCAGGTGTTTTATTATTCCCCAGATAGGCCAGCTCACGGAAAGTTACATTTACATCAAATTTTCCCAATTTACCTCTTCGTGTACCTACCATAAGGTTACCGGTTCTCGCTATATTTCTGGTAACCATTTCGCCAAGCTCGGGCCACCTGTCTTTTCTGATGCTGTAACTGGCATTAAAGATAGTTTTCAGGGTATCATTATTTCGAATAAAAAATAAATGTTCTTCAAAATTATCCGCTGAATATATTACTGAATCTGTCTGAGACTGTGTGATTACATTTCTATCCACCCTGTATTCATAACCCGGGTAAAGGTATTTAGTCTTCAGGTAGGTCATAACCCTGTATCTCAACCACCTGGAGTGGTTAAATCCATTATCGCTATTTAACATAAAAAAATCAGCCTTTAAATGGAACCTGTTTATATCATATATACCGTCACTGAATGCCTGCCATCCATTCACATATCCGGTCTTCTTTCTTTGTGAGACTCCAAGGCTCAGGTAATTTTTGTTGTCCTTTTTTATCCCTGCCTTAAAATTAAAAATATTATCATTTGCCAATCCTTCATCTCTTAATGGATTATAACTCCAGTCCCGGTTAAATTCAACTGGTCTGAAACGGTCGATAGCCCGGAAATCTTTATTATTGAATTCATAGTCGATTTGTCCGGTAAAATAATATCCCGGCAAAAAGCCTATCTTTTTATCACTTGTAACAAATCCGCTTTTAATTGCAATCCCCTTCAGGCCATCGGAAGCTTTATTGTATAAATTCTCATTATGATCCGAGATCGCCAGTTCTGTAAAGATCTTATTGTTCTTTCCTATATTATACCCTGTGTTTATGGTTATCATTTGTTTCTTGTTGGGCAGGGGGATCACACGCATGGGAATGAAATTCCCCTGCGAAAGACCTTCAATTGGCGAGATCCATTCAAATATTTTCCCATTAAGAGTACTTGAACTTCTTACATAATCACCTTTCCCCATGGATACTTCTGTAAAGACTACCTGGTAATAGGCACTATCCGAATTGTTGGAATGTTTGAATATGGTTGATAAATTTCCTGAAACATCCACTGTATCTACTTTTTTATACAAAACCCGCTCTTGTGAGAACCCTATTGAATCCCAACCCGGAATCATGGCATTGCCTTGCTCAGGATCAATGCCAGCAAGGATCTCCTTGTCCAGATCACTTAGTTCGAAGGTCATAGGTTGGTTGGGATTGTCTTTTTCCTGAAAATAACTTACGGATATATCAAGATCTTTAATGTTCTGGTGGTGGGAAGCTGCAATTACCGTCCTGCTATAAGACTGGTTGGTATATTCGAAATCAATTTGGATCCTCGAATATCTCGTGATCATAATTCTACTGGTAAAGGTGATCTCAGCAGTATTATAATC
>CAYMFU010000029.1:0-4490 GCA_964389805.1 uncultured Roseivirgaceae bacterium | reverse complement strand
CCGGTATTGCCAAAAATAGCAGGGAAAGCAGGCCTTGCAAAGTTGATGATTGTATCCCATGAATTAAGATCTTCCAAATCTTGGATAGGGAAGAAAACGGTAATAATTAATTCATTCCCGCTCACATGCAATATATCAGATTGAGGGACATTATAAGTATTTTTTAGTAATTGTTCCAAATTTCCCAGCTCACCTTCATAGGCGATAATGTCAACCAACACTTTTTCAGCATCATCACTGATCTGAAAAATATTGTTTGATTCGGGAGTTTCTGTTTGATTAGCAAGTGAAGTTAACTCAGCCCCAATCAATTCCTCCACTTTTGCATAAGGGTTGATATAGGGCAAAATGTCAGAATTTTTCACACAAATGTGGGAAGAGTTAACACTGGAACTTTTAGTTTTATCGGTATCATCCGGAAGTATTAATATCCAGTCACACTTGTCATTTTTGTCGAACTCCTGGCTCATTACATTTTTATGCCTCCCAGGCTCGAAGGTAGTAATACCGTATTTTTTCGCCTGGCCGTAGTTATAAACTACGACACTATTTTCTTCCGTAACTGTAAACGCCTTTTTCCCTCGATAATCATAACCGAAATTGGCCTTATACTTATTATTTCCGACGTATTCAATACATTCAACTATAAGGTCAATATCGTATTTATCTGGTTTCTGACCAAAGGTGGTCAAAGGGATCAAGATGATCAGTAGTAAAAAAAGGCTGAAAGGCTTTAGACCTTCATATGAATCCACTACTTTCAACGGATTTTGGTAAAATTTTTTCATAGGGGTAATGTTTGGTTTTAATAAACTTTCTCTTTGTGGTCTGATGACTTGAATTCGTAATTCCTCGCACGGTCACCTTTGTTAAATACAATCGAAAATCGATAATTTTATATCATGTAATCTTCAAATATATGAAAAATATAAATGGTAGTCAATAAATATTTTATGCCTTTTTCGGTTAATTTGACCTTTCTTTTTTGCTGGGCAAAGGCAATGCTAAATAATAATGACCTATTATACTTTCCCTTATTTCAACATTCTTTAAATAATCCAAAATTAAGCCGGAATAATTAAAGATATATTGTGCTGAATGTAACAAAAATTCAAATATAAGTCAATAAATTTTTTTTTATTTTTTTTATTAATTAACTGAAAAAGAGTAGATTGCTACAAGAAGATTATTTTTTGGGCTCTAAACTTGTGATGTGGAATATAATATCTCGAACGGCCTTGAATTGGACGACAATTCTTCTATTGCCGTAATAGGAGGAGGACCTGCCGGAAGTTTTTTTACCTATTTTGCCCTTGATTTTGCACAACGGGTAGGCATTGATCTCAATATAGATATATACGAGGCAAAAGACTTCACCTGTGCAGGACCATCAGGCTGTAACCATTGCGGCGGAATCGTATCTGAATCATTGATACAAATGCTTTCTGCTGAAGGGATCGTGCTTCCTGCCAATGTCATCCAAAAAGGGATTGAAACCTATACCCTGCACCTTGAATCAGGCACGACGGTTATTGAAACACCACTCCGGGAACAAAGAATTGCTGCTGTTTACAGAGGGTTTGGACCTAAAGGATCTCATGAAGACGACCAGGAAAGCTTTGATAATTACCTCCTGCAGCTTTGTGAACAAAAAGGGGCCCATTTATATATAGATAAAGTTATAAATCTCAACAGGACAGCGGATGGAATATTCCTTAAATCATTGAAAAGCGGTGAAAAACAATATGACCTGGTTGTTGGAGCTGCAGGATTGAATCCCAAGACATTATCTTTATTTAAATCGATTTGTCCATCTTATGTTTCTCCCGAAACTACAAAAACGCATATCTGTGAATTCTATCTGGATCCGGAGGTTGTGGATGAGTATTTTGGAAACTCTATGCATGTATTCCTTCTTGATGTCCCGAACATAAAATTCGGAGCTTTAATACCCAAAGGACATTATGTGACTCTTGTCCTGCTCGGAAGTAATATCAACCGGGATATCGTTAAAAGTTTTCTGGATACAAAAGAAGTAAGACAATGTTTCCCGGCAGATATAGACCTTGAAAAGATCATACCCTGTTTCTGTTTTCCCACTATCAATATTAAAGCCGCAAAATCTGCCTATACAGACAGGGCGATCATGATAGGTGATTCATCATCATCCAAACTATATAAAAACGGGATCGGTTCAGCATATATCACAGCCAAAGCTGCTGCAAAAACCGCTATTTTCGAAGGTATTTCTGAAAAGGATTTCAAAAAAACTTATCAAAAGGTTTGTAATGAACTAAATTTGGATAACAACATAGGCAAGGGGATATTTGCTCTGACCACCCTCATCCAGAAATCCCCCATGCTTAAGAAAGGACTATATAAAATGGTTGTTAATGAGCAAAGTAAAAACAGTGAAAAACGACGCATGAGCTCAATCTTATGGGATACTTTTACAGGTAGTGCCCCTTATACCGATATCCTTAAAAGAGGCTTGCATCCTCTGGTGGGATCTACCTTAATTTTGAATACAATCAAGGGAACATTTAAAAATAACAGGATATAAAATGGGAAAAACTACATTAGGCCGGCTTTATAAAGATGGGGAAACAATAATTAAACAGGGGACGGTTGGAGATTGTGTATACGTTATCCAACAGGGTAAAGTAGAAGTGATCGTTGAAAATGGCAGCAAGGATAAAAAGGTGGCAGAACTGGGTGAAAAGGAATTTTTTGGTGAAATGGCTCTATTTGAGAAGGATGTCAGATCCTGTACCGTTCGTGCTATTGGAAATGCGAACATATTGACTCTTGATAAAAAGAATTTCTATAAAACCATACAGAAAGATCCATCCATTGCTTTCAGGCTGCTGGAAAGAATGTCTGCCAGGCTAAGGGAAACCAATAAATTTGTTAACTACTAGTACAAGAGGGATTAACATACCCGGAAGATGAACGGTCAGAAATATGCAATAATTTGACGGATTTGGTATTTTTCCAGTATTTAGCTGATAGGGAACGATTTCGGGTTATGAAGCCCCTTGCTCCTGTGTGCTTTTAATTTCAATCTGTTTCAGAAGATTGGTGAAAATGACGTGATGGAAAGGAAGAAAGGTATACCAATATAAATTGCCCCATAATCCTTTCGTCTGATAATAAGCGGTTGTTGTCAGTTTGCGCTTTCCATTTTGATCGGCTACCATAAATTCCAACCAGGCCCTTCCCGGCAATTTCATCTCCGCCCGTAACAGTAATTTACTGTTCTCCACAATTTCCTCTACCCGCCAGAAATCGATCACATCGTTCAATCGAAGTGTGGTGGCGCTTCTCCTTCCCCTCGATATACCTACACCCAACAGTAATCGATCCATTAATCCCCTTAATTTCCACATCCAATTATTTCGAAGCCAGCCTTCTTCTCCACCAATTTTACAAAATGATCGAAACAATCCTTCTTTCGATTTGTCGGTCAACCTGGAATAAGAGCTTACAAATCTAGGTTTTGTTTTCAAGTCACTTAATTTAACAGCTAATTCGTGCTCGCGAGGATACTCATCAGACCATCGCGTAACGACTTCATCATGCTCTTCTTTCGACATCGCCCTTAAAATGGAGTCTCTGAACTTAAGCGGTACGTAAAACGATTTTATATGTTCCAGCTTATTTTGACATACCATTTCAAAGCGCCCCCTGATAATCATGGAACGAATGATTGATTCGGGTAAGGGTGTGACCAGACTGGCGAAATAAGAGTAAAATTTCGGGTAGGAAATAAAGGTTCGAATATATATCTTTTTATTATTCAGAAGTTCTGAAAAGACCTTAAACATCTCCTCATACGTAAGCACCTCGTCACCACACACATCATATTCATTTCCTATGGCTTTATCAGTTTCAAGCACTCCAACCAGTACATGCATTAAACTTCGAAGGCTCACCGGTTGCACTTTGTTCTTGGACCATTTGGGTAAAAGAATAACCGGAGATTTCTTGATCAGGTTTTTTAACAATTCATAAAAAGCACTTCCTGAGCCAATAATTGTGGCTACTCGCAACTGGGTAACAGGAACAATGCTCTTTTTAAATTCCTGCGGGATCTGGCTTATTTTCGACTGCATGGAATCATTTAAAGAGGTTTGATCAATAATTGTACTCAACAGTATAATTCTTTTGATACCTGCCGCATCAGCCACTTCACGGAAATTCTTTGCCGCATTAAAATCCGTGGTTCTATATTTTTTATACCCAATAAATGAAGGATGAATAAGATAATAGGCCGTATGCACACTACTGAGTGCTGCCTTAAGTTGTTCCTTTTTTAAAGCGTCAGCTACCACTGTTTCAGCTTCCGGCCATCGATTCTGGCACTCCCCCGTATCGACACGGGCCATGACCCTGACTTTATAGCCTCTTGCAAGCAATTCGGTAACTAATCTACCACCTATATATCCGGTCGCACCCGTTACCAGGATAGTGCCTAATTCAGGCCTTGG
>CAYMFU010000028.1:0-47145 GCA_964389805.1 uncultured Roseivirgaceae bacterium | reverse complement strand
TTATGTATCTCTCGATTGATTGCAAGTATCTTAAATGCCTGATCTTCATCACTCCCCATAAGTTTAGTATACCCGACTATATCGGTAAACATAATGGCAGCAAGTCTGCGATCTTCGGGCATGATTGAAAAATAACGGTTTAAAAATCCAACTGCTCTCTTATAGGTGTAATAATAAAGTTAAGTATTTATAGTGAAATATTCTAATATATCAATGTTACTCATTTGTTACTCCAAAAAATTATGGTTGAATAAAGAAACATCCCTAACCAGCTGATATATAAACAATTATCCCCAAAAATCCGGTCCGACAATCAAACCTTCAAATGTTTCACCCTGAAACATAAGTATGTTTCATCGATGCTGATTTTAACCTTTCTCCCTTCCTTGGATGGAGTCATGTGGTAGAGAAGGAGAAAATGCTGGAGGTCTAAGCAATTTAGCATCTAATATCACATAGAGCCGGGATTACAGTACATCCTCCACATAGTTATAACCCCTCTTAGAAGTCATGGTTGTTGCGTTACAAAGGGTAAATGCAGGTGTATCTATTACTTCTATCCTTCACTTACAACTTCTGACATCCCAGATAGATCTGAGGTGCTGCATGCAGAATAGACCAAAGATAGCGATTCATGGCGGCAGGAAGTCTCAGAATCACTAACAAGTGCATCAGTTAGTATACTCCTGGCTGTTCACTATCAACCATCTGGCTCTTATATACCTATTGGTAGGTGGGCTGTGAAAAGCTTAAAATTCAACTCATATTTTTGCAAACTTTTTTCTTTTGTTTGGTCAATATTTGCTCTTGTTTGACAATTTTATGTTACCTATATGTTACCCCATAAATAGTAAACTCCTGTATATGAGCCATATACGAGGAGTTTAAAGTACCCGGAGTGGGAATACAATTGATGAGATGCATGAATCAGTATTAATTACAACAAATTTATATAGTGGGAAGAAACATAAATGAAAGCCTGAAGACTATACAATAAATGTAATTGTACTTTTCTAATATATTCAGAGTTTATTCGTAGTAGTATTATTTATATATTGTCTTACTATTTTACCTCATTTCTTCATCTCTTCGTCTGCCCGATAGTATACAGCGGTTCGAGACATTTTATTATAACTAACTTATTTATAGAGATTTAGAGAAATATTTAAGTGCGGCGACCAGGGCTCGAACCTGGACTCTTCTGGACCAAAACCAGACGTGTTGCCAGTTACACCATCGGACATTGACCTCCATTTTGGAGGTACAAAAGTAGAACTATTTTAGTGAATATGTAAATGAATCTGAAAAAATTAAACGTGCATATAAACGAAAAAATTGTGGATAACTAATATCAATATACTGCTGATCCGGGATTGCTAATGGAATTAATCATTTGACGTTCCAGGATAATTAAAGTTGATTGGCAAAAAATATCAAGCCTTTCTGAAAAGAAATTGCCAGTATTTCAATTCATTTAAATTTATCGCTATTTTTAATCCATCCTAATTTGTTTGCAAATGATAACTTTCAAGCCCATTAAAAAACTCTTGCCCTACCTGCTGATCACGCTGATCTTACCTTCCTGTGCTGTAAATCCAGTTACTGGCAAAAAGCAGTTTATGTTAATGACCGAAGACCAGGAAGTAGCTTTGGGAGCAAAATATGATCCAAGTGTGGTTTCAACCTTCGGACTCTATGAAAATGAGGAGCTCCTTAACTTTATAACCGAAAAAGGTAATGAACTCGCGAAAATATCACATCGCCCAAATCTGGATTATCACTTTAGAATTTTAGATTCTCCAGTTGTCAATGCTTTTGCAGTACCCGGAGGTTATATTTATTTCACACGAGGAATATTGGCTCAGTTTAATAGTGAGGCAGAACTGATAGGAGTCCTAGGTCATGAGCTTGGTCATGTGACTGCCAGACATTCAGCAAGTCAGCAAAGCAAGCAACAACTAGGGCAATTGGCCTTAATGGGCGGATTGGTCTTATCTCCAGAATTCAGGTATTTTGCGGATTATGCCATGCAGGGAATGCAATTATTATTCCTGAAATTCAGCCGTGATAACGAAAAGGAATCAGATCGTCTTGGTGTTGAATACTCAACAAGAATTAAATATGATGCCAATAAAATGGCAGATTTCTTCCTGGTATTACATAAAATGCAGTTAAGTAGTGAACAGGGAGGCGTTCCAACATTTTTATCCACTCACCCTGATCCTGGCAACAGATATAATGAGGTACAAAAGGAAGCCAAAGAATGGCAGGATAGTTTAAAATACAATGAATGGCTCGTAAACAGGGAGAAGTATCTTAATAGGATTGATGGCATAGTGTTTGGCGAAGATCCACGACAAGGATTTATTGAAGCCAACACTTTTTATCACCCTGATCTAAAATTCAAATTCCCTTTTCCGAACGGGTGGCAAGTAGTTAACACTCCCTTACAGGTTCAGATCGCTCCAGAGGATGGTAAGGCTATTATTATTCTTAGCCTGTCACAAAAGAAAAGCCTGGATCAAGCTGCTGATGCAAATATTGAGGCATTAAATTTAAAGGTAATTGAACGTAAATCCCTGAAAGTCAATGGGCTTTCTGCGATATCTATAAACTCTAGACAAATCCCGGAGGAAACACAATCTAATGCTCAGGATACCATCAGATTACAATCTTATTTTATACAACACAACACAAATATATATGTTTTTCATGGAATAACATTTGATTCCATATATGATACTTATAGTCAGAATTTCACCACTACCATGACCAATTTCAATAGTTTAACTGATCCGGCAAAATTGAATAAAAAGCCTGAAAGAATCCGCATAAAACAAGTTCAAAGATCCGGGATGGTGGCTGATGTTTTCAAATATTATGGAGTGCAAGAATCCCAAAGAAAGAAATTGGCTCTGTTAAACAACTTTGATCTTACCGATCAATTAAAGAGGGGTGATCTGATAAAGATAATTACTGAATAATATATAATGAGAATTCTTGCAGGTGTGATCCTGTACATTCAAAACCTTGTTTAAATTTAGACATCTCAAATCATATTTTAAGTCTCTATATTCAGGTTTCCTATTCCCTTATCCCTTAAACATGATTTTTATCTACAATTTATCAGGATCTTGGAATTCATGTAGATTATCATTTGAAATTTTAAACCTTATTCAATCCATACTACCGTACCAGAATTTTGATAGGCCTCTTGGGGCATATTAAATAGATCCATATATCGGCACTTCCTCCTTGTTTTTGATTAACAGTATTCCCACTGATCGAGTAATTTCTTCCAGAAGTTTCCGGTATTGTATAATCTTCATTCAAAGCAAGTTCAACATATTGACCGTGGAGGTTTTTCGCGTATACCCGCAAGATCGTGCTATGATTGGATTGATAATCCGAAGGCCAGCGTAATTCATATTTATTTATAGGACCAGCATAGGATAGATAAGCGGCTGTAGTATCCAGAATTGGATCGTAATGCAATTTATGCGCTGCTGAATCACAAAACGTGTTAATATCTATTTGGGGGTTGGCCGTTATAATTCCGGCAGCTTCCAGTTCGTGAATGGTGAAAAGAATTTCAACCCTGGTCTGGTAATTGTGTATTTGATCGCATGGTTCACCGATTGTACTACATTCAACGTCGTAATTTAATAATTCTTCAATCAACACATCACCAATCAGGCTTCCTGCACGCTCCGGCAGTTCCCCGAAAGCTTGTAAAGAACTGTTGTATTTTAAAGCAATGCCCTGCCAGCAAAGAAATTCACTGATTACCCATTGAGCTTCAATATATTCATCAATTTCTTGTGGATTCTGTTCAAAATATTCTATCCCATCTTTTAACCATAGGCTTAATGCATTATTAACTTCTTCTATATCTTCATCGCTTAAACTTTCTTTTCCGGCAATTAAGCAGGCAATGATCTCTTTCAAAGCACTACAATCATATGCAGCAAGGGGATGACCGCATTCAAAATTCTCCCCGGACACTCCTGCAATGCCACTAAAGTGCCAGACATCGAATACTGCATATTTATTCCCGTTTATAGATTCGAAAGTGACCGGGGTCATTCTTACATTCCATATCTCACCAAGATTATTTTGACCTGTATAACCACCATCAAACACAAATCCCTTAAATTTTGATACAGACACATTTGTTGGAAGTTCTACTTTTACTTTGCCTGGTTTATTAAACTGAATGCCCTCGGGTTGAAACCTCAAACCAAAATGGAATTCAAATCCTATAGGGATATCCGGAATATCCACAATGGGGCTAATATTTACATCAAAATCCTGTAACTGTTTTAATGCGTCTTCCTGAAATTCAATAATGATATGCAAACCATCGTCAAATTCATATGACAAATTTGTAGATTCAAAAGGAACCAGGGTAAAATCTTTCGTCTGGCTTTCATCTACCTGTATGTTCAGGATTTCATCCACAACCGGTTCAAAATAATAATCTTCACTATCTTCGTTTTCATCATTACTACATGCAACTAGTAAGCCAGCACATATAATTAATAGATATATTTTTGGATTAAAAGTGATTGATTTCATGGGTTTGATGAGTTTCGTTTGAAAGACAATACTAAAAATACAAAATTATTTATTAATAAAAAAGATACGTTTCTATTGAGTATTTGATATTTTATTGATATATCCCACTATATATTGATAGTAATAATTGATTTTACAGGGACTAAATTAAAGCCCAGTCTTATTTACCAGAATATACTTGCCGGATCATATCCGTATTATATCGGATCACATCTTCTATGGTTGTCGTATTTCCCTTTCCTGGAAAATTAATCAAATGGGCGATTTGAACCTGCTCTTTGGATTCACCCAAAGGTTGTGCGGAAGGATTGTGCGCATTGTCTAATATTAATTCAAAATTGAGTTTCATCAGATCCTGAATGTCAAATGCCTCAAATTGCCTGAGGCCAAAAACACCTGAGATGCTAGGACCGAGTTCTTCAGAAAATGCTTGAAGGAAAAATTATACAAGCACTAAAATCTGGCTGATTCCAGCATTTTTAATTCTCTGCCCGGAACCTTTAAATACATTGGCAAGATTGATAAGATTCTTTTCCGCTTCATCAGATGTTCCAGAGAAATCAGGAATTGTTCGTGCCGACTTGGTAATATGATCAAGATTGTAATCGGTTTTTATCTGCAATATTCTTTCCGGATCGATTTGCAATCCCTTCCTTATTTTATCCATCATTATTTCATATCCGCCACAAATGATAAGATCGGCATCTTTCAATTTTTTTATATCCTCGATCTGTAATTCATACTCAGTAGGATGATGCATATCAAAAGGGGCTAATACTTGAATGTTAGTTAACCCGGCCAATTGTGCGTAAGCCGCTGTCCATGAACTCGTTGCCACAATCTTCATTTGTTTCTGTGCATGTGCATGGAATTGTGAAATAATTACACTTAAAAGTAATAAAATATGATACGCCTCATTTTCTAAATTTTGATGTAATGTAAAAAAACAGGAAAACCAGGGTGGCAAGAAGGGCAATGGCAGAACTGGTGGGAATTTTAAGCCATAGCGATATAAAAAATCCAAAAAATGAAAAAATTCCTCCCCATAAACACGATAATAAAATCACCTTACTGCGGCTTCTGGCATGTAGAATGGCTATTAAAGCTGGAAGAATGATGATTGCGTCAAGCAGTAACGCGCCAATTAAACGCATGGCCAATGCTACTGTAAAGGCGGTCAATAAAATCACCGAATAATAAATTGTCGATTCGTTAACACCAGAGGTAAAAGCAATGGAAGGATCAAAGAAGAAAGCTTTGAGCTGTCTTCTTTTAACAACTTGCATAAGAACTATAATGAAAGCCAGGATGATCGCACTCCATAATTCAACATTAGTAAGGGTATACAAACTACCCCAGAGCAGTCCCATAGCATTCTGCGACGGAACATCGAAGACATAAATAAAAACAAATGCCAATCCTATACTGGCAACCATGATAAAGGTACTGATATAACCGGCATCCGTCCCAAGAGAGCGCACGCTGTGTGACATAAACCAAACTAATATTAAATTCACTTCAATGGTGGTCCAGAATACATTCAAATGAAAGGACAAGGCAACGGCCCCACCCAGAATCGGGCCATGCATTAGCATAAATCTCAAAGGTAAGAGATTCATTCTCAAAAGATATATGGAATTCCTGAATCTAGAAGAAAGAAAATTGCTTTATTAAATAACATGGATCTTTCTGACAGGTTAGTAAGAGGAGATTTAATAAAAATTATTTCGGAATAAGATTGGGGGAAGTTCGAAATTTTTATAAATATCCATTTTTTTATATCTTGAAAGGATTTTCTCTACTAAAAATTGAAAATAATTTATTAACTAACTACTTAAACATCTACAACCATGTCAAAACAAAAAGAAAAACTATTGGGTAACCTGGAGAAGGTATTTCAAAATTGCCAGGATCGTGCCGCGATGTATGATAAAGAGAACAGGTTCTTCCAGGAAGATTTTGATGAACTCAAAGAAGCCGGATACCTTCTGATGTCCGTTCCTGAAGAATTTGGAGGCTACGGACTAAATCTTGCAGAATGTGCCGAGGTTACCCGAAAACTGGCCTATCATGCAGCTCCAACAGCGCTGGCACTCAATATGCATGTTTATTGGGTTGGGCTTGTCTCAGACCTTTGGCGACAAGGTGACAAATCACTGGAATGGCTATTAAAGGAAGCAGGAAACGGAAAGGTGTTTGCAGCCGGGCACTCGGAATCAGGAAATGATCATCCAGTACTATATTCCACGACTGTTGCTAAAAAAGTGGACGGGGGATATACATTTACTGGGTATAAAATGTTTGGAAGCCTCTCTCCGGTATGGGATTTTCTTGGAATTCACGCACAGGACAATAGTGATCCTGATAACCCAAAAGTTATCCATGCCTTCATGCCAAAAGATTCGAAAGGATATGAAATTAAGAAAGTCTGGGATAATGTATTAGGTATGCGTGCAACGCGCAGTGACGACACCTTATTAAATGAAGTGTTTATTCCTGACCAATACATAGCTAGAAGTCTTCCTACAGGCTTTGCTGGAATTGACCCATTTGTACTGGGTATTTTTGCCTGGGGACTGATAGGCTTTGGGAATGTTTACTATGGTCAGGCACAGCGTGTGTTTGAAATGACTGTTGCCAAGGTTCAAAGCAAGAAATCCATCGCTCTGGATAGACCTTCTATGGCCTATCATTCTGGAATTCAACATGACATCAGTGAAATGGTACTTGAACTGGAAGGAATTGGCCCACATCTTGACACTACCGCCCGGGAGTGGTCGGAAGGGAAAGATTATGGCCCGGCATGGGGTGTGAAAATAGTTGCTGCTAAATGCCATGCTGTCGAAAGTGCATGGCGCGTGGTAGATAAAGCCATGGACATTGTGGGTGGATACGGCATTTTCCCTGTATCCGGTTTTGAACGTATGCTTCGTGACGCTCGTCTGGGCAGATTGCATCCGGCAAATTCATATTTAACAAGGGAAATTCTTGCAAAAGGAATGCTTGGTCTCGATCTTGATGCCCAACCAAGATAAAAGAAAAGTTTAGTTCTTAAAAACTATATCCTATCCCGATATTCCATTGAAAATCGGGATATGGATCTATATTACTTGTCAAAGGCTGAATAAACTGACCAAAAACGAAAAATGAAGGTTTATTTAATAAAAAGGATACTTTTGGAGAAATAAAGAATCCATCATTGTTATCGGTGTAGTTGATATAAAAAGTCTGTATATTAATCGCCATCAGAACATGTTTGCTTATCCTGATGTCCGTTTTTTCGGCCACAAAGTTGATAAAATACCCGGAAATAGTTCCATCTTCTAATCCTTCATCATACCATACCATTAATCCCAGAGAACTGGTATTAGATAACCTGTACAATCCAGCCAATTCCAAAGCAATCCATCGCTGACCCTGCCAGACCTCAGCATCCGGCGTTTCGTATTCACTGAAAAACATACTAATATTAAATCCGGCCCTTAACTCGAACTTAGGTTTCACAATCATTTTATATCGAAACCAGTTATCAATTATCCAGGGTTTCAAATTCAGGCCATATGATAATTGCGGATTATAACTGAATCTGTTTTTTGTAAGGACAATATTTGCCATTACCGTTGGTTTCCCTAATGCAAAGGCAGGTATCGGTGCAATGCCATTAGTATTAAAGGATACCTCACCCGACACTTTAAGGGGGTGTTTCGTAGTATCCGATTTTACCTTAGTCGTATCAGAATTTTCTTTTGAAAATGCTACACTAACTGTGAAGAAGAAAATAATAAAAAATAACTTTCTCATGTCTTTACACTTAAGATTTCTATCCACTTCCAATTGTTGACCGGTATGATCAGATACATTAAAAGGGATAGGACATTTTGATTAAAAACTTAGGATTTTGACTTCCTATTATTGATGCACCAGGGATAACATATAGAAATACTCTCAATTAAAAAAATAAAGAATTTGCCTTATGAAATTTTATAAATATCCATCTGAATTGCCATTTAAAATCCCTGATATTGGCCAACCTGCGAACGTTCACTTAAAAAAATTAAATTTTGAGCCTGACAATAATTCAGAACCTGAATACCCAATAAAGTCCATCCTCAGTAATAAATATACTTCTTTCATGAGAATTTATTACCAGACTATTTGTAAGGATGTGTATTCTGCTAAAGAAACTTTAAATATATATTTAAAAGCGACAATCTAGTGGAACCTTGTGTATCCTAACGACAATTTTTCAGAAGAGGCATTGCTCGATCTGAGATTTTTAAATGAGGATGAGGCGGGTGACAATGGCTTTATTCAGCAATCAGTTGATGGAGAGGGATTTACGTATGGAGATGGAGAGGAAGTCGAAAGTACTTTTAAATAATGGCTAATCAAAAATGTTAAGATTGGGCACATGGAATTATGGTCAGGATTATAAGTAACTAAATGATTAAAGCTAAATATTTGTATTAGAGGGATTATGCGTTATAAAGGGCAACTCAGTTTCCTTCCCGATAGGTATTAATTATCTCCTGTACATTTTTCCGGATCACATCCGCAATAGAATGGGTATTATTCATTCCGGGAAAGTTCATTAAGTACGCTATTCCTACATTTTCTTTGGACTCTGCCAAAGGTTGGCCTGAAGGATTGTGGGCATTGTCAATGACCATCACAAAATCATGCTTCATGAGTTCCTGAATATCGAAAGCTTCTAATTGTCTTGGCCCGAATATGGCTGAAATATTAAGCCCGAGTTCCTCCGACAATGGTCTTATGAAGAATTGAACAAGCATGGGTGCCTCAGCTATCCCTTCCTGCCTGATTGTATTTCTGGATTCTAAAATGATTTCCTCAATTTCCTGGAGATTCTCTTGCGCAATTTCAATTGTGCCTGTTCTCTTAGCTAAAGATCGAACTGAACTTTTGATATGTTCTAAATTGTAATCGGTTTTGATCTGCAGGATCTTATCTGGTTCGATTTTCAATCCCCTTCTAATCTTTTCCATCATTGTTTCATATCCTCCGCAAACAATCAGGTCTGCATCTTTAAGTTTTTTAATATCATCGATCTGCAATTCATATTCGGAAGGATGCTGCATATCCGATGAGGCCATCATTTCATATTCTGTTACTCCGGCCAATTCCAGGTAAGCTGCAGTCCATGAACTGGTTACAACAATATTTAAACCTTCCTGCGCAAAACATAGCTCAGGAAACAGTAACAGACAATATAATACCAACCTGATCGTATTTCTCATTTTATCATTTTCTCATTTTGGACATTACATAGAAAAACAGGAATACCAGGGTAGCCAGCAATGCTATTGCCGAGCTTGTGGGTATTTTAAACCATAGCGCAATAAAGAAACCGAATAAGGAGAATATTCCGCCCCATAAACAAGATAATAATATTACTCTACCATGACTTCTGGATTGTAAAATGGCAATAAGGGCTGGTAGTATTATAATGGCATCAAGTAAAAGGGCACCAATTAATCTCATCGCCAGAGCAACAGTGAAGGCAGTCAATAAAATAACTGTATAATAAATAGCCGATTCATTTACCCCTGAAGTATAGGCAATCGAAGGATCAAAAAAGAAAGCTTTAAGCTGACGTCTTTTGATTATTTGTAAAAGTAATATTATGCATGCCAGGATTATTCCTCCCCATAATTCGACATTTGTTAACGTATATAAACTTCCCCAGAGCAATCCCATCGCATCTTTCGATGGCACATCGAATTTATATATGAACACAAAGGCCAATCCAATACTGGCTACCATAATAAATGTACTGATATAGCCGGTATCGGTTCCAAGGGATCTGGCGCTATGTGACATGAACCAGACCAGAATTAGATTAACCCCGATGGTCGTCCAAAACACATTAAGATGAAATGAAAGCGCTATTGCCCCTCCAAGTATGGCCCCATGCATTAGCATGAACCTCAATGGAAGCAGGTTCATTCTCAACAGATAAACACCGGTAATAGGAAAAGTTATACCAGTGATCATCAGGATTAGAAATCCACGTAATACCGGGGGATATGTGAGCACTTCTAGCAAAGCTTCCCTCCTTTTAGCTCTTTAACCTCCCATTTGAAATTATTGATCCAATTGTCGTCATGGGATACCAAAATGATCGTCGGCGCTTCATTCTCCCAAAGTTCAATTAGCAGTTCATAAAGATCTTCCCTTGACTTCTGATCGAGGAAGGTAGTAGGTTCATCAAATAATAGAACGCGAGCCTGTTGACATAGACATCTGGCTATGGAAACCCTCTGTTTTTCGCCTCCCGATAATTTATGAAAGGAACGGTCTGACAGTTCCAGGCAACCTGTACGGTTCATAGAAGCTTCTACCCGTTCCCGGATCACTTTTCTGGATAACTTTCTTCCTGCCAATCCAATTTCAACTACCTCTGAAGCAGAAACCGGAAACAGCCCTTTTACCCGTTCCTGATTCACGTATCCCGTGATGTGTCTGTTTTTATTCCAGATATGACTACCAACCTGAAGGTCGCCAATCTTTATGGTTCCGGCACTTATTGGTTGCAGCCCTAGAATAGCCTTGAGTAGTGTTGTTTTTCCAACACCATTTTCTCCACAGATAATCAGACCATGTCCCCTACTGACCTCAAGATCCAGCCCGCTTATAATAATTTCACGGTTAAGGTCAATTTCTAGTTTTTCAATAGTGACATCTGTTCCATGAACTCGGCCAGCCCTTCTGCGCAAAATTTGCCAGGCTTCGTCGAGGGACATGTTTTTGTCGAGGATGTGTTCCGTCCGGCATTGGATCAATGGAACCTTCTCATCAAAAGTATAAGAAACTCTAAATCGTTCAAGAACCTCAATGGCCTTTTCACTAATTAATTTAATGTGACAATTTCTGATCCCAAGTCTTACGAGAAGGAAAGCTGCCGCCTGGCCTGCTACTTTTTCAATCACTTCCAGTTCATCTCGTGGATAATCCCTTTCTTTAAAAACATCTTCCAGTTCGAATAAGGGATATAACCATTTCCCACGGCTGGTAAATATTTCCTTTCCATTATGTTTAACAACTAGCGACCAATCCACATCTTAAAAATTCATTGTTTTACCAAAAAATAACAAACAAATCTAATACTCAGCCATTTTAGCAATCCTAAAATTGTAAAAGTTTTAATAAAAAAGGGAGTGAATGAAATAATATTATTGTAATCGAAATCCTTTACTCATGCCTGAGAGTGTCCAGAGGATAAGCTATTGCCACCCGTATGGTTTGGGATCCACTGGTTATAAAAGCAAAAAAATTAAATAATTATCAGGGGCGTTTTATTACAACCATTCATCCAGATGAATATTCTTCATTTTTTTATTCTGGCCACCATCTATTCATACTTTTCATTACTTTTGCGGCATACTCATAATATTAAAATTTCTTCAAATGATCAACTTTTTTCAAAGCCCAGGTCAGATTATTTATGCAGTAGATTCTGTCGATTCGTTTACCCCCGATACCATCCAAAAGCTTAATTGGTTATTTGCCGGATCTTTTCTGGAAGGGCAGAAGAATTTGAAAGGGTACTTCCTGGGTCCAAGAAAAGAAATGGTTACCCCCTGGAGCACCAATGCAGTAGAAATCACCCTGAATATGGGTATTAATGGAATTATCAGAATAGAATCATTTGAACAGGTTGATGATGCTGGTATAGAATTCGATACCATGCTGCAATTTCTTTATAAAGGACTGGATCAGGAACTGTTTTCGATATATCATGAGCCTGAACCCATTATTGAAATAGATGATATTACGGCATATAATAAGGCGGAAGGATTAGCACTTAGTAGTGAAGAAATTGAATATCTGAATGGAGTTAGTGAACAGTTGGGCAGAAAACTTACGGATAGTGAGGTTTTTGGATTTTCACAGGTTAATTCAGAGCATTGTCGTCATAAGATATTTAATGGTCAGTTTATAATTGATGGAAAGGAAATGCCTGATTCTCTTTTTGGATTGATCAAGAAAACATCAAAAGTAAATTCGGGCAATCTGATTTCTGCATATAAAGACAATGTTGCTTTTATAAAAGGACCAATCATTGAGCAATTCGCACCAAACAGGCAGGATGTTCCAGAATATTTTGTGACCAAAGACATAGATAGTGTTATTTCACTAAAAGCTGAAACACATAATTTCCCTACTACTGTCGAGCCATTCAACGGGGCAAGTACCGGAACAGGAGGCGAGATACGCGACCGGATGGCTGGAGGCAAGGGTAGTATTCCTATGGCAGGAACGGCCGTTTACATGACTTCATATTCCAGGTTGGAAGAAGACAGGCCCTGGGAGAAAGATTTAACAGAAAGGCCATGGTTGTACCAATCTCCAATCGAAATCCTCATTAAAGCGTCCAATGGGGCAAGCGATTTCGGAAATAAATTCGGGCAGCCATTGATTTGTGGAAGTCTCCTTACTTTTGAACATAGTGAGCATGGAAAGGATTTTGGTTATGACAAAGTGATTATGCTGGCTGGTGGAATTGGATATGGAAGAAATAAAGACAGCTTAAAAGATGTTCCCCATCAACAAGACAGGATCATTATGATGGGTGGTGACAATTATCGAATTGGAATGGGCGGAGGTGCAGTGTCTTCTGTAGCCACAGGCGAATATGGAAACCAAATTGAATTAAATGCTGTACAAAGGGCCAATCCTGAAATGCAGAAAAGAGTTTATAATGCAATACGTGCTCTTTCTGAGTTAGAAGATAATCCTATAGTATCATTGCATGATCATGGAGCAGGAGGACACTTGAATTGTTTTTCTGAACTTGTGGAAGATACCGGCGGGGTAATACATCTGGACAACCTTCCTGTTGGAGATCCAACTTTGTCGTCTAAGGAAATCATTGGCAATGAATCGCAAGAACGAATGGGCATGATCCTGAAAGAGAAGGATATAAGGCTCTTGAAAGATATTGCAGACAGGGAGCGGGCCCCAATGTTCGATGTTGGTAAATCGACAGGAGATCATCAGCTAACCTTTGAGACCAGTAAGAATAATAGCAAACCTATTGATTGGAAAGTTGAGCATATGTTCGGGAATCCTCCCAGAACAATTATCAATGATGCTTCTACCGATGAAATATTTGAAAAGATTGATTATGATAGAGATAAAATCAAGTACTACATTGAACAACTTCTTCAAATTGAAGCCGTAGCTTGCAAGGACTGGCTGACCAATAAAGTTGACAGATCAGTTACGGGAAAGATCGCACATCAGCAAACTTGTGGCCCACTTCAGTTACCACTAAATAATCTTGGAGCGGTGGCGCTCGATTACAAAGGGATAAGTGGGATCGCAACAGCCATTGGTCACGCCCCGGTCGGTGGTCTTCAGGACCCTACCAGAGGATCCGTATTATCAGTTGTGGAAGCTCTTACAAATATTATCTGGGCTCCTTTGAATAAAGGCTTGGGAAATGTTTCCTTAAGCGCAAACTGGATGTGGCCATGTAAAAATTCGGGTGAAGATGCGAGATTATACAAAGCAGTTAAAGCGGTAAGTGATTTCTCTATCAAACTTGGAATAAATGTGCCCACCGGTAAGGATTCCCTTTCAATGACGCAGAAATATAAGAATGGAAAGGTCGTTTACTCTCCGGGCACTGTGATAATCTCAGCAGCTGCTGAAATAACAAATATCCGTAAGATTGTATCGACCGATGCACAAAATGTTCCAGGATCTGATTTGTATTATATTTTCGTGAGTGATGAAGAATTCAATCTGGGAGGAAGCAGTTTTGCACAACTATTGAATAGGATCGGACCTGATATACCTGGAGAAATCGATGCTGAATATTTCAAAAAGGTCTTTAATGCAATTCAGGAATTGGTGAATCAGGAACTTATTCTCGCTGGACATGATGTATCGGCTGGAGGATTGATCACCACACTTCTTGAAATGGTTTTTGCAAGCAATAAAATGGCCTTTAGTGTTGATTTTTCAAGCTTTACCGAAAAAGATACCATTAAAATACTATTCAGTGAGAAACCCGGTCTGGTGATCCAGGGTCAGAGCGATAACAAGATAGATACCATTCTTGACAATGCCGGCATCAATTATTTGCGTTTAGGAAATATAATTACAGGAGATCAGGCCTCAATTCAGCATGGTAACCAAAATTATTTGCTTGATGTAGCCAAATTAAGAGATCTTTGGTTTAAAACATCATTTTTACTTGATCAGCGACAAACCTTACCCGAATTGGCTGAGGAACGTTTTACAAACTACCGAAAGCATGAGCTAAATTTTAAATTTCCTAATCATTTTGATGGGGAATTAGCATCACTTGGTCTGGATATAAACAGAAGAAAACAAACTGGAATAAAGGCTGCCATTATACGTGAAAAGGGAGTCAATGGTGACCGGGAGATGGCATATTCAATGCATCTTGCCGGTTTCGATGTTAAGGACGTTCATATGACAGACCTGATCAGCGGACGGGAAACCCTTGAAGAAGTGAATTTCATTGTATTTGTGGGTGGTTTTAGTAATTCTGATGTTTTGGGCTCTGCTAAAGGATGGGCTGGAGCTTTTCTGTATAATGAAAAGGCAAAACTTGCCCTGGAAAAATTTTATGCCCGGCCGGATACCTTGAGTTTAGGTGTATGCAATGGATGCCAGCTCATGGTAGAATTAGGTCTTATTTATACGGATATAGATAACAAACCAAGGATGCTTCACAATGAATCCGGTAAATTTGAGTCATCTTTCCTGATGATTGATGTCTTACCCAATAATTCAATTATGTTAAATACTCTCACCGGAAGTTCACTTGGAATATGGGTTGCTCATGGAGAAGGCAAATTTTATCTTGAGTTGCCAGAAGAAAATTATCACATCCCGGCAAAATACTCTTATAGCTCTTATCCAGCCAATCCCAATGGATCAGATTATAATGCAGCATGTATTGCTTCCGCCGACGGACGGCATCTGGCTATTATGCCTCACCTTGAAAGGGCTATTTTCCCGTGGCAGTGGGGATATTATCCATATGCAAGAAAAATGGATGAAATATCTCCATGGCTGGAGGCATTTGTTAATGCAAAACGCTGGATATTAAATTATCAAGCTGATGAAACGAGTTAATTTCAGCTCTGGAAGTATCTGGGAAGATAAAGTGGGCTACTCTCGGGCGGTGAAGGTGAATAACGTCATTGAAGTGGCTGGTACCACAGCAACCAAAGATGGAGAAATTCTTGGGAAAGGAGATCCATATCAGCAGACTGAATATATTTTATCGCAAATAGACGAAATCTTAAGAGAATTAGGGTCAGAAATGACTGATGTAGTACGCACTCGTATGTATGTGGTAAATATCAATCATTGGGAAGAAATAGGGAAGGCACATTACAAGTTCTTCAAGAATATTAAACCAGTCGCTACAATGGTTGAGGTTAAGTCTCTGATCGATCCGGACCTCTTAGTTGAAATAGAGGTTACAGCCGTAATCAAATAATACTTTCGGGGAGCTCATGATAAATTTAAAATATCCATTAATTCTAGCCAGCAAATCACCCAGAAGACAACAGCTTTTACGTGAAGCAGGATTTGAATTTACTATTCAACCCTCACCTGTTAAGGAAGATTTCCCTGGAGACATGAATGTAATAGATGTTCCAACATTTTTGGCCAGAAAAAAAGCTGAAGGACTATTGCGACTTTCTGTGGAAAATATCATCCTATCTGCGGATACTCTTGTTGTGCAGAATGATAGGATCCTTGGGAAACCTGGTTCATCAAAGGAAGCATTGGAAATGTTATCGCTATTATCAGGAAAAGTACACCAGGTTTACACCGGGGTTTGTATAGCATATCAAAACAATTGCACAACTTTTATTGAAGAAACAGAAGTTCATTTCAAAAAATTAAGATCAGCTGAAATTGATTATTATATAAGGCATTATGCTCCCATGGATAAGGCTGGGGCCTATGGGATACAGGAATGGATCGGGCTTATTGGGATTACAAGAATTAAGGGATCTTATTTGAATGTTGTTGGATTACCTGTTGCCCAGGTTTATAATAAACTATATGAATTAAAATTACTGATCAGCGAATAAAAAACTGCTGTTCTGTTCCGGCTCATTTATTCATAACTAAATCAACACAGCTGATACCAGAACGATAAATGTTAGTGGAGCTAGTATAGAACCAAACTCATATAGAAAAGCAATTTTTATGGAGGGCAAGTAAATGATAATAAGTTCAAATTAGTTGGATTTTCAGCCTTTTAACGTACTTAGGTAACAATCCATTACTTGATGAGTAGTTTGCTTTTCATTGAATTTTTGTAGTGCATATTCATATCCGGACTTTATCATACGCTCTCTAAGATCTGAATCATCCAATATTTTATTAATGGCATCGGTCAGTGCTTCAGGATCTCTTGGATCGATGTAGAGGGAATCAGGGCCACCAGCTTCAGGCAAAGATGATACATTAGAAGTAATGACAGGGGTTTTACTTAACATGGCTTCCACTACTGGCAATCCGAACCCTTCATACAAGGAAGGAAAAAGCAAGGCAATCGATCTGTTATAAATAGTCTTAAGATCAAGATTATCTTCAAGATCGTAAATCCAATGAACACTGCCTTCAAGCCCCTTTTCTTTAATCATACCTAATATTTCTTTTCCATATCTCTTTCCTCTTCCTATCACTACCAAGGGGATCCTCTTTTCAGATGGAAGATTCCGGTATGATTCCAGAATTAATTTCAAATTCTTTCGTTTTTCAATACTTCCAACACATAAGAAATACTCCTTGGGAATATTATATTTGGCAAGCACTTTATCAGATTTCTCTTTTTGCAGAGAATCATAATATATTGTATCACAGGGCTGGTAAATAACTTCAATTTTAACCGGATCAATGTCATATATATTGATAATATCAGACTTGGTATTATTACTAATGGCTATTATTTTATCTGCCTTGAGACAACTATGCCTGAATTTCTGGTCATAGATCCTTCTGTCTAAAAAATTATACAGTTCCGGATATATCCTAAATATCAAATCATGTATGGTAACAATGCTTTTTATTTTTGATTTTTGTAGACCAACAGGGATTTCATGACTTAATCCATGGTATAATTCAATTCTATCTTTCTTCAATTGATCAACAATTGAATAAGTTCTCCAGTAGGACTTAAAAAAGGAATTGCTTCCAAAAGCTTGAAAAGGCTTCTGGTCGAGAAAAAGAGCAGTTTCTGGTGTTCTTTTTAATTTGGGAGAATATAAATAATAATCATTCTCATTAAAAAAATTTCCCAGGTTTCTAACCAGAGTTCTGCTGTAATTACCCAGGCCGGTGAAATTATTGAAAAGTCTTTTTGAATCAAATCCTATTCTCATTTTTCAAATATTACTCAAAAATGAATCATTTCCCATTTTGAGTATAAAAAAAGTATAAGAATTATAGTACAAATCCCTCAACTCTTCCATTATGCAACTTTATACAAGATATGCTTGTCAGACAGAGTTTAAGGATAATCAGATTTGATATTAATATCAAATAGACTTTATCTTAGAATTAGGATAAAGTCTATTTAGAATTCAATTGTAATACGCTACTCAGATTCTTCCTCGCTGGTTTCTTTTTTATTTCCCTCATCAGCGGTGGTGATAAATTCTCCTCCTTCAAGTCGTTTTGAAACAACAACAAAAGGGCCAGTTACAACTTCTTGTCCAACTTCAACACCTTCAAGGATTTCGATGTTATCGTAATCACTGATTCCTGTCTTCACTTCAACTTTTTTAGCTTTGCCATTATCATTAATGAAGACAACTTCCACGTCTTTTTCAATTTTTTGATTCTGCCCGCTGGAAGATCCAGATGAGCTGGATTGTGATTCTGATTCACTGTCATCATTATCTTCATCAGATCCTTCCGCATCAGATTCTTCACCTTCCTTCACAGGCGCCCGTGTAGTCACACATGAAAGAGGAACGGCAACAACATCATTTTTAATCTCAGTTATAATATCAACAGAGGCAGTCATACCAGGCCGGAATGGATATTTCTTACCTTCTTCCTGTAGATCCCGATAAGATTCGTTCAGTATCCTTATTTTCACCTCAAACTCAGTTACAGCATCAGGTGTAGGTTTATCGTTTGCCGTATTTGCAATGGATGTAACAATCCCCTCAAATTTTTTATCCATATAGGCATATGAATCCACATCAATTATGGCAGTATCTCCATCCGAAACCCTTATAATATCATTCTCATTCACATCCACACGGACTTCCATAATGTTCAGATTTGCGATCCGTAGCATTTCCGTTCCTGTCATCATATTTGATCCAACTACCCTTTCGCCCAATTCTATATCCAGTTTTGAGACAATCCCATTAACAGGTGCAAAAATGCTGGTCTTTCTTAAGTTCTCCTTAGCATCACGAAGCGAAGCCTCGGCACTCTTAACAATATAACCTGCGGCAATTACATTCTGCTCCGCAGATGTCAGGTCATTCTTGGCAACTTTAAAATTGGCCTCTGCCAGCTGATAATCAGCTTCAGAAATAACATTTTCATCCATTAGCTGCTTACTTCTGTTAAAATCATGCTGTGACCTTTCATAGGTTGCCCGTGCCCGGGCTAACCGCGCTTTGGCATCCGCCAGATTAGCTTTCTGCTGATTTAGCATAGCCTCAGAGCTTTCGGCTATAGACACATAGTTATCAGGTCGGAGTTTTATAAGGGGCTGTCCTGCATACACTGAATCTCCCTCTTCAATCCACAGCTCTATTATCTCGCCCGATACGTCAGGTGATAGTCTGACTTCAGTTACAGGCTGCACCATTCCGGATGCACTTACCTTTTCAATTATTGTTATTGTCTCAACTTTACCGAGATCTACTTCGATCTCTTTCTGTTTACCTATCCATCCTGCTTTTTTGCCAACTATGGCGACAATAATTAGTAATACTGCAGAAGATATTAAGATGTAAAGGAGTTTGTTAGATTTTTTCTTTGCCATTATTAATTAAGTGATAAAGGTTTTCCTAAATAAAAATCAAGAACTTTTGTTGTAAAAATATAGTTATATTTTGCTCGTAGTAAATCAGACCTGGCCATAAACAGATTATTGCTGGAAACCTGATAATCATAAATATTCATAGCACCCAGATTATAACTTTTCTCAGCTGCACGAAAAGACTCAGTGAGAGATTCAACCTGCCTGATAGATGCATTATAAGTCTTAGCCGCTGCCTGGGCATCAGTGTAGGCCAATTCGATGGTCTGCCTTAAGTTTTGTCTTGTTTGCTGGGCCAGAATCCTTGTTTGTTCAGAGTATATTTTCGCTCTTTGATGCTGTGATCTTGATTGTAGACCGTTAAAAATCGGGATATATAGATTTAAGCTCATCGAATAACTCCAGTTATCCTGTAATTGCTGGCCAATGGGATAACTATTAACAATTTCTCCATTTGGAAAATCAATATTATTGTAAACTGGTATTGTTGGTCCACCGGGATCTATAGGATTGATTACATATCCAATTTGGGTAGGAACCATGGTAGACCCACCGTCCGGATCTATCAGAAATCGTTCCCGGTCAGCTGCAGAGGAATAATTGGAATACATATTCCCCGCGAGGGATAATCTGGGATCCATACCTCCCCTGGCTATCTTTACCCCAACCTCAGCACTTTCAACTTGTGTGTCTACACTTTTTATTTCCGGCATTATTTTTTGAGCTTCCTGGTAGACGGAATTTGCTGTAACAGGTTCCTGATCAATGTTGATCCTGTCAACATCCGGGATTTCAATTTCAAACGGAGTATCGGCAGGAAGTAAAAGAAGTTGTTTTAATCTCAGATATGCTATTCTAAGGTTATTTTCAGCGTTTATTACCTGGACCTCGTTACTTTCAACCTGGGCAATCAGATCCAGTTCACTGCTAAGAGGTAATGCTCCAAATTCCACTTGTTTGCTGGTAGTCTCAAGTTGTGCTTTGGTAATCTCCAGCTGTAGTTGTGCATTCTCTAATAACTCAATATTTAATACGACAGTTAAGAACTCTAAAGTTGTATTCAGCATAATGTCGTTTTTGGCTTTCTCAAGATCAAAATTTGCCGATACCAAATTCAGGCGGTTTTGTTTGACCATGTTCCGATTTTGAGATCCTCCGTATAATGTATAATTAGCAGATAGCTGAAGACCGAGAGACTGTATCCTTTGGTTAGTAAATCTATTGGTAGTCGGATCAATTGACCGGCCCCATAAATTTGTATACCCTCCACCTATATTAGCGGTGGGATACATTCCACCTTTTGATTGAGTAAGCTGAACTTCATTATCACTTACTGTAAATTCAGTCTGTTTAACACTAAGGTTATTATCTAGAGCATATTCAATACATTCTTCCAGACTCCATTTATCAACCTGCGTATCCTGACCGATAAGAACTGAAACCGGGATTATTAATAAAACCAGCATTGTTTTTACTATTTTTGAAATGCCTGTAAAAATCATAACTATTATTTTTGTTGTAACCCATTATAGGTTACGCAAGATTAATTATTATTTCAGTGCTTTGATATTAAAAATTTATAAATGGTAAAATGCTTACATGAAAGCAATATTTAACAATGGAATAATCAATGATAAGGATCTTACAATAGGGGCTGATGACCGTGCATTCCAGTATGGTGATGGTGTTTTTGAAACTATAATTATCAGAAATAATCCCTCGAAGCTATTAAAATATCATTATAATCGACTTGTCGAAGGAGCCAGAACTTTAAATTTTCAACTCCCGGCTTATTTCAACATTCAATTTCTGGAGTCAAGTATTTTAATGCTAATACAGGAAAATGGAATTAAAGGATCCACCAGGATCAAGGTTCAGGCCTGGAGGGGAAAAGGGGGATATTACAGACCAGAATCCAATACATCGAACCTTGTTATTACAGTTAATGTCCATAGGGATGAAGCGGGAACTTTAAAAAATGTAGGGATCTCGAAATCTGTGAATAATCAGTATACAATATATTCTGAATTTAAAACCCTTAATGCTTTAAAATACATCATTGCTTCAATTGAAAAGGAAGAGTCCCATTTCGATGACTTGATTATCCTTGATCAGACAGGGAATGTTTCAGAATTGCTTTATTCCAATATTTTCTGGATTAAAAAGAACATCTTTTATACTCCTTCTCTTGAAACGGGTTGTATACGGGGAGTTATGAGGTCTTATCTGATTGAAAGATTAAAAGAAAAAAGTATTCCATTGATGGAAGTAAAGGTTACTCCTGAGCAACTTTATAAGGCTGACTACGCATTTGCAACGAATGCATCCGGTATACGATCCATAATTGGAATTGTAGATGTACAATATAAGGTATGTCAAGATTTTGATAAGATCATTGACCCAGAATTGAATATATCATAGTAGGCATAAAACCTAAATCGAATTCCGAAGTAATAATAATGGTTCAATTCTGAATCTATTAAAACAATCTCTTTAAACCGCTACCTGTGCTTTTATATGTGGATGGGGATCGTAATTTTCCAGAATAAAATCTTCGTATCTAAAATCGAAAATGCTTTTAACTTCTTGATTAATAGTCATCTGAGGAAGTTTTCTTGGTGCTCTGGACAATTGCAACCGTGCCTGCTCCAGGTGATTGGAATATAGATGTGCATCGCCAAAAGTATGAACAAAGTCTCCAGGTTCAAGATTGCATACCTGAGCCATCATCAAAGTTAAAAGGCTGTATGAGGCAATATTAAAAGGCACCCCAAGAAAAACATCTGCACTTCTCTGATACAATTGACATGAAAGACGACCTTCCGACACATAGAATTGGAAGAAAGTATGACATGGAGGTAGAGCCATTTTATCAATATCCGATACATTCCATGCGCTAACGATGATCCTCCGGCTATCAGGATTATCATTAATAAGTTCTACAGCTTTAGAGATCTGATCAATGGTTCCCCCATCCGGTGTTGGCCAACTTCGCCATTGGTGACCGTATACCGGTCCCAGATTTCCCTTCTCATCTGCCCATTCATCCCAGATAGACACCTTATTGTCATGGAGATATTTTATATTAGTATCCCCTTTAAGAAACCACAGCAATTCGTGAATAATAGATCTTAAGTGCAATTTTTTAGTAGTGATTACTGGAAATCCTTCTGAAAGATCGAATCTCATCTGGTAACCAAAAACAGAAATCGTACCTGTTCCTGTACGATCACTTTTAGTAATTCCGGTTCCAAGGATATGATTCATTAAATCATGGTATTGCCGCATTCTTATTTATATTTTATGATAATCAATCAACAAAAATAATTTGAATATACTAAAATGTCGCAGCATGATGTAAATTGTTTCACTCACTCAGGAATAAATTCAAATGAATAATTCTTGTTAAAATATTTACTGTAATTAAGTTATTGACATACTGGAGGCTAATATAAATCAGGTATTACTTAGGGAAAAATGCGCAAATTCGCGGTGTACCATTTTTATGAATAAAGAAAAAAAATGATCAGGTTTATTCGATCCTTATCCAGTAATTTGTTTTTCCAATTATTGATATGCCTACGAACCCACGGACTTTTAAGCGGCCATCCTCAAGAATTTTAAGGTAACATGAATAAGTTTTGCCATCGCGCGGATTGTATATTGTACCATTTTCCCATTTCTTATCGCTATCAAAATTAAAGCCGGATAGAATATCCATACCTTTGACGGGTCGGCTTTGCAAAGATTCATCCGGATTATGTTTATCTTTTTTCGGCACTCCGTCCTCTTCAGGTTCTTTCAGCCAAACAATCTTACCACAATATGCTTCTCCGCATTTGTATACCTTAACATGAGCATCCTTCTCATGATTTAACCATATACCCATCAATTCATCTGCTTCGTCATCTGCGGCAAAAGAAGCCATACTGATAGCCAATAGACCAATAATAGAAAATAAAGCTTTATAAATCATTCCTCTTAATAATTAGTATAAAAATCGAATTCAGTCCGTAAAAGTAATTCAAATGTAAACAAAGAAATCAGAAGTAATCAAAAAAAAACTCAATTATTATTAGATGAAAAAGATATTTATTCCTCAGGATTTTATTTTCATATATAGTTAATAATCTGATTCTTATATCCGTAACGATAAATTTATAGTTCAATTTATAAGGTCATGGATCTCATCAGCGTCTGTTATTCTCCATGGAATTTCATGGAAGAAATTGTATGTTTTAAATTCGAAAAATCAGACCTGTATTATCTGTAATTATCCTCTGGATGATTATCTTTAATAATTCCAAAGTGAAGATATTTTTGTAATTTTGAAAAATTCGTGAATAACAATATGTATCTTATATGAACCATATGTAAGGTTTTATAAAATATTTTATTTATTTATTAAAAATTGGGGTTACATAGTAAACCATACTAGTATATAAAAACGAAAGGAAGAATGAAGGACAGTGAGGTACTCGCTAGGATAACAAAGGATGATGAATCCGCTTTAGACTATCTGTATAAGAAATATTACAGAATGATGACAAAGCTGGTTATCACAAATAGCGGTACCGAAGATGAAGCAAGAGATATATACCAGGATGCCCTAATTGTATTTTGGGAAAAAGCAAGAAAAGGAAATCTGGTTCTTACTTCAAAAATTAGTACGTTCATTTATAGTATTTGTTTGAACCTATGGAGAAAGGAGTTAGAAAGGAAAAGCAGACTATCCTCCGAAGAGAAAGATGACGTTGAGTTCATTGATATTGAAAAGAAAGAAAGAATCCAGATCATTCGGACCTGCATCAATGAACTAGGAGAAACCTGCAAACGAATTCTAATGTACTATTACTTCGACGGATTATCTATGAGTGACATAGCAGAAAAATTAGGTTATGCTAACACTGATACAGCAAAAACAAAGAAATATAAATGTAAAAAAAGACTTGATGAGCTTGTAAAAGCGAAATATACTGAAAGTGACTTTATGGATTAACCTATGACAGATAAGCAAAAATATCAGAATTTACTTGATGGCTTCTTCGAAGGCACTTTATCTACATCGGAAGAAACAACATTAATGAACCGATTGGCAACCGATGCAGATCTTAAAAGTGAATTTGAATTCCAAAAAGACATCATTAACACAATCAAGGAAAGCAGAAAATTGGAACTGAAGAGTCGCCTGGATAATATTAGTATTAAATGGTACGACAACATTTCCAATGGATGGAAAGTTGCTGCAACTGCAACAATCGTTACTGTATCTACCCTTACAGCATATTACTTCATAGATATGCAGGAAGAATTTGGAAATAGAATTGATCTTGCTCAGAATGAAATTCTCGTTGATGCATTTGATACTGAAGTAGCAGATATTCCGCAAAAACCACATGCAATTGAGAATGAAAATATTGAAAAATCTAAAACAATAGAAAATACTGAACAGGTAAAAGAGACTGTTACTCAAGAAACTGTTGTTCATGAATCAGCCGATCAGGTTGTTGCAAATACAGATCGTACTGTGGAGGTAATAGTGCCGGACGTAATAGAAGATTTTGAGGAGGTGGACAATATGGAGCTGGAAAATGTAACCTCCGGAGACATAAACACTATGACACCATCGAGGGAAGACCTGCACAGCAGTGTTGAAATAAATACAGTACTACATAAAAAGTATAATTTCCATTATAATTTCAGCCATGGTACTCTAACCTTATATGGGAATTTTGAGGATGTCCCTTATGAGATCCTTGAAATTAACTCTACAAGCGGCAAGAGTTTCTATCTGAATTACAAAGACAATTTTTATAATATCATTAATACAAATAATATTATACCACTACAACCGGTCACAAATGAGTCTTTGATCAACGAATTAAAAATAGTTAAGGAAAATAAATAACCTCTATAATGCAACCGAAAAAGAACCCGTAGTTCATTTAATGGACTACGGGTTTCTTAATTTATGTTAAATCCAATAACGGGTAATAAAAATTCGCTATTTTTGAACGGTTAACACATCCATGGAAGAGGTAAAATTTAAAAAGAAGAAAAAACTCGGAAGTTATCCGTATTTCAGTGTTGTATTCAGCAATACTATTGCCTTGTTTGTAGTTGGACTATTTGCATTGTTGCTCCTCCAGTCCAGGCGGTTGACGCAAATAATCCGAAATAATATTGAAATCCAGATATACCTCGACAAAGATATCTCAGACAGCAACATATCCAGACTACGAAATATATTATCTAATAGCGAATATATACTTGAAGATAATGGCAATCCTCAAATCCGGTTTATTTCAGATGAAGAAGCAGCTCAAAAATTTATTGTGGATACTGGAGAAGATTTTACAGAATTTCTGGGAGACAATCCACTACACGATGCTTTGATAATCAGTATAAAACCTGAATTTCAGGAAATTGAGAAACTAGATGAAATTAAAAAGAATATTGAAAGACTACAGGGGGTTTATGAAGTGGTTTATATGGAATCCCTAATTACCTCAATTAATAAAAATGCCACAAAGATCAGTTTTATTTTAATTGGAACTATGGCAGTCATGTTGATCATTGTCTTAGTCTTGATCAATAATACGATCAAATTAGCGCTTTTCTCTCAACGATTCCTGATCCGAAGCATGCAATTGGTTGGGGCTAAATCTTCTTTTATTCAGTGGCCTTTCCTTAGACGTTCAATAATCTATGGTCTCCTAAGTGGGGCAATTGCATCCCTGGTCTTATATAATATATTAATATATGCCAATGAGAAAATAGATGGACTGGCCGAATTACAAAATAATTTTGAATTAATATCTGTATTTATTTCTATATCAGTTTTAGGAGGTGTTATAGGTTTTTTCAGCACTTTCCGTTCTGTAAAAAGGTATTTAAAAATGTCATTAGACGAATTATATTAGATCTATGAGTAACAAATTTAAAATGGCTTTCAATAAAAAAAATTACATATTGATGATTATCGGCCTGGTGGTTATTTTACTTGGCTACTTTATCATGACCCTGGATAAACAGGAATATGGATTTGGATTTCTTGGCATAACCTTAGGCCCAATTGTATTAATCGCTGGTTTTATGATTGAGTTTTTTGCCATACTGGTAAAAAATAAGAAAGAGGAGTAAATGAGTTATTTTCAGGCGATTATCCTTGGGATTATCCAGGGATTAACCGAGTTTCTTCCAGTTAGCAGTAGTGGACACGTAGAATTGGGATCAGTAATATTTCAAGCAGCCACCTCAGAAAATCTATTGTTTATAACTGTAATACATGGTGCAACGTCATTAAGTACTATCGTGGTTTACAGAAAGGACATTGGGATTATAATCAAGGATCTTTTTCAATTTAAGTTAAATGATTCAACAATATTTACCTTCAAGATCTTACTTTCAACAATACCCGTATTTATTCTGGGCATTTTCTTTAAGGATGAAGTTGAGAATCTTTTTGGTGGAAGAATCGGCCTGGTAGGATCTATGTTGATAATAACAAGCTTGCTCCTGCTTTTTGCCAATTTTGCAAAAAACATGAAGAGAGACATTACGTTTCAAAAAGCATTTGTAATTGGGATAGCACAGGCACTTGCTGTTGTTCCTGGTATATCAAGATCCGGGGCCACAATTTCAACTTCACTTTTAATGGGGGTTGACAAAGAAAAAGCAACACGGTTCTCATTCCTGATGGTTTTAATCCCCATTATTGGGGCGATGTTTCTGGATATCATTAACATGTTTCAAGAACCGGAACTCTCAAGTGGAATTTCTATTCCGGTACTGTTAATTGGTTTTATTGCAGCCTTCTTAACCGGAATAGCAGCCTGTAAATGGATGATCGCTATTGTCAAAAAAGGGAAATTATTGTATTTCGCCGTTTATTGTTTTATAATCGGTCTTACTGCAATCGGATTTTCGATCTTTTATGTTAATTGATAAGGAAAAATTTTTAAATGGAGAAGTGATCCTGATAAACAAGGATTACACATGGACATCCTTTGACGTAGTAAAAAAGATCAGGAATACCATTGGAATAAAAAAGGTTGGGCATGCCGGAACCCTTGATCCCCTGGCCACCGGATTGTTGATCGTCTGTACCGGGAAGAAAACAAAGGAAATTCAGGAATATCAAAACCTTCCTAAAGAATATACCGGTCAATTTTATCTGGGTGCAACGCGTCCTTCACATGATAAAGAAACTGAAATCAATGAAAGATATTCATTGGAAGACATTACTAATGAAAAAATATATAACATTGCCCAAACGATTAAAGGTAAAATAAAACAAAGACCCCCTTCCTTCTCTGCAATACGAAAGGGAGGTAAACGTCTTTATGAATTTGCCAGGCAGGGTGAAAAAGTAAAAACAGAACCCAGAGAAGTGGAAGTTTTTGATTTTGAAATAACAGAGTTATCACTTCCCCTAATATCTTTTAAACTTAAATGCTCAAAAGGATTCTACGTGAGAAGCCTGGCCAGAGATTTAGGTAAAGCTCTTGGATGTGGCGCTTATCTTGACAGCCTGGAAAGAACTGCAATTGGTAGTTACAGGGTTGAAGATGCCTTAACGATTCAAGAATATATTAAATCAATACTGAATGAGGATATATGAAGGCATAAATAATATCAAACGGCTTGATTTCGCTGTAGTTACCAGTGGAACATATGATGGTGTGCATAAAGGACATCAAAAAATTCTTCAAAGAATGATTGAAGTTGCTAAAAGTGAAGGGGGAGAAACGGTATTGATATCCTTTTGGCCTCATCCAAGGATGGTCCTCAATAATGATCCTGGCTTTCTCAAGCTGATCAACACCATGGAAGAAAAACAGGAATTGCTAAGAAATATTGGCATCAATCACCTGATTTTAATACCATTTACACTTGAATTTTCTCAGACTTCATCGACAAACTTCATTAAAAACATTCTTGTTGATGCAATAGGAACAAAAAAGTTGATCATCGGATATAACCATCGATTTGGTAAAAACAGAGAAGGGAATTTTGATAACCTTGTAAGAGATTCTTCCAAATACGGATTTGAGGTTGAAGAAATTCCAAAACATGAGATTGACCATTTAGGCATTAGTTCAACCATAATAAGAAAATCATTGATAAGCGGTGATATACCAACAGCCAATAGATATCTGGGTCACCCGTTCTTAATAAATGGATTAGTAATACATGGTGATAAATTAGGCAAAACCATAGGTTTCCCTACGGCCAATCTACAGATTGAGGAGGCATATAAACTAATCCCCGGTGATGGCGTATTTGCTGTAAAGGTAAATATCAAAGGAAAAGAATATAATGGAATGTTGAATATAGGAAAACGGCCAACAGTTGATGGTTCAAATCGCAAAATTGAAGTTCATATACTCGGATTCAAAAAAGATATTTATCACGAAAAGATATGTATAAGCTTCGTCAAAAAGGTACGCGACGAGAAGAAATTCGAATCACTTGATCATTTAAAAATTCAATTGGAAAAAGATAAAGAGACTATTTCGGAAATACTGAAGTAAAGCAGAATTGATTTGGGGAATTTATTGTTTCATTGAGGAAGGTTGCATACAATTCATAATAATTGATAAAACGCGTTTACATAATTATGTATGCAATTCTACTACAGCCTGCCATAATATGGGATTTCATTTCATTTTTTCCATATTTTTTTAGTAAAATCCCTATCTTGGGTATTATAAGCCATTAATTGCTTTATAAGATTTTTTTAAATAACCTGAAAATAATTCAATCGTTATGAAGAAGTCAATGATCGCATTTGAAATTGATTTGGATCAAAATAATCTGCCAGAAAAGATTACCTGGAAAGCGTCAGACAGCGATAACAAAGAAAACAATACTAAGGCAATAGCTATAAGCTTATGGGATCCCATTCAAAGCAATACCCTTAAGATTGATCTATGGACAACAGATATGCGCATCGATGAAATGGATAAATTCCTGCTTGACACGCTTGGGGGATTAGCACAGTCCGTACTTACTGCCACAGGTGATTCCTTTATTTCGGAATCAATAAATGACCTATGTAACAAACTGGCAAACCATATAAAGAACAAAGAATACTAAATCATGGATGATACCAGATTATCACATCTAAAGAATCTGATGATAATCGCCCTTGCAGATGGGGTGCTGGATCCAATGGAAAAGGAATTCATAATTGAAAAAGCTTCAATGCTAGGGATAGAAGAAAAGGAATTAAAAGAAATGTTTAAAGAAGCCTTAAATTTCAATCAAAAAACTATTCAAACCTCAGTAAGAAAGGAGGAGCAGATGGCGGATGCCATACTCATGGCTGTTCTTGACGGATATCTCCATGAAAACGAACAAAAGATCCTGCATGAATTGGGAACTGCCCTTGGATTTTCTAAGGATTACGTTGACGAGATAATTCAAAAAAGTTTCAAGATTTGGAAGAGTCCTCCAGAGAAAGGAAGTGGAGAATAGATTGTGCAATCATTAATTAAGAGACACATTTTTCAAACCGGTAGTGTAGAATAGATTGTGTAAACGCTAATTAAGAGACACATTTTTCAAACCTGGATTGGTGCCTTGAAGATTTAATCCAATAATATCTCCACGGCTTGAATATAATCATTGTTCTTTGAGGCCAGGATCACCCGCCTATCCTGTACAGTAATAAATTCAATATCCTTCACATCCCCATCCATAAATAAACCACTTTTAGTAAAATGTATACTTTCAAATTCACCATTGCCATTTCCCTTCATCCACATCCCAATCCCAGCATCATTTCGAATGGCTTCCACCTCTACAGGATAGAAATTTCCTGCAAGAATCAGGTCTTCTGATCCATCTTGGTTTACATCGCTTAATAAGATAGAATTATGATTTGAGAATTGCGCATAGTTATCAAGTGGTATCATTCTGAACTTCCCCTCCCCAAGGTTTTCAACAAAACAGGATTCAAATGTTTCCACCTGATAATGTAGCGAATTTATTAAATTTTCCTTTCCAAATATTTCTTCAACTGAAGAAACAGAATATTGCCCATATGTTGGGATCTGTTCGTACAATTTCCGGATCTGCCTTGATACGGACTTCCTGCCCTTTACCGGATATAGTACCCCTTCGTTGTAATAAGCAAGAATTATGTCATTACTCCCATTTCCGTCAAAATCTTTACAATAGATTTCAAAAGGTTCATCGACTGAGGTTTTATATTTGAAATTCTTTCCCATATTACCAGTTATCAGATCTTCATCTCCATCGCCATCAAAATCAAAAGCTTCCACACTCCACCACCACCCAGAAGAATGTTCAAGCCCATTTTGTATATTTTCAACCTTATGGAAATCTCCGTCTGAGTTTTGAAATAGTGTTATTGACATCCATTCTCCAACAATTATTAGATCATCATCCCCATCTAAATCATAATCCGACCATACAGCTGAAGTGACCATCCCTAAATTTTTCAATTGAGGCGCAATGGCATCAGTAGCGTCAACATATATCCCCTCTTCATTTATCAAAATATAACTATCAGCTGGATTTGGATACATGCCAGGATTCGTCCGGCCACCGATAAATATATCTGCGTCCCCGTCTGAATCGAAATCTTTGGGAATAACAACTGAACCGCTGTTCAATAACTCCGGAACGGCATCTTCCTTTCTTTCGAAATTTCCGTTTCCATCATTGACATATATTCTGTCCTGCAACAACTTTAAGCCTGTTTTAAATTCATTGCCTCCGCTTACGACATACAGGTCTAAATCACCATCTAAATCAATATCTATTAACTCTACTCCCGTATCCTCAAAATTCCTGTCATTAAACCAACATTGGTTATCAGAGTCTTTAAATGATCCTTGCTTGGTTTGAAGGAATAGATGGCCCCATTGACGAAACGCGCCACCTATAAAAAAATCTTCCAGTTTATCCCCATTAACATCTCCAACTGCTATTTCAGGACCAAGCATTGATAATTTGTGTGGCAATAAAATCTCTCTATCAAAATCATTAAATTCATTTTCTACATGCTTGTGATTTAATCCAACTTCCTGGGTAATATCTTTAAAATATTTTCTGCTCTGAATAGGCGTTTTTATCCCGGGAGGATCAGAATCCACATAATCCAGTTCAATTAACTGATCTGACGCAATATTTTCAAGGCTGGTTACTCTTCCATCCGGCCATAATACCAATATTGAATCCAAAACCTGAAGAGTCCCCAGGCCAAAGTGCAATATGGGATCAACACTTGATCTATAACCCCTGGTTAAATATAATTGCTGATATTGCAATTCATCACCATTATAAATATAGGCCTGGGTTCCCAAACCAAATGGATTCTCATCTGGTCCGATAAACTTGAGTTTTAAAAAATGGGAATTTTCATTAAGATTACTCCTGTTTTCATATACAAATACATTTTCATCAATATTATTTACTATTAAATCCAAATCGCCATCATTATCGAGATCCCCATATGCTGCTCCATTTGAAAATGATGGTTGATCAATTCCCCAATCTTTCATCACTTTTGTAAATGTCAAATCCCCATTGTTTTTATACATGTAATTCATCACCTTTTCAGAAGGCATGGTTGAAAGCAAATACTCCCATTCACTATCTTTAAAGATGAGCTCTCCACCGGATATTTTGGTAAATTGACGATATATATCCCCCCAATCCATATTCCGGATATCCTTTCTGATTCCATTTGCAACAAAGAGGTCTTTCAATCCATCATTATCAAAATCAGCGAATAAAGGCCCCCAACTCCAGTCGGTGTTTGAAACACCAGCTAGCATGCCGATTTCACTAAAGGTTTCATTCCCGTTATTTAAATGTAATACATTAAACATATATTGTTGGTGAAATCCCATTTCGACCCGTTGTCTGAACGTGTTATCACTCATACCCCCCAGATTTTCCTTCATCCTTTTATTATCTTCGGCAACCATATCAAGGACCATTATATCAAGCCAGCCATCATTATTGAAATCTGCCATGTCATTTCCCATGGAATAATAAGAAATATGCTTGGTTGAATTCTTTATAGTCTCCCTGAAGGTCTTATCCCCATTATTGAAGTATATATAGTCGTGTTCAAAAAAATCATTGCTTACATAAATATCTTCATATCCATCCTTATTAATATCCCCAATGGCCACACCATGCCCAAAACCAATTATTGAACTTATAATACCTGATTTCTCAGTGACATCAATGAACGAATTACCGGTATTCTCAAATAGCTTATCGCCACAGAATTCATGTGCTTCAACCCGCAACCTTTCAAGATCTTCCGTAGCAAATTTTTCAGGGCCTTGATTTACCAGGAAAACATCCAGATCAAAATCATTATCGTAATCAAAAAAAGTAGCATTAACCGCATAGCCTGGATGATTCAATCCATATTTTTCACCCATTTCAGTAAAAGTATTATCCTGGTTATTTACAAATAACAGATTTTCTCTATCGTCAGGCGCGTACATCCCTGATCTGCATATATATATGTCAAGAAACGTATCATTATTTATATCAACCATAGATGTTCCTGTAAACCATCCTTTTCCCATATTAGACAGCCCTGAACTTTGGGTAATGTCCAGAAATTTTAAATTTCCTATATTTAAAAAGAGCTTTGCAGGAACCATATTGCCGGTCAGAAAGACATCTGGCAGGCCATCATTATTAATATCACCAATGGATACACCTCCCCCACTATAAAAATCCTGGTAGGTTAAAATATTGTTATCGATCGTCTCCCTTAAAGCGTTATTAAAATGGATCCCGGTATGCGAAGGATTTAAAAGTTTAAACCTTTTATCACTTCTGAGATCAATAGAATCACAAGAAAATATAAAAACAACTGTTAGCCCGGCGATTATTCTCCTAAAATTTCTAACAAAAGCTATAATTTGGTTCATATATGAAAATTAATCTATAAACCTATAACAAATTAACTGGAATAGTAAATAAGATATAGTGGATTATTTTATGAGAATAATACATATCTGGTGAACCAGCGAAAAGAACCGTTTCCTTTACTTTCTATATTCTTCACCCTCATATAGGCCAATAAAAAATTCGGCCAGGAAATAATTAATAATATTCAAATAAAAGTCTATAAAGCGTTAGAGTCTAGGGCTTGAAGATTATTGGCAATCCATATACTGAAGCAACTGGTTTACCATCGATCAGTCCCGCATCCCAATTTGGCATATTGTTAATAATCCTTAGTGCTTCTTTATCCATGCTCTCTTTCACTCCCTTGAATACCCTGGCATCCCGGACACCCCCATCGGAACCAATTATAAAAGCCACATAAATATTACCAGCTTCAACATCCTCCGGGTATGTTATAGTACCCTTAATGTAATTAAATAAAGCTTCTTTTCCCCCTATAAATTCGGGTGGAATTTCAGCTTTGGCGTGGACAGTTTCCCCTGATTCATCGACCCAGGAATTGGCCAGGCCTGAAGATTTGCTCAATTCTTCTGAATATGCATCCTCTGTCCATGTACTGCTGAGTTCTCCTTTGTCATCTTCAGCAACCCAAGTATTGGATAAAACATCCATTTCTGAATCATCGATCCAGGATTGACTGTTTTCTTTAGATGAAGTAGTCTCATCAGCTGTAACTTCACTTACTTCGGATTCGTCTGATTTGTCTTTTTTTGCTCCACAAGAACTTATATATATAAAGACAATAAAGACGAAAAAATACGTTATTCTCATAGTATTAAATATTTAAGATTCAATGGATTAGAAATTGTATTTAAATTTAAGTAAAAAATACAATTGAATCCAATAATCTTTTGATTTGAATTAATGTTTATTGATCCTTATACTTTTAGCTGAATGATGAAATTTGGCACAATATTGGCGAAAGAACTATAAGTTTTTATGTTAATATGTATGTTTAACTATTATGTGAATAATTTAAAATGATTTATAACTATAAATTGTTAATCAGTTATTAACCAGTATATAACCCCCATTTTAAATATTAAATATTTGAAATGAAAACCTTAGAAACTATGAAACATCTTCATTACCTATTTTTCATTGGAATAATTATTTATTTCAGCAATTGTTCTTCCGGCAAAAAGACCCTTGAAAAGGGAAATTATTATCAATCTTCTGTACAGGCAGTTGAGAGATTAAGAAGAAATCCAAATCATTCCAAGTCCCAAGAAGTTCTGTCAAATTCTTATCCACTTGCGATAAAATATTACACTGACAGGATCTATAATTTCAAACATTCTAATGATCCGTATAAAAGTGGTAAAATGATTGACCAATATGAGATGTTGAATGCTTTATATGAGCAAATCATGCGTAGCCCGGGTGCTTTATCAGTAATACCTGATCCTTACAAATATTATGATGAGATCAGGCAGCTCACTGAGATGGCCGCAGAGGAACGATATCAGTCTGCCACGCAGGCATTGGCATTGAACACACGTGAAAGTGCTAAAGAAGCTTATTATGATTTTATCAAGGCCGATCAATATGTTCCGAATTATAAGAATACCGGTGATAAAATTGAGGAAGCACTCGACATAGCTACCTTAAAGGTTGTGGTTGATCAAATACCTGTTCCGACAGTTAATTTTAAACTGAGTGTTGATTTTTTCCAGGATCAGGTTGACGAATATTTATTTCATTACAAAAACAATCCTTTTGTAAGGTTTTATTCCACAAAGGACACCTGGTTAAAAAATCCAGATCAGATTATGGTCATAATGTTTGATCAATTTAGTGTAGGGAATACCAATAATCTGCAAAAGACGCATATCGCTGAAAACGATAGTGTTGAAGTTGGTAAAGTTACCATGGAAGATGGTACCGAGAAACCAGTAATCGGTGAGGTTAAAGCTGAGTATACGGAATATACCCGTGAAATAATTTCAAATGGATTGATAAGCATGAAAATTCTTGAAGCTCAAACGCAAAGAATTATTATGCATGAAAAGTTTCCGGGTGAATTCGTTTGGGTTTCAAGATGGGCCAGTTTTAACGGAGATGAACGTGCCTTAACGAAGGATGAGATAAAATTGACCAAACGTAAACCAATCAATCCTCCTCCACCACAGGATATGTTCATTGAGTTTACTAAACCTATATATAGTCAGATTACTTCAACTGTATCGAATTACTATAATAATTATTAGCCTTATGGTATAAGGTCGTGATTTATTATATATTTACTTAAGGGAAGGATTAATCTGGTTGGATTCCTGATTTTTTAACATGACATATGATAACCCTTAAGAGTGATAAGGTAAAATTAAATGGCATTTCATCTATCTGGTTTTACCTTATCATGTTATTTTTCATTATCGCATGCTCTCCTCGAGACGATACTTATATAATTAAAATACCGGAAAAGGCCACATTTCAGGAAAAACTTGCGGCAAAGGAGATCCGCAGATATTTATATGCCAGGACTGGCGAGTTTCTACGCATCGATCAGATAGGCTCAAAATCGACATCTTCTAAGAATGCTATAATAATTGCTGAAATTGATCACTATTCTTTAATTGAAAAATCAAATGGATTCAAAATCCTCGAAAACAAAAATATTTCACCACAAGGATTTTTCATTCAGAAACATAATACATCTGACTCAGATCAGCTTTTGATAATTGGCGGAGCAGATTTCGGTGTATTATATGGTGCATATCACTTTCTGGAAAACATGGGGATTGGTTTTTATCTTCACGATGACGTTATTCCGGACGAAAAGATTGATATGATTATTCCTGATTTGGATATTACGAGAGATCCTTTATTCAATTTAAGGGGGATTTTACCTTTTCATGATTTTCCGGAAGGCCCTGATTGGTGGGAACTTGATGATTATAAAGCAATAATCGGACAGTTGCCAAAAATGGGGATGAACTTTATAGGACTGCATACCTACCCTGAACCAGAATTGCAGCATCCTTATAAAGCCGAGCCTTTGGTATGGATTGGACCTGAAGAAGATATTAATGAAGATGGAACTGTAAATTCCGGCTACCCAATTTTACATTTCAACACTCAGGATACAACATGGGGTTATCTACCGAGGAAAACATCATCTTATTATTATGGGGCGGATAAGATATTTGATAAAGATTTCTATGGGAACGATTACATGGATGATGTTTCACCTTGGCCACATACTGAATCAGAAAATATTAATATTTTTAATGATAGCAGACAATTTTTCAATTCAGCATTCAATTTTTCCCAAAAGCTGGGGGTGAAAACATGCGTGGGTACCGAATCTGCACTTACAATACCTGAAAATCTAAAATTAAGAATGGAAATAGAGGGATTTGATTTGGAGGATCCACAAACCATTAAAAAGTTATATAAAGGGATTTTTGAAAGAATTTTGAAATCCTATCCACTCGATTATTATTGGTTATGGACACCCGAAAGTTGGACATGGAGTGAGATCAGTTCGGATGAAGTCAATAGTGTAAAGCAAGATATCCAAATCGCCTATGAAACGCTTTTTGATATGGGTTCCCCTTTTCAATTGGCTACCTGCGGCTGGGTACTTGGTCCTCCAACTGACAGGGCGGAATTTGATAATTTTTTACCAAAAAGCATACCATTCAGTTGCATAAATCGTGAGGTAGGGTTTTCTCCAGTAGAATCAGCTTTTACCAATATATCAGAAAGGGCATTGTGGGCTATACCATGGTTGGAAGATGATCCTGCTATGATATCACCACAGTTATGGGTTGGCCGGATGCGAAAAGATGCTTATGATGCATTCAGATTTGGATGCGATGGATTAATGGGGATCCATTGGCGAACCATCAATGTTGCACCTATGGTTTCTGCCTTAGCCAAAGCTGCCTGGGAGATTGGAGATTGGAGCTATAAAGAACAGGGGAACAGAGATTTAGATTCAAGAGATTTTTACCAGGAATGGGCCCGCATACAGTTTGGAGAGGAATATTCTGCTGATATCGCTGCTATATTTACATCAATCGATGGTGGTCCATTATACGCTAAAGGAGATAATGAACGTGATTCACATCTTTATAGAACCTCGGACTGGAACCAGGGTCCTGGAGGCCTCCGTGTTGAGAGAATGAATAACGACAGGATCGAAAACTATTATAAATTCATAGAGGATATTGAACTATATCTGGATAAGATCGATGGGATAGGCAATAAGGAAAGACTTTTATACTGGATCAATACATTTAAATACTCTAGAAATACAGCAATTCTTGGGAATACACTTTATGAGCTGGATTCTTTGATGAAGTTAGCATTCGATGAAGTTTCAGCTGAGAAAAAGGCAGAATTTACTCTCCAAGAAGTTATACCGAAACGAATTCAAGCTAATAGAGACTGGAAGAACATGGTCCACCAGTTATTAAAGGTTGTATATACTAAAGGAGAGATGGGAACGGTTTCTAATCTACAACAGCATAATATGGATTATCTAGGCTTACTCTCTAAATATGATGATCAAATTACCTCTTTGAGCGGAAAATCCCTTCCAGCTTCCGCACTTCCTGATCAGATATATTCCGGTCCGGATCGAATAATAGTTCCTACAAGAAGAACCATTATAGATAAAAACGAAGGTTTTAATTTAAAGATAACCGTTCTATCTGAACATGACATTAATGAATCTACATTGTATTGGAGGAAACTGGGTGATCGAAAGTACAGTAAAAAATCCATAGAATTTACGAGACCAGGACATGGCTCTTGTTCCTTGAAGGCTTCAGATTTCTCCAATTCTGATTTTGAGTATTATATAACGGTTAAATTATCTGATAGTAATATTATGAGCTTCCCGACCGGAGCTCCACAATCAACACGGACAATTGTTATAAGTCCGTAAAAAAATCTAAAAGAAGATCATTAATCCTTTCATTCAACCCGCTCAGGATTATATTATTCCCGTTCAGTTCCGTTTATCTACTTTCTTATTTTTTTTTATCTTATCTGGCGTTAACAATAGCAAAACCCAATACTATGAAAAACATATTAGAGATATTCTCAAAAGAAATTGATTCAATAATAAATAAAAAAGAACAATTTCTAATATACGGTGACCTTGAGGAAAAGGAGTTTTCCATATTTGACAAGGTTGAATTGAAAAAGGCGGGAAAAGAATTGAGATTTCTGATATTGAAAATTGCTGATTTAAGTTTATTGCCAGTTAAACATATAAGCAGGGTAGTCAATACGCTGTACCTTTTATACGGAAACGATGATAATGGGAAAGGAAAATTCTCTGAGGCGGACATTGATGAATTAAACAACAATGAGGCTGGGTGGAATGGAAGGAGTTGGTTGCAGACTGAAAGAAATTTACAGCCTGCCATGATTAGGTGTGATGACAATGAGGGATTGAAGTTGTTTGTCATGAATGTGTAGGTTGTGGGGTGTAGATAAGAGAGAGAATCCCGCTCAATTTTGGGCGGGATTTTTTTTATAGTAACTAATATAGATCTTTAATTTAAAAGCTTTATAAAAAGAATCATCCCGGAGAGGAATTACCGGGATGATTAGCCAAACCGTTAGTGCAATAGATAGGTTTAAAAATGAGAGTTTTGAAATTTATGCATTATATTTTTTATATCCAAATTTTTTAAAACTAATTGTTTTTTATATTCTTCCCATTTTTTAAGAAAAAGAATAAATTAAATGCTTACTTTTTACAAATATTATTTTCTAAGAATGCGGATTATCCTTTAAAAATCGTCCGAATAAGCATTTTTCGAAATATTATTAGAATTAAACTCACTGTTAAAATGAAATACATATTTTGTGATTATTTTTAAGCGATTTTTTTAAATCACCTTTTAATGAAAGAATAAATATGAAAGCTTGTGTGTTGACCGAATACAATCAATTCGAATGGTTGGATGTTCCTGATCCAGAAATCAGATCTGATGAGGTGTTAGTTAAATCAAAGTACGCAAGTATCTGTGGTAGTGATCAGCATATTTTTAGTGGTGATTTTCATCCACGCACAAAATTGCCATTTATACCTGGTCATGAATTTATGGGGATCGTGGATCAGGTTGGACCTGAAGTAAACGGAATAGCAGTTGGAGACAGGGTTGCAGTTGATCCAATTATTTGGTGCGGCAACTGTCCGGCTTGTAAACGACATCACTACCCTGCTTGCACATCACTAAAACTTTTGGGGGTTGATTTAAATGGCGGGTTTGGACAATATGTGAAAACAAAGCCCCATATGCTATACAAATTGGGATCGAACATATCGGATATGCACGGATCATTAGTAGAGGTTCTTGGTATTGGATTTCATTCGGTCAATAGGGCAGATGTTAAACCAGATGATTCCATTGCTATATGGGGTACAGGAAAAGTAGGCCATTGTATCTTACAGGCAGTAAAAACAAGAACAAATGGACAGGTCTTCCTGATCGATTTAATTGAGGACAGGCTGAAACTTGCAGAAGGTGCTTATCCTGATGTGATTACAATAAATGCCCTGAAGGAAGATCCTCTGGCCGTTATAAAGAAATATACGAATGGGAATGGTGTGGATATCGCCTTTGAGGCAGTGGGGCATGATACTTCCAATGGCGCAACCTTAAATCCTGTTCGGGGATGCATCAATATCATCCGGGGAGCGGGTAAAGTAGTCGTCTTAGGACTTGGGGATGAACCAGCCCCGGTCATATTTAAGGAATTAATATGGAAAGAGGCTAAAATTATTGCATCGCGGGTTTCACATGGCGAGTTTGCCGAAGTAATAGAAAATATGGATAAAGGAAATTTGAAACCTGAAGTTCTTATAAGTGATATCTTCAGAGCCAGTGAGATCCAAAATGCATTTGAAATACTTGATAAAGAGCCGGAGAAACATTTAAAGATCCTATTGGAGCTGTAGGCATTTTAGAATAATAGTATTTGTCCTTGCACAAGAAATGTATTATTAGGCTGAAGTTCACCATTTATATTCAAGCAGAAAGGAAATTCAATTAATCCCGCAGTAAGTAAAATCGTTTACAATTATTCCCAAGGATTAAATTTTGTTCGGAGGTTGAGAATGTATTTATATATTCGATTACTACCGACATAACTTTTAGATAGGATCCAGCAATAAGACATACAGGCCAATCACTTCCGATCATTACTCTATCGGTGCCAAAAGCACTCATAATAACATCAAGATAAGGGATTATTTCTTTCGCCTGCCAATTTACCCAATCAGCTTCAGTCACCATTCCTGATAACTTACAATATACATTGGGTAAGCCAGCAAGTTTTTTTATATCCTGTTCCCAAGGTTCAAATATCTGTTGTTTTATTAGAGGTTTTGATATATGATCTAATACAAACCTTTGATCCGGGAACATTTTTGCTACCTGATAAGCTACTGGTAAATGTTTCGGAAACAATAAAAAATCATACGTAAGATTAAATTCCCTTAAATAAGATATTCCTTTTAGGAAGTCCTTATTTAACATAAAGGCGTCATCATCCTCGTCATGAACTACGTGGCGTACCCCAATAAACTTTGAATGCTTTGAAAAATGCAATAGATCACTGTTCACATTTCTTGATTTTAAATCTACCCATCCCACTACACCTTTTATAAAATCATGATCATTTGAAAGGTCTAAAAGCCACGTAGTCTCTTGCAAGGTTTGCCTTGCCTGAACCGCAATGCTTCCTTCAAATCCTTCCTTTGTTAGCTCTAGAATTAGGTGTTCGGGCAGAAAGTCTTTTTTGATTATATGCATGGAATCGTCAATCCATGAATAATCCATTTGATTATATTCCCAGAAGTGCTGATGTGCATCAATTCTCATAATATCAGCTTCTTATGATCAGGAATTATCCCAGGTCATTCTATTAATAGGCTTTAGTATTTCCAGAACCTCCAATAGCAGGTTTTCATCCAATGGGTTCTCAGCCCACTTTATATTTTTTAACAGGTTTTCAGGATTAGCCGTGCTTACCAAAGTAGTAGGAATTCTTGGATTATCAACAGAATACTTAACCGCCAGCTGCTCGATTCTTGCACTCTTAGTTTTGCAATGATCGGCAGCCTTTTTACACGTATTGACTATCTCATTTGTAGCTGGATGCCATTCCGGCACTCCTCTTTCTGTTAGCAATCCCATACTAAGAGGTGCGGCATTGATAATACCGACATCATGTACTTCAAAATAATCCAGGTAGTCGATCAGTGCATCATCATTTAGACTATAATGACAAAAAGTAAGAATTGTCTCAACAATGCCCCTATCAACCTTGTCAATCACATACTTGAAGTTTTCAAGCGGAAGCCCGGTTATTCCAACATGTTTTACTTTTCCAGTTTCTTTTAACTCATGGAGTGCAGGAAGTGTTTCATTAATAATTTGGTTCCTGTCACTGAACTCAATATCATGACAATGTATGAAATCTATATAATCAATGTTAAGTCTTTTCAGACTTTCATCTACACTTTTTGTAACCCTATCAGCTGAATAATCCCAGGATTTTTCTCCGTTTGACCAATATCTGCCAACCTTCGTGGATAAATAATACTTGTCACGTGTAATTTCCTTCAATGCTTTCCCAAGAACGATTTCAGCTTTCAAGTCACCATAATATGGAGAAACGTCAATTAGATTGATCCCATTATCAACAGCTGTATGCACTGCCTTTATTCCATCTGTTTCTCTAATAGAATGAAAAACACCACCTAGGGAGGATGCCCCATAACTAAGATTTGAGATCTTTATACCAGTTTTACTTAAAAATCGATATTCCATTTAAAAAATATAGTATGCTGTCCCTCAATTATCAATACAATAAAGATAATTTAATCGAATTTTCCGAATTACAATAAGGTCCTACTATTTAGTTGTCTTAATAATATTTACGGTATAAAAGATCTTAGAAAAAGTAGTGGCGGTAGTTTCCCGGAAATGAATTATTTTAACCTGATCATCTGGCAGAAATTCTAATTCAAATTTTGCATCTATATAAGGATAATCAAGATCCTCAACTCTTTCAATACAATTTAGTTGAACTGCATCATTGACCTTAGAATTCTGATGCCACATATACTTATAAGATTCTTTGCCAATCAATAAAGTGGATCCATTAAATGAAATGTTTACTTTTTTATTCTTCTCGTCTACTTTGTCCGGAGTTTCCTCTCCTCTTATGAAATCCTGGTTAATAATTGAAGAAGTTTTACCTTTGAATTTAAAATCCTGGGCAAATGAAAGGGTACTGAGCAAAACAAGAATAAATAGAATCAGGTAGTTTTTCATATTTTTAATTTTTTATAGCTTCGCAATAAAAATATTTTTAGTTTAAATAGCAAGTCCATATTTCTTTATAAATAAAAAAAGACGCATCTCTCAACAAGATATAGATTGTCTATTCTTATTCGAACAAATTCACTAAGTTGCATATGATATTAACTCATATGTGGAGGGAAAAATTCAGATACTTTATATTACTGGTTGCGTTGGTAGGGCTTTGGTTTCTCCAGTCTTGTTCAGATGAGGAACCTGAACCACCTGTTGAGTCTATCACTCTTGTAACCTATGATGAAGTGTTTAGCAGGACTAAGGAGGAAATCGAGATCTTAATTGGTATTGCCGGAGTTGAAGAACTCAATAAATTTATGGAGTATGATATTACGGTATATACTGTAACCTATAGAACAAAATACTTGGAGGAAGAGATCATAGCATCAGGATTAATTGTCTTTCCTGACTTTACCGGGGAAATACCTATGTTAAGTTTTCAACATGGCACGATCACGAGACATTTGGACGCACCTACTTCCGATTTAAATTTTTATGGGATATTGAGTAGTTTTTCTAGTGCCGGATATATATTCTGTATTCCGGATCTTTTAGGATTCGGAAGCTCAACTGACATACTTCATCCTTATTATCATTATGAATCTACTGCAGATCCAGTTGTTGATATTCTAAAAGCTGCGAAAGAACTAAGCGAGGTTTTGAATTATAAATTTGATGGCAATGTTTTTTTAGCAGGTTATTCAGAAGGGGGCTATGCTACAATGGCTGGTCATAAGATGATGGAGGAAACTTCTCCCACCGGATTAAATTTGCTCGCTTCAGCACCGGCATCAGGAGGATATTATATCAAAGGCATGCAGGAATATTTTTTCAGTCAGGAAAATTATCATCAGCCATATTATCTTGGATATGTAGCTATGTCCTACAGACAAGTTTATGAAGTAAGCAGTATTTTAACCGATATCTTCAAAGAGCCATATTCAACAGAAATTCCAGATTTGTTTGATGGAACGTTAACGGGTGGTCATATCAATGAAAATCTCACAAATGTCATGGCTGATCTGTTGCAACCTGATATACTCACCAAAATTGATACTGATCCAAAGTACAAATATCTCAATGATGCTTTTGCTATAAATAGTCTTCATGAATTTGTACCTAAGAAGCAAATGACGATGTATCATGGTACTGCTGACATAACTGTACCTTTTCAAAACTCATTAGATACATATAATTCAATGATTCAACTGGGTGCTTCCCCGGATATCCTTAGTCTAATCCCATTGCAGGATGACACACATGAATCAGGAATTTTTCCTTATATTATTCATGTGATCGAGACCTTTGATGCATTAAAATAGGTTTTACATTTCATATCAAGAGCATTGATAAGATAGAATTTATTGATACATGACTCTAGAATCCAACAAAATGATCACTTTTCTCGGATTGTAATTTTAAACAGAGATTGGGTGACGAAATCTTTTCTATTCCTCTAATCAGATTACTTTTGGAATTATTCTAGATGATGTTTGTATAGAATAATTGGTATTTGTGGATTGATTTTTCAGGTTACAAACTACCTGTTCATCCATTAACTTGATCTAGCTCTCTAGTATTCTGATGCATGCCATTCAGCGACACCTTAAATACAGTAGGTTTACTCAATCTTTTTAAGCTAATTGAACCTTGCAGTCTCTCTACGGCCAGCATTGCCTGATATAATCCAATCCCAGCACCATGATCCGTTTCATTGGCCACAAAAAACAGATCAAAGATCTTATCGGCGTATTTCTTCTGAATACCGATTCCATTATCGGTAATTGTTATACTAAGTTCAGGCTCGGCGGTCACTTTTAGTTCAATATAAGGATTTGCTTCCTCATCCTTTGAGTACTTATAGGAGTTATTCAACAAACTTTGTAATATATATTCCATTAAAACCTTGTCGCTATGAATAAAATCTGGAGGATTTCCCTTTATTTTAAATTGTATTTTTCGGGAATACTGGCTCTCACACTCTTTAATAATTTTATGGATCAATTCATACAGGTTGATTTTTTCAATTGTAACCGGTTGAGTACTAATATGACTGATAATAGTTAGCCGGTTAATGATCTCATTCAAATGTTCTGCGGTAGAATCGATTTTTCTTAAAAAGAAATCTATATTTTCATTTGGATACTCCAGTCTTGTCAGATTTGTCAACCCCATTAATGTGGCAATCGGTCCACGAATATCATGGGAAGTCTTATAGAGAAAATTATTAAGTTCCTTTCGCGATTTGATAAGTTTTTCATTGGTATTGATTAATTCATTGGTTCTATCCTTCACCAAACCATCCAGTTTTTCATTCATTCTTCTTCTATATTGGTTATTCCTATATAATAGAATTACTACCACTGTGGCAAAGACAAGGCTTAATCCAAGTAAAAATGCATACTGCCGGCCTTTTTTTATACTCTGTTGCTGTCCTTCTATGATCTCATCAGAAATACTTTCCTGGTAACTTACAAATGCATCCTTGAATTTTTCTGCGAGTTGTTCATTAAAAATGCTATCCTTATAAGCGACAAACTGCTTCAGGTTGCTATACGCATGAAGATAGTCAGAGTTATTCTCGTAAATATTTGAAAACAGTTCATAGTTGTTTTTAAGCCTTTCCCATGAATTTATTTTCTTAGCTTTTTCCTGACTTCTATTCAGAAATAATAAGGCTTTTGACACATTATTATTTCTAAAGTAGATATAGGCGAGATAATATTCAATGCTGGAAAGCTTTTTAGTTTCCCCATTTGATTCAGCAAGATCATGTGCTAATTTAAAGAATCTTTCTGCTTCCATATTTCTGTTCTGATCAAAATGGGTTTTACCCAGGCCAAAGTAAGCATCAATAGTTATAGCTTTATCCGAATCAGATACATTGTTTAGAACTGAATTAAATGCATTGATTGCTTCCTGATGATTGCCAATTGCATTATAACATAAAGCAAGGTTTATATAAGTCGTATTTATGTCCTCATATAGATCATTTGCTTGTCTTATTTCCAGTGCATCCAGATAATACGCAATTGCCTCTTCAAAATTTCCCAATTTATAATTTATTAAACCTATATTATTTAATGCAATAGCTTGTTCATTGATATTTTCAACTCTTCTGGCATATTGAAGCGACTTCAGATAATTATCAATCGCCATGTCAAATTGAGATGTGGAAGTATAAATGTTACCTAGATTATTATACAGAAATACAAGCCGTTCCTCAATGTTATACTCACTCGCAATTTTTATGGCTTCAGTGTAATATTCAGTAGCTTTTTCAATATTTTGCTTCTGTTTACTAAGATATCCAAGTGCATTAAGTGACCTGATCATATAATTATGATCATTTGATGGTTTTGCATATTCGTAGGATAATAAGGCATAATCCTCTGCCAAAGAAGGATTTTTAACACGATTTTTAATAAAAAGGTTATAATAAAGGCTATCCAGGTTTTCAGGACTGTCTGACTCAATTGAATCAATCAATATTTGATCATCCGGTTGACTGGCAGCCGATAGTGTAAAGACTATAGAAAACAAACATATGTATGTTTTTACCATAACATTATTGCCAATTCAGATAAAAAAATGATTACTTAATATAATAATTAAAAATAAAGGACCAATTCTACTTACTTTTCAAATTTATACTGAATATATCTATAAAGTAAGCTAAAATTGGCTGATTTTTAATTATATTTAAAAATTACCAGTGTTAAATTTTAATAATTGAGCTATGAAAAAGTTAATCTTTGTAATTCTGTTTTTAGTTTTTGCTGGATTGATCAATGCGTGTTCTGACGAGGAAATCAACCCAACTGAAGAGGGTGGCAGCACTCAGGAAAGTACAGAACAATGGGAAGACAATTAATTGAAAACTAAAATTTCAACCTAATCTCAACCAACCTAATCAGCTCAACCTCTAAATAACACAGCCAATAATTAATTTCAGAGAATCATTTTGTAAGACATTTGTATTTCAGAGGCATTAACAGGCATCAATAGGATCTTTATTTTGATAATAATTTATCTTAGTTATGCTTTGGACGATTTGCGAATATGACTAAGCTTATTTTAAGCAACAATTGCTGCTTGTTTAAAATGCTGGGAATTGTATATGGACTTGCAACATTTTTTTGGACAAATTATTAAGCCACATTTCTAATTTGCAATAATTTTAATTCATATTCTTCCGGAGATAAATAC
>CAYMFU010000027.1:0-14852 GCA_964389805.1 uncultured Roseivirgaceae bacterium | reverse complement strand
ATTCCTGTTGCTGTTAAAATAGGCCCTTATTTTACATCCATGACCCGGGTGGCAGAGGGTATAAGAAAAAGCGGTGCCAGTGCATTGGTATTGTTTAACAGATTTTATCAGCCCGATATAGATATAGATACCTATGAGTTTCAATCAAAGAACAGGTATTCTTCCCCCAGTGAAATGTCACATTCGCTCCGATGGATCGCCATTCTGTTTGAGAAATTTGGTGGAAGCCTGGCAGGAAATACCGGGATCCATGATGGTGAGGCAGTTGTAAAGCAATTACTGGCTGGTGCGTCTGCAGTAGAGATCTGTTCTACCTTATATATAAACGGATTGGGACAAATCGAACTCATGCTTTCCTTTTTAGAAAAATGGATGCGTAAAAATGGTTACAGGGATATTGATGAGTTCAGGGGTAAAATCAGTCAGAAAAACGCACTTCAACCTGAATATTTCGAAAGACAGCAGTATATTAGAGCCCTCGTAGGAATAGATTAAATATATATTTGATGTTAGCGTATTTAAAGGATTTACTTGGAATAGGTAAGAGGAAAGAATTATTGTTGGAATCTATACGTAAGGGATCTTACATCATTGATGTTCGCACTCCACAGGAATACAGAATGGGTCACATACAACAAGCCGTTAATATACCATTGGAGCTTATATCGAAGAATGCTGAAAAGATTGGCAAGTTTGGCAAACCGGTGATAACCTGTTGCCAGAGTGGTGCCCGAAGCGGACGTGCAGCCAGAAGGTTAAGGCGTAAGGGTATCCCTGAAGTACTCAATGGAGGTGGTTGGGTTTCATTAAAAGACCTGATCAGGGAGGCCTGAATTATTAACTTTATACCTCAATCATATTTTTTTCAAAAGATTCAATCATTTTTTTAAGCCTTATTATGAAAAAGCCATTAGGTATTATATCATTAGTTTTCCTGGTAATTATTTTTAGTTGTAATCCAAAGGATGTCAGTGAAAACAGTTCCGGATTATTTACTCCTGAATCTCAGGGAATATCATCAAAGGCAATAATCAGTTTCTTGGAAGCAGCTGAAAGCGAGCGGCCTGATGATATGCACAGCATCATTGTAATGCGTCATGGGAAAAAGATTACCGAGGGATACTGGGCTCCCTACAATAAAGAAAGCAATCACATGCTTTTCTCCCTTAGCAAGAGCTTTACTTCTACCGCTATTGGTATTGCAAAGGAAGAAGGCCTGTTATCTATTTATGATCCTGTAATTTCATTCTTTCCTGAATCTTTGCCTGATTCAATCAGTCCTAACCTTAAGGCTATGCGCATCAAAGACCTGCTTCGTATGAGTACAGGACATGACCAGGACGCAACTGGCAGGTTAATGGGGAATGGGTCCACCTGGGTTGAAGCCTTTCTATCATTGGATGTAGAGCACAAGCCGGGTACACACTTTGTTTACAATAGTGCGGCCACCTATATGTTATCAGCCATTATTCAGAAAGTAACTGGTGAAACTCTGATGCAATATTTAACTCCAAGATTATTCGAACCACTCGAAATAATCAATCCAAAATGGGATCTAAACCCGGATGGCATTAATGTAGGGGGTTGGGGATTGAATATTAGAACAAAGGATATAGCAAGCCTCGGACAATTATATCTGCAGAAAGGTCTCTGGATGGAAGAGCGTCTGATCTCAGAAGCCTGGGTGGATGAGGCCACCTCCCTGCAAACTTCGAACGGAAGCAGTCCGGATAGCGATTGGGACCAGGGCTATGGATATCAGTTCTGGCAATGCCGGCATGGATTGTATCGTGGAGACGGGGCTTTTGGACAATATTGCATCGTCATGCCTGAACAGGATGTCGTTGTAGCGATCACTTCAGGGACAAACGACATGCAGGCAGTCATGAACCTAGTCTGGGACTACTTGCTACCGGCTTTCCAGGATGATGCTCTACCGGCTGATGAGGAGAGTTATAATTCGCTGGTAAATAAACTCGATGAATTGACCATGTCAAACATAGAAGGAGAGAATACCTCTAATATCGCTGAAGGCATCTCCGGGAGAAAATATGAGTTAGAGGAAAATGCCCTGGGAATACAGAGTATGGTATTCGAATTATCAGGAACAGATCAAAGTATTACCTTCGAAAGTATTGATGAAGCGATAACTGTCCCGGTTGGTTTTGGTTCAACAGAATCTGGAGAAATGTTATTCCCTCAATATGGCAAACAACCTGTAGAAACAACAGGGGCCTGGGTATCAAACAATATTTATAAGATAAGAATGTATTATTATGAAACTCCTTTCAACATAAATATTGACTTCATTTTTTCAGAGGATATTATGACTGCTGATATTGCGATGAATGTATCCTTCGGTTCACAGGGGATGCCACAACTTAAAGGGCGAGCACAATGATCTTTTCTGAGATCGTTATTCCGGAAAGAGAAAATCGAATTAAATAGGATCCTGAAGGGATGCCTCTCATCTCTATATTGATTAATCCTGATACAGGTGGCGAAAATTTCTTCCGGAAAACAATGTTCCCTTTAATAGATACGCATTCCATGAGCAATGATTCTGAGATCTCCTGCAGTAATTCTACCACCAAATAATCACTGCAGGGATTTGGATACAGGATAAGTAGTTCACTCAGGATCAGTTCTCTGCAATATATTCTGGGACATTTATCCGGGGAAGCAAGCCCAAGGCATACTTCATAAGTACCTAATTCGCGATATGCATGAAAGGGATTCATTTCGTTGGATACGGAACCATCTCCCAAATCCCATGACCATGCATACCCATTGATAGATTTGTCGATAAACTGTACCTGGTTTTGCACTTTGACATATTCAAACAAGGGTTGTGGCTGATATTCTATCATTTTGATATGCCATTTCTGCCTGTGCGGCAGTACAGCAATTTCAGCATACTGCCGGGCCAGATAGGCATCCTCACGGGATAAGGTGGATATATAGTCGACTGTACCCAATTCCCGTTGAAAGATCGTCGAATACAACACGCATGCGGAAAGGTAGGCACCAAGATCATTAGCCAGGTTGGTATTATCAAAAAACAAAGGTTTTCCACGAACCTGGCCAAGCAGATTCTTCCAGGCATTACCTACCGGCGCAATTTCAGCTTGTACGGATTCAGCTATACGCAGATATGACCTTTCGACAGAATCCTGCATATGAAAGAAATCAAAGAATTCCGGGCTGCAGGAAAGACCCAGGGAATCGATCTGAACACAATAGGAACCACCTGCCGGTCTTGCCCAGGTCATGAATAAAATGATCCGGGCACATTTATTTTTCTGTTTGACAATATTTGAAAGGTCACGGATAGCAGGTATGGTGAAAGCCCTAGTCATTTCAGGTATCACCGGAAGGAGGCTTTGCTCTTGAAGTATTACATAATCCCAGGTTCGGCTGTTGATCTTTTTAATGGCGTTCATATCCCCAAGGAGTCCATTATGAAAACTGAGGGCATAACTATCCTGTGTATAAGCATCCACGATGACTTCATTTCCAGCTGATTCCGCCAATTCCCTGAATTCCCAGGGAACTCCATTATAACTTATTATGCCATTGCCTATGAAAAGAATTTTAACAGGCCTGGCTAGAATGAGATTGGTATATAATACCAACAAACTAAATATTACAGCGACCCGTAACATTTTTCTGAAATGCCTTGTGGATGAAGTATTCTAAGTTACGGAATTTTTGTTTCAATCCACAATGTCTTTTTGTCTAAGTACCGTGGTAGTTGAATCACCTGGCAACACAGACCTCCATAGGTCAATAATTATGATTACTTGATTTGAAAATCACTAAATGGTTATATTTGTATCGGATCATTTCGGCCTTTTTAAGAATATCGATTTTGAACCATATATTTTTTTACCTGTATAGGCAAGATGTTCTCTAAGTCTCATTTTCCAATATTGATCACATTAATTACAAGCATATCCTATGTGACTGGACAGGATTATAACCCCAATAAAGATCTGCTGGCTGTTGGTTTATAGGATAAAATTGAGATACATATTGTCAACAACATGGGTTACGAAGATCCATTCAGGGATGTGGAATTAAAGATTATATTGACAAGTCCTAAAGGACTTTGAGTATTAAGGTTTGATGTTGGGATTATCTTTTTTGAATCATATGTATATTTATTAGTTGAATTGTTATTATTACACCTGGCCGGAATTATAGAAAAAGTGAATTAAATATATTGGATGTTTTATATCACTAGTTTTAAAATAAGAATAATGAAGAAAATTACTCCCTCGATTTTAACCTATGTGTCAGTTCTGGTTTTGTTTTCCATTGCAGGCTGTACACAGCAGGAAAAAGCTGACGATTCTCAAACAAGGCCTAATATAATCTGGTTGATGTCAGAGGATATCAGCAATGATCTGGCATGTTATGGTATGGAGGGTTTACAGACGCCTAACCTGGATAAATTAGCGAGTGAAGGGATCCGGTTTACAAACTGTTTTTCCACAAACCCGATTTGTTCACCCAACAGGTCAGCCATGCTGGTAGGCGCTCATCAGAATATGATCAAGGCACAGCACCATCGAAGCAACCGGGAGGTCCCTTTAATGGATCCCTACAAACCCATCACTTATTTGCTTCGCAAAGCTGGATATACATGCATACTTGGACACCAGGCTGTAATGGGGAAAGGTCGCAAGATCGATGTTAATTTCAAACACGAACGCCTGGGACCATATGACGGATTAAATAAATTTGGAATATTTGACAAACTCGACACCCTGGATCCGGGCGACCAGCCGTTCTTTGCACAGATACAATTGGCGGTTACACACCGGGGGGACTGGTGGAACAGGGTAAGCGAGAAATCAACAGATAGGGTAGATACTGCGGAGATCAGCCTCCCTGAGTATTATGCAGATCATCCTGTTATAAAAGAAGATTGGGCCAGGTATCTTGACCAGATTGAATTTATGGATAATGAAGTGGGTATGATCATGGAAGATCTGAGGACAAAAGGAATGGCGGAAAATACTGCAGTTATTTTTATAGGAGATAATGGACGCTGTAATATTCGCGGGAAAGGATACCTGCACGATCCGGGCTTAAGGATCCCGCTTATAGTCTGGTGGCCTGAAAATCTCGATCAGGGATTAGTAAGTGAGCAGGTGGTCAGCGTAACTGACATCTCCGCATCTATCCTGCAATTGGCAGGTGCTGAATTGCCGGAATACCTCACAGGCATACCCTTTATTGGTGTGGAATCTAGTAGGGATCATGTGATCTCAGCCCGCGACTTATGGGATGAGGTAATGGAAAAATCAAGGAGTGTAAGCACAAACAGGTACAAGTACATCCGTAATGACATGCCTGAAGTACCCTTTGATGCAGCTCAGGCCTACCTGGAATTCTACAGGCCTGCAGTTCATGTTATGCGGACCTTAAACCAGCAGGAGCAATTAAATGAGGCTGAGCGATTTTTCTTCAGTTTTGAGAAACCGGAGGAAGAATTATACGATCTGTTGGAAGATCCTCATGAATTGAATAACCTGGCAGGAGATCCTGAATATTCAGAAATTATGAATGATTTAAGGGAGAAGCTGGCTATATGGGAAAATCAACTCCCTCCTACCACTGAAGCTGACTTTGATTTCGTGCATCCAACGGCAGTGGATGTATTGGAATGGGTCAAAAACGAAAAACCGGAATTATATCAGGAAATGCTGGATGGGAAGGAGATCGGGTTCGGAAGCTTATCGAGAGCGTATAGGGAGACTCAGAAGGATTAAAGAAAGGAGTTATGTTTCCAACTTATTTTGTTTAATTAATTCGCTTTTCTAAGCTTCCGCTGTTCCTTAACGTCAGCCCAGCGAAAATCCAGGACGAATTCTTTGCTTTCAACAGTTATGATCATCCGGATATAATCATCTCTGGTGATGGGAAAAAATACCTTCCCCCTGAAAGTCTGACCGGGCATGATAACTCCCTCTTCAAGGATTTCACCAGGTAGGAAGTGCAGGTCTTCACTGGCCTGCATTGCTGTTATTGCAGATTGCTCCCTGACCACATCCATTGCAGCAAGTCCACCTACCGTCACCATACTCCGGATGGCCTCCTGGTTAAAAAATTTAGAACTGGCTTCTACAGGTACGCCTCTGGAAGCCATGGCTGCGTCAAATACCAGCAAACCAGCACTTAAGATTCCCGTGATAAGATTAGTCCTTTTTTGACTTTTTACTTTATTTTCATAATACCTGGCTACTTCTTTTTTGGAGAATGCATAATGCTTCTTTAGGTCTGACTTATATTCTGAACTGTAACCATCCTGGTAATCCAGGGGAAAGGGAGAATTAGATGCCAGGTAATAGGCTTCTTCCGGATTGAATCGTAAACGATGATCTGTTTCATTTTTAACTTCAACATCAAACACGATTTGCCGGTCATTTACTTCTATGTTTTCGGCAACAATGATGATTCCCTGATAATCCAGCCAATTGTGTTTTTTGCTATTGACTTTTGAATCGAACCATCCGGGAACCAATATATGACTACTGCAGGACCAGCAAGTCAGGACTAAAAAATAAATAATTATACGAGCTTTCATGGCAGTGGGTTGTAGTATAATTCAGAGCAAGCATCATGCCAAGTCATATTATTCGAGAGATCAAAATAACCTTATGAAAAAGGTTTATCATAGATTGCATGAACACCGCCAAAATCCATAAAATTACAGGTAAGAAATCAATCGCCAAAAGCGTATAGGTAGGTATCTGTTCTTATGTAAAGTTTATTATCCACAATGGCGGGGCTAGCCAGGATTTTTTCTCCAAAATTTTTGACAGATATGATTTTCAGTTCATCACCAGTAGCCAGAACCACCATCTTGCCATTGTGGGCAGATATATAAATTTGATCATGGGCAGCTACCGGAGAAGCAAAGTATGGGCCGGTTCCTTTTATGCGTGTTTTGTAAATGAGTCTACCCGTTTGTGCATTCACACAACTAATGTAACCACCGTTTTTTATAACGTATATCCGGTCTTTAAAATAAAGTGGAGAAGGGACTTCCGCTACATTTTCTGTTTCTCTCCATAGCAGATTACTAGTTGAAATGTTCCCTTTCCCACCGTATTTGAAAGCAACAATGCCGTGATCGATCGCCATACAAAAATCCAGATATCTTTGCAGCTCCATTTTATCCAAAAAGTTATCTTTATCGGTATCAAACCAGTTCCAAACTTCCACATGATTCCCATTGGATTCATTTGACATACCATCATTTTCAGATTTCTGTACCGGGAACAATGCTTTTGGAAACTCATCTCTACTTATGAGTGAGTCATCGTTACTATCATATTCAGAAACAAATTCATCTCTTCCGATATTTACCTTTGGATAATCCAGATGACCGAGATAATGCCAGGTATTCACATACAGATTATCTTCATGAACAATTGGTGTACTTTCTCCATGGGTTTTAACTAAAACATACCAGCTTCTGGAACCATCATTTATACTATAGCCTCCAATAAATCCTTCACAATGAACAACCACATCATTACCCCATATTACAGGTGTAGAATACCCTGCCTCTATTAGGGTCTGTTTCCAAACCTGTTCACCCTCTTTGGAATCGAGTGCCAGAAGATAACGCTCCTTTGTAGCTAATCGTCGTACCAACAGAATAACCTTATTACCAGCCAGGATGGGGGAAGTCCCTGAACCGAATTTATCTGTGTTGACTGGTAATTCATAAGTCCAGATCTTATTCCCCTCAAAATCATAACATAACAACCCATAGGAACCAAAATGGATATATATTCTATTTCCATCTGTGACTGGAGTAGCATCAGCCGGATTTGCAGATGCATGATACGGTTCGATTTCCTTTGCAGGAACAATTTGATTCCAGAGCTGTTTCCCATTCAATCTATTAAAGCACATAACCTGGAGTTGTTGTTTATCTTTATCAAATCCTGTCAGGAAGATCCTATCCCCCCAGATACATGGTGATGATGCTCCTGAAAGAAGCTGTGATTTCCAGATTAACTTCTCTGGGGATTCCAGGTCAACTGGTGGGATCTGCCCGGGCTGCGCAAGACCTGAACAGTTTATTCCCCTGAATTGAGGCCATATATTTGTACTTGTATCCTGCGGAAAAACTGATTGATTCAATAACACTACTGACACCAATAAGAGACCGCAAAATAATGGTCGCAATTTCATAGTTTGTCTGTTAGATTACTGCTACTTTTCTTACTCAAGTCTACTTTAAAATGCCAATTATAAAACTTGAGTCTTTCCAGGTACTGGTATTGGATAGCTACCATCTGCTAAGGGAACTACTGGAGGATTCACATCCCATGATATCAAATTGTCTGGCACGAGTTTCTCTTCTGAACCCATAGCTTCTTCCCAGGTAATCTTCTGTCCAGTATATGTGGCCATTCTTCCCAGGATCGCGGTCATTGTACTGATGGCACCCCGCTCAATCTGATTTATGGGTTCATCATTTATGATTTTCTTAATAAAAACATCCTGTTCGATCTGATGTGGCGATCCATCGTCTCCACCATCATATCTGAATAATTCTTTACCTTTTCTATCCTGAATGGTAAGTTGTTGAGTGCCTGGTATACTATCCATATATCCCTCCGTACCCCAGACCCGATCGGACCAGTTGGACCAGGTTCTTGGTTGATGCCTGCACTGGCTGTTAAAGATGGAGCCATCCGGGTACTCATATTCCACATAATGATGATCAAAGATCTGTCCGTATTCATTACCGGTTCTGACTTCTCGACCGCCCATACCCTGAGCCTTGATGGGGTGTGTTCCTTTGATCCAGTTCATATAGTCGATATCATGAACATGTTGTTCCACGATATGATCCCCGCAGAGCCAGTTGAAATAATACCAGTTCCACACCTGATATTGCAGTTCATTCATCTCCGGTTTCCTGTGCCTTACCCAAACACCTGCAGAATTAAAGTAGCAATTCATCGCTATGATATCGCCGATATCACCATTTTGTAATCTCTCCACACTCTCGATTATACTTTTCTGATACCTTAGGTGATGACCGACCAGTACTTTCAGACCTTTCTTCTCCGCTTCATCAGCTAATGCCAATACTTTTTTCACACCTGGCACATCAGTAGCAACCGGTTTTTCACAAAATACATTTTTACCTTGCTTGACCGCCTCTTCAAGATGATCCGGCCGGAAACCAGGAGGTGTGCATAGTAATACCAGGTCGGCCAATTGCATGGCATCTTTATATTCATCAAGGCCTGTGAATTGATGATCAGTCGGTACAGCCACTCTTTCCTTTCCAAATTTCTCCAATAAGTTCTTATAGGAAGTGTCTAACCTGGATTGGAAAGGCTCTACCATCGCCACAAGTTTGGTTGATGGGTTAGTTGTAAGAACCTGAGAAGCGGCCCCGGTCCCCCTGCCCCCGCATCCGATCAGGGCAACCTCTATCACATCACTTCCTGTTACATGGGCTGATGCGGATACCGTTAATGGAGTAGTCAATATTGTTCCTGCTAATAAGGAGGTGTCTTTTATGAATTTTCGCCGGTTGGCATCGAGATTTTTGGTTTTTAGTTTCATATGTGAAAAAATTGATACTTTTTTTAATTTAAAAAGAATTGTCCAGAAAGTAAATTCGTTGAAGGGATTTAAACTAATTATATTACAAAGTATATCCGCTTTAAATTTAAAAAAAGGATTAAGATTATATAGTTAATCCGGATTGGTCCATATATCAAATTGTAACTTCCAGGCCCCTTCCCTATGTTTTTTATACGTCTTTATTCCATGTCCAATTTCAGTGACAGGATCCCTGCCATTCTTTGGTGTGAGCAATAATTTATAGGAATATCTATGGATGGCGAGGTCAACAGAAACGGCATATGAACTACTGTAAAAGTCAACTTCCACAATATTTTATTTAAAGTTGTGCGTTGGTTATTGTATTTTTTGTTATTGTAATTGAAGACCAAGTTGGCTCATCATCTTTAATTCATCTTCTATGCCATAAACTTCTGTAATTTTACCATTGGCAAGTTTAAAAATGAATATGCCCTTATATTCAATCTTCTTACCGGTAGAATCCAGTCCCATGAATTTTTTTAAATGGGTACCCGTGTACCTCATACGTGAAACCACATAATCCCCTTTGGCGAATATATCTTCCGTAATGTGTTTATAATCTGGGAACGCAGCATAAAATGATTTTATTATAGGAATAAAATCATCAAAATTCATAGGCTCCTCTGTACTACCCAGATAACCCTGACAATCAGCGGACATCAGATTCCTCCATGCCTCTAAGTTTTGATCGTCTAGATACTTGTAGGCTCTATGGATAATCTCAATATTTCTGGCTTCTGTAGCTTCTATCATCTGATATTTAAGAAGTTTTTCATGGGCTTCTTTTTCTGTAAGTGTTTCCATCGTATTAGGATTGGTTTCAAAAGAAAATTCCAAATAAAAGTGTTATTCTTTTTATGGATTGTAGTGTTTAATCAATTGAAGTCAATGTAGGATCCTCATTGAATATATCAACTATATTTTTCCAAGATCCGTCATCCTGCTTTTTCCATATTTCAACACCTTTACTAAAGGTAGTGACAATGTTACCCTCTGGATCAGGCATTTTAAAGTAGTTGTGAACCAATGCATACCCCAGATCCCTACTTTGGGATACAAATGCCTCCTTGGATTCCCATTTCACTTCAAAACCAGGCATTTGCATACTGCTATCCACCATTTGCTTAATGGCGGCGTGACCTCTTAATGTTGGCTGTCCTGGCATCATAACGACAGCATCTTCAGCCCAAAAGCCTAGGGTTTTATCAGTATCACTGGCTGATGCAGACTGGGCCCATAGCCTGGAAAGTTCCATAAGCTTCTTAGCTTCCACTTTTTGATCTTCAGTATTGTTTGTACCGATAGTTGTTAAATAATGCCCAATGGCCAGAAGCAGAAAGCCAATACTGAAAGAAATTACGATACTTTCCCCACTGGCAATGGCGATATTTGCCAAGCCTGGATGCCTGGGTGTGCCAATGAATATGCATAAAAACAAAGCACACACATAAAGGAAGGAATAACCGATAAGCTGGATATTTTTCCCTTTTTTCGATATACCTATATTATTAGCAGGTGCTTTTAACCAGATCCAAAGCAAACCAAGATAGGACAAGGTAATAATTCCGCCTCCAATTCCGAAAATCGCAGCAAGGCTTTGAGTGGGGTGTAGAATGCTTAGCCAGCCAAATGCAATAAACGGAATGAATCCCCACAACCAGAACAAGGATCCTTTTCTTGCGGTATAAAGCAATACGCCAATTATCGACAATCCAAGACATGCGAAAGTTAAATAACCATTAAAAACGAATAAAAATCCATCCGTTGCCCAGATTGTCTCTGCTAATTCTTCTGGTGTGTTATTTTTAAAAATCGGACTTGTGATCCATTGTAATATATAATTGAAAAGCAAACCGGCAATCCCCATCCAAAACATTAAAATGCCAATTTTCCGTTTCATAGTAATATTTTTTATGGTTAATTTATTCAGCTCAGTAGGCCTAATAGCACATTGAGTTTGAAAACTTTCCCTGCCCTGTTTCATGCAGAGCTATATACATTATATTAAGAAAAGACACTTTCTTATAAAGAATCGAATTATACTAGAATAACAAAAAGTCGTGATTTATAGTTCATTAGGAATCATTGAAATAATACATATGAACCTATTAAAGTGGCATTGATGGGATTTCAAGGAAAATCAATAATAATTATATTTAGAAAGTTATAATTCAGCTAATAATCAGAGATTTATTTGAATGTAAATGTTGGTTTAAAAGATAACCTGGTCATTCTCCATCCCTATGAATAACCGGGCTTATTCTGGATTCATTTTTTGTTTTAATTATTACTTCATTTTTATTAAAGGTAGAACTTAGTGCGGTAAGTTCATTTTCCTTAATAGTTCGATAAACCTGGGATCGTCTTTAATAAATTCTAAATCTCCATAGTTTGCGTAGATATATGGCATATTTTGATCATGTACTTCATACCCTTTTTCAAGCCATTCCATTACTTTATCAGCATTTTCAAGCCGGGAATATCTCCATGCCATATCAATTGGTAAAACATAATTTTCTTTGGATCTCTCTTCCAATGAATCAATGGTAGCATTAAAGGCCACTTGATAACCTTGTTCTTTATAGATTTTTGCTATGGCATTTTTAACATCATCATCTAATGTGACAATTTGCATTCCAATGTTAAAAGCCATTTCATAATCGTTATTATTAATTGCAGCAACTTCAAGAATAAATGCCGCAAAGAAATTACCCGGATCAGAAAGCAGGGCCTTCTCACAAAGAGTCATTGCCTCTTGATAATTACCTGCGTCAGTTAGTACGACAGAATATAATGCCTGTATTAATGGATTTAGAGGATCTAATTCCATTGCAATCTTCCCTTGTTCCAATGCCTCATCCAACTGTCCTAAGATCATCAATAAGTGTGAAAAATAAATTCTGGACATGACATCATTTGGATTTATTTCCAGGGCTGCAAGAAACTCATTTTCGCCTTTTGCCCAATCCCATTCTATCCATACACCAATTACTGCATTTGTAAAACGTGAATCAAGATAGTTTGGATCTAGTTCCATTGCACTATTTAAGTTCTCATAAATAAAAGGCAAGGCTATTTCAGGCGAAACATGTCCCATTTGCGCAAGTCCAACCCAAACCTTTGCCAGTCCTGCATAAAGAGGTGCCCAATCGGGATCTTTAGAAATGGCGAGCGTCAGGTATTCCTTTGCCCTATTCAAAGCTTCTTTTGATAACTGGTCCCAATAAACATGACTTCTCATGTATAAATCATATACTTCATTATCCACAGTTCTTGACTCAGAGAACACCTTTTCTTCCCGTGGAGTCAATATGATATTGATTTCCTTTGAGACTTCTTTTGTCACCCGATTATATAAACTAAGAATTTGACTTTTTTCCTCTTTAAAATCCTCAACCCACAATGTTTTTTCTTCAGGAAATGGACTGATGACCTTGACCTGAAGACAAATGCTGTCTCCCAGACACATGACTGAAGTTTCTATAATTATATTCACCCCCAGTTCCTCCGCAATTTCCGGAATTGATTTCTCAACATCCTTATAGGCATTTGAAGTTGTCTTTGATTTTACTTGAAGGGAACTGATCTTTCCTATATCTCCAATCAGGGATGAATGCATACCCGCAACGAAGTATTCAAGTGTATCGGTCCCTGTATAATTATCGAAAGGGAGGACGAGTATGGATTTATTCGAATCAGAAAACTCCTCTGTGTTCCTTGACAAAAAATAATACCCGGCATATACAATCAATGCGATGAATAGAATTCCAACTATTAATGGCACCCTCCTTGAACTAAAAGGTTTGACTAATTCTCCTGTATCAATGATATAATCCAGAAAGCCCTCTTCAAATATGGAAACTTTATAAACACCTACGGGAGAATCAATCCCTTTAAGGGTCTTATTACCTAGAAATTCTGTACCTAATCCTTTTTGGTTTTTGATATCCTTATATATCGTTTCCGATATAGTAATACCATGGGTATCAGCTATGCTCTGGATCCTGGAAGCAATATTCACACCATCCCCTAAGACGTCCTTTTTCTCAAAGATCACGTCTCCTTGATGAATCCCAATTCGTAAGGGAATATCTAATTCTTTGACAGCATTTTGAATTGATAAGGCACATTTAATGGCATCGATGCTGGAAGAGAAGCTTGCGAGTATTCCATCTCCCATCTCTTTTAGTAAGCGTCCTTTATATTTTTTGATAAGCCGCCAATGAATGCGTCGATTCTTCCGTATGAATTCAAACGCTTTTTTTTCATCGCTCCCCATCAGGGAAGTATAACCGACGATATCGGTGAACATAATAGCCGCTAATTTCCGCTGTTGCATCTAATTGGATTCAATAATATTATCCTAAAATCTGGATAGGAAAATGACTCAGAAATTCAGGATTAACGCGAATGAGAATGATAAAACCAAGGTTTTCCCAGCAAACTAAAGACAATTTACAAAAAATTGGAGAACTTCTGCATAAATTTAATTATAGTCTTAGCTAACTTCAATCGCTCCTGTTTTAAAGATCGGAGTTGAAATGTCGGGAAGTGAGAAGATCAATCCAATGGCAGGTTCATTTTCTTTAAAAGTTCAATATATCTGGGATCTTCTCGTATGAAATCAAATGGAAAAGCTCCAGTAGCGAGGTAAGGCATTCCGGGATCGTTCATTTCAAACCCAATTTCCAACCATTCAAGTATCTTTTCTGGTTCATTTAATACCGGGCGGTATATCCACGCTATATCGGTGGGCATGACATAGCTGTTCCGGAATCTTTCTTCATAAATATCGGCGATATATTTAATAGCAGCCTTATACCCATGGTCCTTATAAATTTTTTGTGCAGGAAATAAGATACTATCTGTATATACATATTTTAAATTCTGCATTAAGGCTTTAAAAGACTTTTCGTATTCACCTTGTGCGGTATAAGCCAGATCCAAAGCATACAATGTGAGCGGATGATTAATACCTTTTGTTAAGGAGATTACTTCATTATATTCTCCTCTGTCCAACAATATAATTGAATATAATGCCTGGATCAGTGGATTCAGTGGATCTAGCTCCAAGGCTATTTTACCCTGATCTAAGGCCTCATCAGATCTGCCCAAACACATTAAAAGATGGCCATAATATGCTCTGGCAAAGGCATGATTTGGATTTGTTTCCAGAAGCTTTAAAAACTCAATTTCTCCCT
>CAYMFU010000026.1:0-14381 GCA_964389805.1 uncultured Roseivirgaceae bacterium | reverse complement strand
TCCACTGATTAATTTTAGTTCCAGTGTATTAAGATAATTCTCTCCAATAAGCAGGCGTTGTGCGTGATGCTCTTCTCCATCGATATCGATCTCAATATTTTCGAATCCAAATCCCACATTATGAATTGATCCGGCAACCTGGTTAATACCACTAATATCTGCAACCGAGTTTTTATAAACTTCAAAATCTCGCGCTTCGTGAAGGGGAACCACAACTACTTCATCCTTATTATACCCGAAATCCAGTTCTGACTGGTACCGTGCATTCAATGATAATGCTATTCCGGCAAATATTGCGGTGATAGATAATCCGAATTGCCAGGTTAAAAGTATTCGATTAAATGGATTTGTACCTCCAAGTTTCAGATCCCCTTTTAGAATGCTTGTTGGCTGAAACCTTGAGAGATAAAAAGCAGGATATGCCCCGGCAAGCAAGGTCACAAGAAGTAAAATTATTACCAGGAATAAAAGCAGGATAGGATTTGAAAAATAGTCCAGGGACAATTCAATAGGCCACTGAATATTCATCCACATGATCCACCTCCTTGCAATATCCATGGCAATAAATAAGCCAATTACGCTTTGTATAAGATTTTCAAATAAGAATTGTATTAATACTTGCTTTTTCAAACTTCCGAATGTCTTCCTAATGCCTATTTCTTTTAGTCGCTTTTGTGCATAAGCAATAGCGGTATTGGTAAAGTTGAAACAGGCAATGAATAAAATGATAAGATTCATGAATAACGACCCATATAACGCAGACAATGGCAATCCCGACCAGGTAATTGAAGAATATAGTTTTCTAGATTCATCCTTCTGATCTTTGAAATTCATTAGGTAAAACTGGTCTACCTTCCATGATTCAAGTAATTCATTGTTCTTGTTAGCGTATCCCTTCAAATTTTCTTCTATTAAAGTGGGTTCGATATCCTTTTCAAGTTTTATGTATGTGATTGAAGGTACTTGAACGGTCCAGGAATCCTCATCTAACTGGTAAATTTCATATATGTTCTCATATGGTGCTATGATATCGAATTTGAAGCTCGAATTTTCCGGGATCTTTTCTATGATACCTCCTATAACAAAACTTTGAGCAATCTGATTGTTTAATACGACATCTATTGATTTCCCAATTGAATTTTCTTCACCAAAGTATTTTTTTGAAAAATCCTGACTGATCAGAACCGTATTTTTTTCATAGAAAGAACTTCGTTCACCGGTAACAAGAGGTAAATTAAATTGATCGAAGAAGTTATAATCGGCAAAAAACAGATTCTCAGAATGTGTGTTATCCTCATATTTAATTATTACCCTTGAGGTTCCCAGCCTGGTAAAGGATTCAATACCAGATATTTGAGTGCTTACTTCAGGCCCTAATGGCAGGGGAGTAATTCCCCATTTTTGAGTTTCATTTTCAATCGATCGTGAGCTGTTGATCCTATAAATACGGTCGGTGTTTTTATATTGATTGTCGAATTTAAATTCGTAATCAATCAAAGCATATGAAATAATAACACCCGATAACCCAATTCCCAATCCAATAATATTGATCAGGGTATATGTCAGGTTCTTGCGCAGACTGCGATATGTAGTTTTGAGATAGTTCTTTAACATGTTATTTGGCCAAAAAATTCAAAAATTACTTTCGATGCAATATGGATCTGAAAAGATATATTCTCCATTGTCAGTTTTTTGAAAGACCAAAGTTGTGCCATCTTTATAATTCCTTGTAAATCAGCACCCTATGATAACTTTAGAGATATGTATTTATTTTTTTGTGTCATTTTTATACAGTCTTTGACCGATTTCGGGCAGTTTATCTATGTAAATGCAGAGTACGTGATTACAATAATTTATTGATATAATACCTTGGCTATGTCTCTCATCTGATTACTATTCAGATGAAAAATCAGATCACATTCAAAAAGATATAATCCAAAATATCTTGATATCTGCTCAATATATTTATCTTATTTTATTACAAAATCAAGTTTTTCTAAAAAGTACAAATAAACTTAGATATGATATATACCACCTTTTTGCCACTTTATATACAAGAGATTGTACCCTAATGCCTGAAAAAGTGACATTTTGGGGAAGAAAGAAAAAAATATAACATATTGTAAATGTACAATTTAGACCAGACTATTGACATTAATACATTAGCTATATAAATTTGATGCACTTTCTTCTTTTGGGAGTGTTATTGGAGAAATTCTAAGCACATGTTTTTATAAGGAGGAATTTTTTAATCGACCTAAGGAATTTATTAAAGTACTACAAAAGTCACAGCGACATGGGTGCCCAGGAATATTTGCATAAAAAAGGATTTAGAAAAGTACATCAACCAAAGAAACGGTATAATCTCAGCATTGGGGAGCTTGTAACTCTTCTGGAGGAATTCTCCACTCAGCAAAAGGATTATAGGATATCTGATACCTTAGATATCCAGCAGCTAAAACTATGGATGTAGTTGAGTACTTTTTAAATCAGTAAGTTTTCTTTTTCTATTTATATTGCTACCTTAAAGCACTTTTTAAAGGAAGGTTTTATATCGAATGAAGAAGAAATTCAAGAACATCAAACTTATAATTTATAAACAGAAGAAAGCAAAAGTAGGTAAAAAACCATATCAGAAAAACTACCTTCGATCCAATTTTATTGAATTATATAAAGCTCAGATTTCAGAGTATAACAAAACCAGAGATATTAAATGGAAATTTAATACATCCATTTGGGCACTTCTTGTAATAACAACTTATTTCAAATATCTAAATCCTGAAATATTTGATCTCTCATTGACGTTTATTCTGTTTATTATTGGCTTATTGGGACATTATACATTCCTGTACATCGTACAAAGGTCTCTAGCCATAAGCCGGAAGAAACTGGAAGAGTATTTGTTTCATTTGAATCATTACAATAAGAGGGAAGATGCTATTATACGAAATAATAGATATGAAGGGATTTATGTTTTCAGTCTCACTGATTATTTATGGATAGCTTTTCAGATCATTATAACTTTCTTTATACTTTTAATTTTTGTTCAGGCCTGAAATACATTCACTCAAAGTGAGGGCATTGATCGATTATATTCTTTTTTATTCATAAAGAAAACATAATCTGCAATTCCAGGTTAATTTATTACCTAAATATTAGAATTGGAGAAACTATATTAAAATTATATGGCTGGTTTAAAAAAGAAATATACCAAAGAAAACCTGACTGTAGTCTGGCAACCAGAGTTATGTATTCATTCAACCTTATGCTTTAAAGGTTTACCGCATGTATTTAATCCTGCTAACAAGCCATGGGTAAATCTGGATGTTGAATCAGTTGAGAGAATTAAAAATCAGGTTGATAATTGCCCATCCGGGGCCTTATCCTATATGATTGAGGGAAGTGATGAAATTCAGGATATGAATATTGAAGATTCTCCTTTGATTGAAATATCTGAAAATGGCCCTATTCTTATTAAAGGACCTGTAAATATTAGATACAAGGGAAGCCAGGACCTAAAAGAGTCAAAGACTATAGCCCTTTGCCGGTGTGGGGGATCATCCAATAAACCTTTTTGTGACGGAACCCATAAACAGGAAGGATTTATAGGATAGAATAGTATTGTATATAATAAATAAACTTAATCATACTGTTTAAGAAGCATTTCTTTATAACTTGGAGCTCATCCTTTTTTTGAATAATGAGCACCAACAGATTAAAAAATTTTCTATTATCCATCCTCCCAGGACTTTTTATCGTCGGATACGTAGTAGGCACAGGTAGCGTAACGTCAATGGTAGTTGCCGGTGCAAGGTATGGGATGTCTTTTACCTGGGCACTTTTTCTATCCTGTTTTTTTACATTCATTTTACTTATTGCAATTAGCAGAATCACAATAGTAACCGGGAGAACCATAATGTTTAATATCAAACAACATATAGGATGGTTTGCCTCGGTATTTATAATTATCGGTCTCATGGTTACAGTAATTTCATCAATTATGGGCGTAATGGCTGTTGTGGCCCAAGTGATTCAGGAATGGACCAGACCTATGACCTCCGGACAAACGGGACTTTCCCCACTTATTACTTCTGTTATCTTTTTATCTTTTTTATTATTTCTTTTCTGGACTGGTAAGCATGGAATATTCATACGTTTCGTATCATTAATGGTGGGTGTGATGGGAATTGCTTTTGTATTAACTAATTTCATGATAATTCATGATCCGGCTGCAATGTTCCAGGGATTAATTCCCAACATTCCACCTAATGGGAAACCGCACTTGATTATAGCAGGAATGGTAGGAACAACCATGGCTGCTGTTGTTCTGGTATCTCGCAGTGTAATTATTGCTGAAAAAGGCTGGAGAGTGGATGAATTACATATTGAAAGAAGGGATGCTATTATTTCAGCTTCTGTATTATTTCTTGTAAGTGCAGCTATTATGGCAAGTGCGGCTGGAACATTATACCCACGAGGGATAACCGTAGATAATGCCATCGATATGGTAAGTACCCTGGAGCCACTGGCGGGCCGTTTTGCTATCGCAGTATTTGTAACTGGTATTATTGCTGCAGGACTTAGTTCAATCTTCCCGAATATGTTGCTATTACCCTGGCTAATTTGTGATTACAAGGGAATTGACAGGGACTTGACAAAAAAAATATTCAGAGTGGTGGTAATAATTGTTACATTATCCGGTCTGATCATACCCATATTTGGAGGACAACCAATTATAATTATGATCGCTTCTCAAGCCTTTAGTCCTCTGATGATGCCCTTATTAATCATATTTTTAATGATTATAATGAACAAAGAAAAGGTAATGGGAAAGTATGTAAACGGATTCTGGCTCAATACTGGCCTGATCATAACACTCTTATTCTCCATTTTTATGTTCTTTATCGCCTTTGAAGGATATATTGATTTTTTTAAGGTGTAGATAAAAAATTCTTAAAATCCAGGGAAATTGAATTTTAAGAATTTCAAATTTTAATCTAAAATAATGAAGCCGCAGGTTTTTTTGATATAAAAAACTGGATCAATTATCTAAATTCATTTTTATATCATATCCACGAACCTTTACATAGGGCATATCTTCAGATTCTGTACCCTTAATACCGACATATTGGTATTCAGAATTATCCTTGATCATAATTCTGGTTTTGAATTCAGATTCATCTATCTCTATCTTCCCATATTTAGTATTCCAATCTATTTTTAATTGAGCAGTCTCTGAAGTATTTAGAATTATGTTGGCGTATTTACTGTTCACATCAAAATGAGTGAATGAAGCTGAAGTACCATAGATTTTCACATTATCGTCATACCCGTCTAATATAGTGAAACTATTAGTCAGACTATTCATTGTAAATTCAGAATATTTTGAACTATTGGCCTTAAAGGACGTAACTTTTTCAAAACTGAAATCATCATCATATGAGGAGGAGATCTTTACAACACTGGCTATGTTGATCTTATAACTGGAATACTTTGACTCGGAGATGCTAAGATTACCAATTTCACCAACCTCAAGGTTAGAATCATAGATCTCCAGGATAAGATTACCGGATTTCTCACAATTAAGATCAGAATACTTTGTTTTTAGTTCAAAGTCACCTGTAGTTTTAAAGGTCATGTTGTCATCATGACCATCCAGGTCAACATTACCTGCCTGATTAACATTTATTTCGCTATACTTAGAGATAATTCTCAGGTCTTCCGTTTTTTCAGCGGTAAAATCACTGTCGTAGATATCAATTTCTGTAGGCCCAAAATTCCCAAATTCCAGGTTACTGTATTTGGCCTTAATATTTACTTCACCCATTGCATTTTTCCCGTATATTTTATCATCATAGCTGTTCAGAATTAAGTCATTAATGTTACTCATCTCTATTTTTGAGTATTTTGATCCCAAATCAAATTGGCAAGATTCTGGGATCTGCAAAGAGGCTTTTACTTTAAACTCAGTGAGTTTAATTTGTCTCCCATTTTTCAACTTCATTTTTATTACATTTTTGCCAAACGAGCTACTTGAACTCCTATTATCCCAGAATGTGGTTTCCAGTCTTAATAGGTCTTTTCTGGCAGAAAAGGATAATCCATCGAGGTAGTTCTTCAGAATATCAATATCAGCCTGTTCCTTTGCCTGAGCATCCACAAAGATTACAAATCGGACTGTATTGGAATTAGAAGATTCAATAACCACATCACAATCATAATTGCTTAATTCTATTGTTGCACCTGGATCAACATCATAGGTCCATTCAAACTTTTCACTGAAAGTAAGGCTCTTTCCCAGGACCAGCTGGGAAGTGAGTAGGAGAGCAACCACAAACAGTCCTCTATAGGCTGACTTCTTGTATATCTTTTTCATACATTTCTAGTTTTTGTGTTTCCATTATAATTTGTTCAAGTATTCGTATTCGCTTCTCATAAGTATCGAAAATGATCTCTACAATTTGTTCCAGGTAACCATTTCGTTTCAAATCGCTTATAGCCTCATCGTATATGGTATCCAGTTCATTCAATTCGTTAACTAAAACAGGAAGGATGTCATTTTCAGGCCTTTTAGATAGTTCCTGGATATTAGCATCCTGCATTTTCATAATCACCATTTGTTGATACGCTTTTTCACGGTCTCCCAGTGATTGGTTGATCTGACTTAACGTAAACTCTCTCTCTTTTTCCCTGCTGACTTCATTATAGACGATATAACTTACAGTGAATACAGCCAGGAAAATAGCGGCCACTTTCCACAGGTTGAACCTGGATGTTTTCTTTTCTGTAATGATCTCTTTTCGTATCCCTTCCCACAGTAAAGGGTCATCGGGATCTTCAACATCCAGCTGCTCACGTCTTGTTTTGAGATATTTTTCTATATTAATTTTCATGGATTACATTTTTCAATTTATCCAACAATATTTGTTTGGCTCTTTTGTATTGGGTTTTGCTCGTCGATTCCGTAATCCCGAGGATATCACTGATCTCCCGATGCTTATATCCTTCAAGTGCATATAAATTAAGAATAGTCCGGGCTTTGTCGGGCAATTCCTTGATGGCCTGATGTACGATTCCAGGATCAATAGAATCATCGACCTCTTCAGCAGGATCACCTGCAAGGTTGATCTGATCAATATCGTCAAAATGAATTTTCCTTTTACGCAATATGGATATGCAATTATTTATGGTAATTCTTTTAAGCCATTGTCCGAATGCGCCTTTACCTTCAAAATCATTCATTTTTTTAAAGGCGATGATGAAAGTATCCTGTACAACTTCGTCCGCATCCATTTTATTATTCACAAATCGCATAGCTACATTGTATAAACCTTTCGAAAACAATTTATAGAGGCTGTATTGCGCCTTGATGTCGCCAACCTTACAACGGTCGATAAGTTCCTTATGCAATTCATTATGGCCTCCCATATATCTAATTGTCAATTGTAGGACGTGGGAATGTCGAAATAGTTGGAATAAAAATTTATGTCTTTATTCATACCTGAGAATATTCGCAGGATTCGTTCTTGTAGCCTTCAGGAGGACATTTGAGATGGTAGTAAGCGATATGATTAAAATAATTATCATGGGCAGTAAAAATGCCCATAATGGCTGTTCTGTCTTAAATGCATAGCTATTCAGCCATTTCTCCATGGCTAAATAGGTTACCGGAATGGCAATTATACTGGAGATGACTATCAGGATAATTATTTCTTTAACCAAAAGGTGATATATGCTGGATCCTGGTGCACCCAATACTTTACGGATACCTATCTCCTTTATTCTTTGCGAAGTTGAATATATAGATAAACCCAATAGGCCAAGAACTGCAATAAAAATAGCTATTATGCTGAAAAGGGTAAATATCTTCCCATATTGAAGATCAAGTTTATATTGTTGATCATAATACACATCAAGGAAAAAATAATCAAAGGATGATTCAGGGAAAAATTCATTCCAGATCTTTTTACTTTCACTCATGATCTGGTTTATATACTCTGCATTAAACTTGATAGAATAGAACTCTATCGGGATCCAACTGTATTCCGGGTCCATCAAAAGGATGATCGGTGTATAATTATTCTGGAGCGACTGCTGATGATAATCCTTAATCACTCCTATAATCTCATTGGGTTCATTTTTATTAATTTCCAGATGGATCTTTTCATTTAAAGCAGCCTCAGGATCTGTATATCCAAATTGCTTTACAGCAGATTCGTTTAAAACAAGTCCTTTCAGGTCTGAAGGTCTCTCGCGCTCAAAATTCCTTCCAGCAATAATTTCCAAACCGTAGGTGTCGATATAATCATAATCGGTCATTAACATCTCATACAGTCGATCTTCTTCTGAATCTGCATGATACCGGCGGTTTGCCAGGAATTTAGCCACTTGCATTCCTGCAACAGTACCTGATCCGGTAACTTTTCCTACCCCGGGCACCTGCCTTAGTTCCTTTTTAAAGGTCATGATCTTGTTTTCATAATCGTCTGTCTGCACAGGTGCTTCAATTACCAGAACCTGGTCAATACTGATCCCAATGTCCTGGTCACGCATAAACTGGATCTGTTCAGACACGATAATAGTGCCTGCTATCAGAATGAAAGAAGCACCAAACTGAAGAATGGATAAGGCTTTTCTATATAGATTTCCGCTTCTAGATCGTATGAATTTCCCCTTGATTACTTGTATGGATTTTAACTTTGAAAGAATCAGAGCTGGATAGAAACCAGCTCCAAAGGTGCCGGCAAGAAAAACAAAAATCAGTATATAAATAAATGTTTTTGTGAACCAGAAATCAAAATTGAATATTTCCCCGATGTAGTTTAGAATTATAAGCCTGGAGACATATGTGAGGAAAATAGCCAATACAAGTGCTATTAAGTTTATTATAAAAGCATCCAGCAAAAATTGAATGATTAATTGTAAATTTGTTGAGCCAACAACTTTTCTGATACCTACTTCTTTGGCACGGTCAATTGCTCTTGCAATTGTCAGGTTGATATAGTTGATCCAGGCGATCAGCAGAATAATAATAGCAATAATGCCAAAAAAATTGACAGCCTTCCTATTTCCTTTAGCATCTATCTCATATGGTTTAGCAGGATTTAGGTGAATATCCTTCATTGGAATAAGATCAATTGCCCATTTAAGCTCCTTTAATGCCTCTTTTGTTTTATACTGCTCAGCAAGTTCTGGAAATTTCGATTCAACTTGTGCCAATTTATCTATATCATCTACCTTCACATAAGAATAACTCTCATGCAGATACCAGAAATCGCGCATCCACAATGGTGAGGTTTCCCATGAAATGAGGGCATCGAAGGTTAAACTTGAGTTATCAGGCAGATTTTCGAATACTCCGGTTACCATACAATGATATGTGTATCTCAAAGTGCTCACAATAAGTATTTTATTCATTGGATCTTCATCCTTAAAGAATTTGTCAGAGATGGATTCAGAAATTACGATTGAATTTGGTTCCAGAAGGCACGTTTCCGGATTTCCTTTTACGACAGGGAAAGAGAAAAAAGAAAAGAAATTCGAATCTGCGAAAAAAACATGTTTTTCCCGGAATTTTGTTTCACCATATCTTATGGTCCGATAAGAGTCATGCCAATTGATTCTGGTGAAATCTTCAATTTCAGAAAAGTTCTTATGCATGGCCGGGGCGTAGCCATTTGAACTTGAAGGCCAGTTATCTGTTACAAAATCACCTTTATAGAAAAGGCTTTCCACACGATAAATTTTATCAAGATCTGTTTGAAATTGATCATACGAATTCTCAAATAGCACATAACTGACGATTAAAAGAAAACAAGTTATTCCAAGAGAAAGCCCGATAATATTAATTGATGTGAAGATCCGGTTTTTATAGAGATTCCGGAATGAAGCCAGGAGAAAGTTCTTGAGCATTTTATAAAAAAAATTTAGTGTAAAAGTACAGCAATAATTTTAATTACCGGAAGAGAAAGCTCATCCTCAAAATGTTAAATTATAAAAAAATCGATTATATTGACCTATAAAAAATTAAGCAGATGCCACATATTATTTCATCCAATATATCCAGAAAGGATTTTCTCAGGGAATCAGTGAAAATAGGAGGAGCTCTCGCCACATGGGGAATGTTCTATGAGTTATCATTTGGGGCTTCTAATTCATCAATCCATTTGGCGATCTTATCGGATACGCATACAGCAGCTTATAAAAATGAACAATATAGAGGTTTTTTCCCTTCAAAAAACCTAGAACAGGTTTTAAACCAAGTATCCGAAAAAAAACCGGAAGCGATGATCATATCAGGGGATATCGCACGTCTGACCGGGGAGTTGGGGGATTATTCTGCCATAAAGAAGCAACTACAAACATTAAAAGGTGAAATGCCTGTTTTTATGGCCCTTGGAAATCATGACAACCGGCATAATTTTTACAACATATTTAATGATAATTCCCAAAATAAGCAGAATGTCTTAAATAAACATGTTCTTGTGGTGGATTATGGACAAATAAGGATCATTTTACTGGATTCCCTTATGTATGTCAATAAGACTCCTGGATTTCTGGGACAAGAACAGCGAAATTGGCTGGTAAATTATCTTGATGAGTCTGATAATAAACCAGTTTTCCTTTTTGTGCATCATACACTTAATGATGGGGATACTGACTTACTTGATGCTGAAAGGTTATTCAATATTACCCGAAAACATAAGAAGGTAAAGGCAATCTTTTACGGACATTCTCATATTTATAAAATTTCCGAAAGGAATAAGATTAAACTGATCAATATACCGGCAGTAGGATATAATTTTATTGATTCTCAGCCTGTTGGCTGGCTGGAAGCACAGATTTCACCAGAAAGGGGGATATTCACGTTACATGCTATTGGTGGAAATATTGAAAATGACGAGCAAGTTTCTGAAGTAAAATGGAGGTAAATCAACAGGCTGTAAGCGGAGGATCTGAATGGTTATTTATACATATATAATAATAGTTCAAACTTAACCAAATCTACATAATCTCTCAAGTTGCCCAATATTCAATATCTCGATCAGGCTGCCATCAATAAGAATGATCTCATCCCTGCGGAATTCAGAAAGTATTCTTATCACATTTTCAGTACTCATATCGATGAGTTCTGCGATTTCTTTTCTGGATAATGGAAGATGAAATTTCGATTTGAAATAGACTTGTTTCGCGAACATGACCAGGATATAGGCAATCCTTCCTCTTAGTTGTCGCCGGTCTATCATCATTCTGAACTGAATGATGTCATCTGATATCTTACTTATCTTCTCCAGAACCTCAAGAGCAAAAATCCCATTATTGCGAACCGTGTTTTTTAAAACCTCAAGATCAATAAAGCACATGACAGAATCTTCAATTGCGCTTATCGAATATTGATATTTATTATTTGAGAAAACACTAAGAAATCCAATGAAGTTAAGTGGTCTGGCTATACTAATGATGTGCTCTTTCTGCATCCCATCTTTTTTTACCAGTTTTATCAGGCCTTCCTTCAGGTAAAGGAATTCCTTAATGGGTTCTCCCTGCTCAACAACTATCTCCTTCTTATGATATTTCTTCTCAACCTTATTTACATTCAGGTCAATTAGCTCATCATCTGTTAAATTATTAAATAAAAGAGACCTGAAAGCACATTTAGTACAGGCTGAAGTATTTAAAATCTCAGGCATTTTTAAATTTCATCCAACGTATGATATATATCATGATATGACATTTATCATATCAATCCAACTCCTAAAATATGCATAATACAGTTAATTCGCATAATAATGATTTAAATAATGCAAGAAATCAGTATAAAGGAAATCTATTAATGTTTTTGATTAATTATTATAAAGAAAAATGAAAAAATTACTCATACTAGGTGGTGGAACTGCTGGAACGATAATGGCAAATAAAATGAGGAAGGATCTGCCAAGGGAAGATTGGGAAATCACAATCGTTGACCAGTTCAAAACGCACTATTATCAACCAGGGTTTCTTTTTATCCCATTTGGGATGTACAAAGAAAAAGATGTGGTTAAGCCCAAGGGAGATTTTTTTCCTGTAGGGGCTAAAGTAGTCTATTCAGAGGTGGATCAGATAGATCCTGATAAAAACCAGGTAATTTTAAAAGATGGGGTGGCCTTGAAATACGATTATTTGATCATTGCAACTGGAACCAAGACCGCGCCTGATGAAACCCCGGGTCTCAAGGGCTCTTTATGGTATAAGCAGATCTTTGATTTTTATACAATAGAAGGTGCTGTGGCACTTGCTAACTTCTTTAAAACCTGGCAAGGTGGTCATCTGGTAATAAACATCGCTGACCTACCTTATAAATGTCCGGTGGCACCACTTGAGTTTACATTTTTTGCTGACGCTTTCTTTGCTGAACGGGGACTTAGGGACAAAGTGAAGATCAGTTACGTTACGCCATTATCCGGAGCCTTTACTAAACCAAGGGCTTCCCAGATGCTGGGTGGGCTTCTTGAGGACAAAAATATTGAAGTAATCCCCGACTTCTATATGGAAAAGGTGGACAATGAGAACAAAAAGATTATATCCTACGATGAACAGGAAGTGCCTTTCGATTGTATGGTGAGCATCCCGGTCAATATGGGTGACCAAATGATCGAACGAAGTGGCATGGGGGATGATCTGAATTTTGTGCCAACAAATAAGAATACCCTGCAACACGAGAATTTTGATAATATATTCGTCATAGGTGATGCGACAAACCTGCCAACTTCCAAAGCAGGATCCGTAGCTCATTTTGAGGCAGATATATTACACGAAAACCTTTTGGCAGCGATTGAGGACCGGCCATTTACAGGAAGCTTCGACGGACACGCCAACTGTTACATAGAAACTGGTTATGGGAAAGGCACCTTAATTGACTTTAACTATGATACCGAACCCTTGCCAGGATCATTTCCATTTCCAGGCCTGGGCCCCTTCGGATTATTGAAGGAATCCAGGATGAACCATTATGGAAAACTTTTATTCAGATGGATCTACTGGCATATTCTTCTAAAAGGAAAGGAAATGCCAATAGATTCTGCCATGACAATGGCTGGTAAAAAACTTTAAATATATCGGTAATGGCGAATATTGTAACAAAAAACGGATCTGATGTACAAGTTCAGATCAATGATATAAACCAGAAGCTTGACCTGGTCCTTGAAGAACTGGCAATACAAAAACAGAAACGCCAGGCCCTCGAAGATTTGGCAACTGATTTGAACCTGATTGGCAATGATCTATTCAAAGCTTCTGTGGATGAATTGGATCACGCAGGTATTGAATTGGATACCGAAGAACTAAAATCCCTGTTCTTCCGGATGTTAAGAAATGCAGGGACTTTGAATGAGATGTTGCAGTTGGCGGAAAGTGTAGTGGATCTTTCTAAGGATGTTGGTCCAATCGTTACACAAATGGGATTGGATGCCATCCACAAAATGCATGAATTTGAAAAACGTGGTTATTTTGAGTTTTTTAGAGAATTATCTGGTATTATTGACAACGTCGTTCAGCATTTTAGTACAGAAGATGTCAAGTTGCTTGCTGATAACGTGGTAACTATTCTGGAAACGGTTAAGAACTTAACTCAACCCGAAATGCTCGGTGCAATGAATAATGCGATCAGTGTGTTTAAAAAGATAGAAACGGAGAACGTGGAAGAATATTCCTTATGGAGGGCATTTAACGAACTGAGAACACCTGAAGGGAAAAAAGGATTAGGTTTTATAATGACCTTCCTGAAAAATATTACACAAGAAGAAAATAAATAAATTTAAAATTAAACTATAAACAATATAATCATGGGACAAACAGTTATAGCCGGAATATCGGTAGATTTAAACGATGAAGGATATATGAATGACCCTTCACAATGGAATGAGGAAATAGCAGCAGAAATAGCGAAAGAGGAAGGGATTGATTTGACGGATAAGCATTTTGAAGTATTGCATTTTCTTCGCGACAAACATATTGCTGGAGAACAGTTAACGATAAGAAAAGTTGGAAAATCAGGAATTACTGACATTAAAGGATTGTATCAGTTATTCCCGGCAGGGCCGCTGAAAAAATCGAGCAGAATAGCAGGTATACCGAAGCCGGCAAGTTGTGTATAAGGATTATTAACTTTAAAAATTAGTATTATGGAAACTAACGTTCAAGCAAAAGAAACGACAGCAAAAAAGGTGGAGAAGAAACCTTTGGAAAAAGTGATGATTATTTGTGCAAAAGGTGCAATTGAAGATGTGTACGCAGCTTTGGTTATGGCGAACGGAGCAGTAATGGAAGGTATTGAAGCCAAATTGTTCTTTACTTTCTTTGGTTTAGATGCCATCACCAAGAAACAGATGAACAGCCTGCAT
>CAYMFU010000025.1:0-25937 GCA_964389805.1 uncultured Roseivirgaceae bacterium | reverse complement strand
GATAAAATTGGAGAAAAGGAATTTACTTCGGAAAAAACCATAGGAACATACTATACGCCTGAACAATTATTAACCGAAATACTAAAAGATAGCATATTTTACGAGGAGTCAGGTGGTGGCATCACATGTTCAGGCGGTGAGCCACTCACACAATATCCCTTTCTTAACAAATTCTTAAAGAAATGTCAGTCTGAAAAAATCCATACAGCCCTTGATACAAGTGGCTATGCTCAAGTGGAGATAATAAGAAATATAGCATCCCTGGTGGACTTGTTTTTGTTTGACATCAAGCATTTAGATAACGTGAAGCATAAACAATTTACGGGTGTTAAAAATGATGTTATCCTGAGAAATTTTAACTGGTTGATTAATGCAGGATTCAATGTAACTGCAAGGATCCCAGTTATTCCGGGAATAAATGATGAAGAAAAGGACATTGACCGATTGAGTGAATATTTGTCAAGTCGACTTTGTGATAATTTCAATGAAGTTCACTTATTGCCGTACCACAAGATAGGATGTGCTAAATATGGTAAATTCAATATTGGGATGAACCAAATTTTTGAGGAGCCGCCGGCAGGATTGGTAGAAGAATATTCAGATATTTTAAAAAATGCTGGATTTAAAACAAAAATAGGGGGATAAACTAAGATCATGAATATTAGAATCAAATCTCTAAGAGAAAAAAGTCTTAATGCCATTGAATCATTGGCAGCTGAAAGAGCATTATTGGTTACTTCGTTTTATATAAGTAAAGAAGCTCAGATTTTATCAGCTCCAATTCTTCGTGCCAGAACTTTTGAGCATATATTGGCTAATAAAGAACTGTTTTTTGATGAAGAAGAACTGATCACGGGCGAACGTGGACCCGGCCCCAAAATTACCCCTACTTATCCGGAGATTTGCCTGCATAGCTTAGAAGATCTTGAAGTCCTGGATTCGAGACCAAAAGTGGCATTTAAGGTAAATGAAAGTGTGAAAAGGGCATATCAGGATATCATTATTCCATTCTGGAAAGGTAAAAGTAATAGGGAGCGTATAATGAATTCTATGACACCGCAATGGAAGAGTGCATATCAAAGTGGAATATTTACTGAATTCCAGGAACAAAGAGCACCTGGGCATACAGCACTGGGTATTAAGGGCTTTAAAACCGGATTCAAGCAATATATCCATGAGATTGATCAGAGCCTAGCATCTATTAAATTAAATCAGGATCCAGATTCGAATGATAAACTGGAGCAATTGGAAGGCATGAGGATCGCAGCAGAAGCCATGGTTATGTATGCCCGGAGGATTGGCGAAATGCTGAAATCCAAAGCTTCACAAATACACAATAAGGAAAGGAAAGCTGAGATAATGGAACTATCCAGGATTTGTGAAAAGGTCCCCTATGAAGCACCTGAAACTTTTCATGAAGCATTACAACATTATTGGTTTTTACACCTTGGTGTTATTACTGAAGTAAATCCATGGGATTCGTTCAACCCGGGAAGATTGGATCAGCATTTATATCCATTTTATAAAGCTGATATTGAAGCTGGGAGAATAAATAAGAAAAAAGCCCATGAACTGCTGGAGGCATTCTGGATCAAATTCAACAATCATCCTGCGCCACCCAAAGTCGGGGTAACGGCCCTGGAAAGTAATACCTATACTGATTTTTGTCTGATTAACCTGGGAGGATTAACACCGGATGGTAAGGATGCAGTAAATGAATTGAGCTTCATGATTCTAGATGTAATTGAGGAGATGCGCATACTACAACCGAGTTCGATGGTGCAGATAAGCCGGGAAAATCCGGATACCTTCCTACAAAGAGCTATTAAAATAGTAAAAACCGGGTTTGGACAACCTTCAATATTTAATACAGATGCTATTATCCCGGAATTACTCAGGCAGGGAAAGGATATCATCGATGCCAGAAATGGCGGAGCAAGCGGATGTGTGGAGTCAGGCGCCTTCGGTACAGAGTGTTATTTTCTGACTGGATATTTTAATTTGACAAAAATCCTTGAATTGACCTTGCAAAATGGATGGGACCCAAGATTAAGGAAGCAGGTTGGGTTGAAGACTGGATACCCCGATGTATTTAAATCATTTGATGAATTTATGACTGCTTTCAGAAGGCAAATTGAATATTTTGTAAATATTAAGATTGAAGGGAGCAATGCTATCGAAAAAATCTTTTCAGAATATATTCCGGTTCCATTTTTGTCGCTTTTGATTGAAGACTGTATTAATAATGGAAAGGATTATAATGGTGGGGGTGCAAGATATAATACTAATTATATCCAGGGAGTGGGATTAGGCAGCGTTACTGATGCACTGGCTGCAATTAATTACCAGGTTTTCTTAGAAGGTAATGTTTCTTTTTCCGAATTGCTTAATGCTCTAGAAGAAAATTTCCGGAATAATGAGAATTTGCAATATGAATTGATTTATAACTCTCCAAAATATGGAAATGATGACGATAGGGCAGATAATATAGCTACCAAGGTATTCGAGGCATTTCTCAATGCAGTGGATGGAAGAGCCACACATAGAGGTGGAATATATAGAATAAATATGTTACCCACCACCAGCCATGTTTATTTTGGGAGTGTGGTTGGCGCTACCCCGGATGGTCGAAACGCAGGTCAGCCCTTGTCAGAAGGAATATCGCCTTTCCAGGGTGTGGATGTAAAAGGCCCAACAGCCGTTCTAAAGTCAGCCACAAAAATTGATCACTTAATGACAGGCGGTACATTGTTGAACCAGAAATTTGCACCATCATTCTTTAACAATGAAGATTCAATTATAAAATTAGGATCTTTAGTACGTAGTTATTTTAAAATGAACGGACACCATATTCAATTCAATGTAGTAGATGCTGATACACTCAGGGATGCTCAAAAACATCCGGAGAAATATAAGGATCTTATTGTAAGGGTGGCAGGTTACAGTGATTACTTCAATGATCTTGGAGAAGACCTGCAGAATGAAATCATTAGGAGAACCCAACATGAACATTTTTAAATGGTATCTCTTTTTTCATCAAATCCTCGTAAAATTTAATTATAATTTAGATTAATATCAGTACAATTTATAACTTGGTTTAGTCTCTATTTTTTTTATAATATCTCAAATTTTTGAACATGAGAAATCTATTTATAGGAATTATAATTTCTTTTTTTGTTTATTCCTGCCAATCCGGGAAAAGCACTTTCAATTATAATGAATTATTATGGTATGAATACCCGGCAGAATATTGGAACAGCCAGGGATTACACCTGGGTAATGGTTATTTTGGGGCTACATTTTTTGGGGGTGTAGCTTCGGAGACATTTGCCTTATCGGAGGGAAGTATGTGGACCGGCGAACCTGCTATGGGAAGATGGGAAGAAGCAGGGGTGAATCCACGTGCTCTTTCTTCCTTGCCGGTAATTCGGCACGCAACCCTGTCAGGTAATACCAAATTAGCCGATAGTCTGATCGCATCAGATTTTTATGGATCCGGTGAGCTATACGGACATTTCACATCAATTGGAGATTTGAAGATTAATTTTCTTGATCATGAAGGATCAATTGAAAATTACCGCAGATCATTAGACCTTTCGAAGTCGATTGGTATGGTGAAATATACATTAGATGGCGTAGATTATGAAAGAGAATTTTTCTGCTCATATCCGGATAGGATAATGGCTGTTAAATTAACATCCAGCAAGCCTGGTGGTATTTCATTTAATATAGCTGCGGAGATATTACAGGATTCCTCAAACATTATAATTGATAAAAATGCGTTTAAGGTTCGGGGTTATATAAATGGAAATTTACGGCCATTTGTCGTCTTGCTTAATATCAGAAACGATGGTGGAACACTTAGTCAGGGGAATGCAGAGCTGAACGTTAGAGAAGCAAATTCAGTAGAAATTTATCTTACCATAGCTACTAATTACGCCCTGGAATACCCCGATTATATGGGAGATGATCCCGAAAAGACAACAAGGAATATAATTTCTGGCATTATTTCCCAGGAATATGGTCAGTTAAAAAACAGGCATATAGAAGATTACAAGGGTCTGTACGACAGGCTTGAGTTAAGTATTAAAGGAAATGATAAAATTGAATCTCGCCCGACAAATGAAAGATTTCTAAGTCTGCGTGAGGGGAATTCAGATCCGGGTTATAAAGTTCTTGCATTTAACCTGGGTCGGTATATGATCATCAGTTCTTCAAGACCAAATACCCTGCCTGCTAACCTCCAGGGAGTCTGGAATACATTTAATGTAGCACCATGGGCTGGAAATTATCAGAGTAATATCAACATTCAGGAAATATACTGGTCTTGCGGTCCTTTAGGACTTACAGAATGCCAGGAGCCGTATATTGACTGGATTGAAAACCTGACTTATTCGGGTAAAGAAATCGCCAGGAGGATCTATGGAACAAACGGATGGATAAGTCATACAGTAGGGAATATTTGGGGGCATGCAACACCAATTGGAAATCATCCCTGGGGGATGTACTCTCAGGGATCAAGCTGGCATTGTCAGCATGTCTGGGACCAGTATTCATTTACAAGGGATGAAAATTATTTGTCTGATCAGGCGTATCCCATATTAAAGGGTGCGTCACAATTCTGGCTGGAAAACTTATTGCCTTTCAAGGGGTATCTGGCTACGGCGCCAACAATTTCAGCTGAACATGGCGCATTATTGACTGAAAACGGATTAAATCCAGCCTTTCATGATTTTCGCAGTGACAAATACGTATATGCCTTGCCCGGTGTATACCAGGATATTCAAATGATCTGGGATCTTTTCACCAATACTGCTGAAGCTGCAAGGATAATTGGGGATTTAGATTTTGCGGATTCTCTGAACGCATATAAAGAAAAGCTCTTACCCCTCAAAATAGGAAAATATGGACAGTTGCAGGAATGGTACGAAGATATAGACGATCCGGAATGTCATCACAGGCATATTGCTCATTTATATGCTGTTGCACCTGGCACACAAATTCATCCTACAACTACACCTGATTTAGCAGAGGCGGCAAAAAAATCACTCGATATGCGCGGTGATGGGCGTTATATGGAGCAGGAGTTAGCTTCTGGGGGTAATTGGGCAAGGGCTCATCGCATGTGGTGCTGGACACGATTAATGGATGGTGATCGTGCCAATAAGATCATGACAGAGATGTTGACAGAGGAGGGATTTGAAAATGTCTTAACCTTTCAGCACGCAAATTATGATTGGGGCCGTCCTGATCTATATATGGATGACAGTCTTAGTTTACACTTTCAGTTGGATGGATCAGCAGCACTTCCTGGTTGTATTGCAGAAATGCTTTTACAATCTCACATGGGTGAAATTCATTTATTACCTGCATTACCGCAGGAACTAAATACGGGAAGTATATCGGGTTTGAAGGCCAGAGGTGGCTATACTATCAATATGGAATGGAAGGATGGGGGATTAACAAAGGCAGAAATACTCTGTCCTGCGGAAATGAGAACTCCAGTGATCAGACTCGGATCGAATATAGTTACTCCTGAAGAATATCCCAATATTACCATTAAACGGATTTAGCTAAAAATCTTTTGCTAAAAAATATGAATTAAGAAATTAACACCGTCAGATCATGTCAATTAAAACTATTGCAGATAATGCACTTAATCAGGGAGAGGGAATTATAAGATTAACACCTACCTGGGTACCAAGATCTTTTTGCATTCCCGGCAAAAGAATAAAGCTTCATCCGGATGATTATTATTCTTTTGGTGGTGAACGGGGTGGGATTGATGAAAGATGGTTTGCCTCAACAACTCCTGCAGATAATGGACCATTAACCAGTAAAGATGAAGGATTAAGTCATATTATATTCAATGATGGGAAAAAAACCGAGAAGATTTTATTGCGTGATGCTATACATGAATTAAAATCTGAATTTATCGGTGAACGACTATGGAATCAGTTTGGCGGATGGACTATGTACTCCAAATTCTTTGATAACTTAAAAGCACTTCCATTTCATATTCATCATAGCGATAAGTATGCACAATTAACCGGCCAGTTGGGTAAACCGGAGGCATATTATTTTCCTCCCCAGGTAAATAATTATGGTGGCGAGTTTCCCTATACCTTTTTTGGATTAAATCCAGGGACTACGAGAGACCAGGTTAGAATTTGTCTTGAAAACTTCTCCAAGGGAATTAATAAAATAACAGATCTATCAAGCGCCCAGTCACTAAGAGTCGGTACAGGTTGGGATGTCCCACCTGGGGTATTACATGCTCCAGGCAGCTTGTGCACTTATGAGCCCCAGAAAGCATCGGATGTTTTCGCTATGTACGAATCCATTACCGGTGATACCGTTGTCCCCGAAGAATTGCTATGGAAAAATACACCGGAAAACAGGGTAGGGGATTATGATTTTCTGCTTGATGTTATTGACTGGGAATTGAATTTAGATCCAAATTTTGCACAAAGGAGAAAGATGATGCCAATTCCGGTCGTAGCGAATGATCAGGAAAAAAGCGAGGGGTTTATTGAGTACTGGATATGTTATAAATCAACAGATTTTTCTGCAAAAGAACTTACGATTTTTCCAGGAAAAGAGGTAATTATTAATGACAATGCATCCTATGGAATGATATTAATGCAGGGGCACGGTAAGATGGGCATATGGAATATTGATACACCAGCTATGATTCGATATGGACAGGAAACATATGATGAATTTTTTGTATCGGAACAAGCAGCTTCAGCTGGTGTGATCATTCAAAACCTTTCTGAATCTGATCCATTAGTCATACTCAAACACTTTGGCCCAAATAATCCTGATCTAAATCTAGGTAATATTTAATTCATGAAAGAGTCCATATCAACAATAGACTTAGCTATAATCATCCTCTATTTAGGGGGAATACTGATCATTGGAATATATTTTGGATTGCATGGCCGAAAGAAAAGAAGCAGCGAGGGCTTTTTCCTTGCTGGTAGATCATTAAACTGGCTTATGATTGGTGCTGCCCTGTTTGCTGCTAATATTTCAACCATTCATATGGTCGGACTTGTGGCACAAGGATATAAAGACGGATTAGTCTGGGGTAATTTTGAGTGGATGGCAACCTTTCTCCTAATCATTCTCGGATTGATCTTTGCTCCCTTTTATTTCAAGTCAAAAATATCGACACTTCCCGAATATTTGGAGCGTAGATATGGCCCATATACAAGATCATTTTTAGCATTTATTACTTTGATGAGTGCATTGTTCGGTCATATTGGAGTGAGTTTATATGCCGGGGCAATAGTATTTGAGAATTTTTTCGGTATTAATTTCATAACATCGATACTCGTAATTTCAGGTGTTACCCTTATATATACTATTCTCGGGGGCTTAAAAGCTGTTGTAATAACAGAAAGCATTCAAACGATAATTCTGATCATAGGTGCAGTTATTATGACAGTTTTGTCGATTAATGCGTTGAGTGATAGTGGAATCCATACGATTTCGGAACTCAAAGAAGCCTTACAGCCTCAACAATTGAGTGTGATCCATACAAATGCATCAAGTCCTTTACCAATATGGGCGGTTATTTTAGGTTATCCGGTATTAGGCTTGTATTACTGGTGTGCCGATCAAACCATTGTTCAGAAAGTACTGGGTGCGAAAAGCCTGGATGATGCCAAAAAAGGGCCTATTTTTGCAGGATTCATAAAGATATTGCCTGTGTTTATGATGGTTTTGCCTGGAGTTCTGGCCTATGCATTATATGGAGATAAAATCACAGACCCAAATGATACCCTTCCTATTTTGATAAATGAACTTCTTCCAGTCGGATTAAAAGGAATCCTGGCTGCAACACTTATGGCTGCCTTAATGAGTACTATTGCTGCAGGTCTTAATAGTTCCGGGACCCTGGTCTCCATAGATATTGTTAAAAGACTATTTCCCAAAACCCCGGATAAACAGATCTTAAGAATTGGTAAAATAACCATTTTTGGCGTAATGGTCGCCTCAGTTCTCTGGTCGCCTTTTATCGGACAGTTTAAAAGTATTTTCGAAGCTGTTAATTCTCTTCTAGCTGTTTTGTCACCACCAGTTTCAGCAGTTTTGATATTAGGAGTTTTCTGGAAGCGTGGAAATTATAAGGGGGCCTTAGTATCCATGATCACAGGCTTTATCTTAGGTGCTATTGTTTTTATGCTGGATTTCGTTCCTATCAGCGGGTCAATGATGATTACTGAAGGGCTTAACATTCCATTTATGATGCAAGCCTGGTGGTTATTTTTTATTTGTTGTGTAGTATTTGTAGTTGTAAGTCTGCTAACAGAAAAGCCTGATTATAAAAAGGTCTCTGAAGTGAGCCTGGATGCACCCCTTAATTTTTTGATAAAAGGAAAAATTACCGGGATCGGTGATGCCCGTGTCCTGGCAGGCATTCTATTATTAACTATGAGTATTCTGTACTATCTCTTTAGATAATAATGAAAGATCTACTGCGCTATTATTAATATTTATATAATGAAGTGATTTTAAAATATTCATTCTTAACCTAAAAGCCACATGAAATGAATTCTTCGATTTATATGCATAGTTTATTATTGATTTTTATAAATATAAATACATCACTAATGGCACAAAAAATAGAAAATGAAAAGACTGGTTATATTGAGTCAGATTTCAGGATCGAGACGAAACGATATTGTATGACCCTTGAAATTAAGGATGATCCGGAGCTTATTGAAGAGTATGAAGGATGGCATAAAGCTGAGAATATTTGGAAAGAAGTACCTGAAGGTATAAGGAAAATCGGGATACTGGATTCTGAAATTTATAGATCGGGAACTACGCTTTTCATGATACTTACTGTTCCTGTTGAATTTGATTTTGAAGCCCAGATGGGAATATTGGCGGATCTTCCACGGCAAGCTGAATGGGAAGATTTTATGACAAAGTACCAGGCCTCGAAACCGGGCTCCTCTTCTGCTGAAAAATGGACAAAAATGAGCAGGGTATTTAAATTACCTTGAATATTACAGTAAGAAAAATCAGTTTTCTAATTTGAAATACCAGCTTCTCTGGAAAAATGGTTTTGTCAGTGATTTGATTCCAGGGCGTCTTATTTTGGAGGTAAATCAATTGGATCCAATTACTACATTGGAAGATTCTAATGGAACGACTTTACCCAGGATCTTCATTTCTTTCGGGACGAAAATAGAAGAAGTATTATTAATCAGGATAGCCTCGGCATGACTTTTACTATATATCACAATATTCAGATCCCCATTAACTCGTCCATCATCCATTTTACAATTTAGAGATAAGGAATATTGAGTCTCTTTTTTGATCTTTTGTTTTTTCATTTCAAAAGATGTTGCCTCACCCTTCATTGTAATCCCTCCAAGTCCATTATTGTCACAATTTGCAATCCACTGCACAATTATTTTAGACGAATCCAACAACACAAAACAAAGTTTTCTGTTAGCCGGATTAGTAAGTCCTTCCCCATCAGTTATTTTTTGGGCCTCCAGTACAAATTTGCGTGACTTCAGGATATCTTCAATCTCTTGAGAATATCCAGTATTAAAAAGAAACAGGAATAAAATGACTAGATTTTTCACAACACAATTGGCATGCACCAATAATAATCTAACTATATTATAAACGACTAACCTAGTAATATACAAGTTAAAAAAAACTGCCTACAAATTCAATGAATTAAGAGAATTCTTGACATTAGTAAGACAGCTTGTTATAATTACGTGACATTCCTGCTGTATGGTGGGAATATCATAGCTGGTTGAACCCCTGCCACCTGGTAGGGGTCTTTTTTTAATAATCATGGAATTAATATATCTTAAAGATTCTTATAAAACTAAGCTTTCCACTAAGGTTGTAGATATCGATACAGACTTAGGGGCCGTAAGGTTGCTAAACACTATTTTTTATCCCGGCGGAGGGGGACAACCATCCGATCATGGCAGTATTATTTTCGATAATAAAAAGTATGATATTCTGAAAATTGAAAGAGCCGGGAATCAAATCTGGTACCTGTTGAATGGAAGTAAATTGCCAGAAAATGGATCAGACGTGGTAATGGAAATTGATTGGGATAGAAGATATAGATTAATGCGTACCCACACTGCGATGCATATTCTATGTGGTGTGATTTGGAGGGATTATAAGGCACAGGTGACCGGGGGGAATATGGAACCATTATATGGCCGGATGGATTTTGAATTTGAAAATATGAGTCGGGATTTAGTAGAGGAAATTGAGAAAAAGATAAACGAGGAAGTCGAAAATGGACGAAATATAGAGGTTGATGTGCACCCAAGGTCTGAGGCAAATAAAATTCCTGATTTAATTCGTACAAAAGTTAATCTTCTTCCGCCGGGTCTTACAGAAATTAGAACGGTGAATATTTCAGGACTTGATTTACAGGCGGATGGAGGCACCCATGTGAATAATACCTCTGAAGTTGGCAGGATACGGATTACAGAATATAAAAGTAAAGGAAGGATTAATAAAAGGGTGAAAATCCAGCTTGACTAAATTCCGTTGGTGACAATTTAACTAAAATGCGGGAAATTTCATGCCGATTTGACTTGTATAAATTATAGAATAATACTTGAATAACATTTAACAGCTTATTATTCAAAATAAAATCTTCTTCATAATGCGATATATATTGCTTTTTTCATTGAATTTGCTATTGATATTTCAGTTTTCCTGTGGAGGAGGTAATTCTCTGGATATTGAAGGAGACAAAGAGGCTGTGGTACTGGCAGAAAATATGGTTCTTGAACTGGGGGGTAAAAAAAACTGGCTGAACCTGAAAAGCATTTATATCAGAACAGTATCGCTGGATATGGTCAGTGGTGAACCATTTGCATTTGAAGAATGGATAAACCTGGATGAGCCAAAGTTTATGAACCACAGAATTATTAATGATGTTCATTATTTCCAGATTGTAGACAGAAATGATGGGTGGGTGGTTCAAAATAGCAACGTTATGCTGATGCAACCTGATAATGTAACAAAATATTTAGGTTGGTATGATCGGTTTTTTATGCATAACATAAAATTATTGGCTATTGGGGGTAACCAGATTGAAGTAAAGTTAAATGGCGAAAATGCCTTTGACGTTTTTGTAAATTCTTCTTTCGTAGCAGGCTTTAGTCTAAACGATAATAATCTACCAATGAAATATGTAACACCTGGCACCAGCCAAAGATTCAATATTATGAATATTGATGAATGGGGTGAATATAAAGGATATAAATACCCACTTAAAATAACAGGTGAAAATATTAGGGCCCATCATCAAACAGATTATTGGGATGCCGGCACAATGGATGCCGAATCTTCTTTTGAAATTAGTTTTGACCCTTATAAGATAGCTGAAAGTTTTTAAAGAAACATTTGCTATTGCCTGACAATATATTTAGTATTACTAAAATAATTAGTAACGTTAAATATTATGTCCCTCTATATTAAAGGCCGTGGAGCTCAAATCAATTTAGTAAACAAGTTTAGCCGTTTAAACTATCACCCTGAAATTTCAGATTTTAATGTAGGAAATAACGGTAGAATATTGACTAAGGTATTTTACGAATCTCCCAAGAATATTTTGAGTAAAAATGATAGCCCCGATATCCCATTTACTTATTCAATAAATCCATATCAGGGGTGTGAACATGGATGTGTATATTGTTATGCAAGAAATTCACATGAATTTTGGGGATTTGATGCCTCCTTTGATTTTGAATCGAAAATAATTGCAAAACCAGATGCGCCTCAGCTCCTTAAAAAAAGATTTCTTAGCAGTTCCTGGACTCCCCAGACTATTGTTATGTCCGGGAATACAGATTGCTATCAGCCAATAGAAAAGAAACTTAAAATCACACGTAACCTTTTAAAAGTATTTCTTGAATTTGGAAATCCTGTAGGCATAATAACAAAGAATGTTCTGGTGCTTAGAGATATAGATCTACTAACGGAATTAGCAAAGGAAGGCCTGGTACATGTTATATTTAGTATAACCAGTTTTAATGAAGATCTCCGGCAAAAATTAGAGCCCAGATCTTCCACAGCTTATAAAAAGATGATTGCTATCAGGAAACTGAGAGAAAAAGGAATTCCGGTTTATGTTATGTTCAGTCCTGTCATACCTGGCTTGAATGATCATGAGATCCCTTCAATAATACGGGAATCAGCCAGTTCAGGGGCTAATAACATCAATATGACATTGATTCGTTTAAATGGTGTGATCGGGCTTATTTTTAAGGACTGGCTTAAAAAAAACTTTCCTGAAAAGGAGAATAAAATTATCAATCAAATTAAGTCCATGCACAATGGAAATTTAAATGAATCAAGGTTTGGTTTCAGAATGACTGGAGAGGGGCACCTTGCCAAATCAATTGTACATTTATTTAAAACAGTAAAATCCCATTATTATAAAAACGTCCAGGCTCCCGAACTGAATAAATATGCCTTTAGAAGGAATTCCATTCATAGTCTCTTTTGAAAAAGAAAATAAATAATAAAATTGTACGGAATCTTTTAGATCAGTATTTCGTATTAAGAAGGGAATAATAACCGGAAACCAACCAATAAATGATATTTGTTAAGAGGGCTCTTTTATTTTTTTATTTTGCATTTTTTGTTTCTACCCATATAAATGCGAATCAACATCCTGGCAATCTATTTACCCTGGATACAATAAAAAGCGAATATGGATCCCTCTTAGATCATATGGAATTTTTTTTGGATACTAAAGCCAGTAAATCTCTGGATGATTTATTAGATAGTAGTTTTATAGATTATCAGCCAATGGATGAAGAAGTGACCCTTGATAAGAAACATGTTTACTGGGTGCATTTTTATATCCAAAATACAACGGATACGGATCTGGATTTAACCCTTTATATTGGAGATATTGATTACTTTGAATTCTACCATATCCTTAGCCAGGATTCAATAGAATTGATCAGGGGAGGGGGATTAATGCCTGCCTGGAAGATGACCTATCCCGGCGCATTCAGATTTGCAGTGCCTTTGAGGCTGGAAAAAGATTCTGCTCATCAGTTTTATGCAAGACTTGAAAATGGTGAATTTGGGAGACCTTATCCGGTTTTCAAGCTGTATGGAGAAGATCGGTTTGAGGAATTGACCAATCTGGACTGGCGGAATTTCTGGCAGGGTATATTCCATGGGGTGTTATGGGTAATGATCATTTATAACATATTTTTCGGCTTTATAGGCAGGGATAAGACATACTTTTATTACGCCCTGTATATGATCGCTATTTCCCTTTATTTTCTTAATATATTTGGCTTTTTAAATAAATATGTCTTCTATAATCATCCTGAGTATGGTACTTATGTATGGCTTATAATGCAATCTGCTGCAATATTTTATATCATATTTATCAGGAAGTTCCTTGATCTAAAGGTAGTACATCCATTGTGGGATAAGATCAGCAAATATTTACTTTATGCGGTAATTGGATTTGTGGTTTTCAAGGCCGGTTATTTTCTGATCTACAAGGATTATGGGATATTGAGCTATCTGTCACAAATTGTATTGTTCCTGGGAGCATTATTTACTGTTGGCTTAATTGTATCACTTATTCAGACTAAAAGTCAGTTGGCCAGATATTTTACCATTGGATCATTGTCATTGGGTATCGGATTGCTGATCAGCTCTTTTCTGGCTTTTGCAGGCGAAGCTTACTCAAAAGATTTCTTTTACTCAATTCAAATCGGAATAGTTTTTGAAATATTCTTCTTTTCGATCGGGTTATCCTATAAGATGAGTGAATCGGAAAGGGAAAAAAGGATAGCACAAAATGAATTGATCGAGCAGCTGAAGCAAAATGAACAATTACAATTATCCTATCAGATGGAATTAGAAGAGGAAGTAAAAGCGCGTACTACGGAATTAATTGATCAAAAGCTGATACTTGAAAACCAGAGGAATAAGTTACAGGAAACCAATCAGGAAAAGAACCATATCATTGGAATGGTTGCCCATGATCTGCGAAATCCTTTAACCAGCGCATTGTCCATAGCTCACCTCCTGCACGAAGATGCTCAGGACAAAGACGATGAGCAAGCCAAATATACACAGGTGGTCGTGCATTCTCTTGACAGAATGAATGTAATGATTGAAAAAATACTCGATATCAGGGCTATTGATTCCCAAAAATTGAATTTAGATCCGGAGGATTTTAATCTGGCTGTTGAAACGGAAAGTATAGTAAAATTATTTCATGATAAAGCTAGAGATAAATCAATATTAATTTATAAAGAATTAAACCCAGTCACTGTTTGTCTCGATAAAAATTATTTTTTTCAGATTGTAGAGAACCTTATTTCAAATGCCATTAAGTTTTCACCTAAAGGAAAAAATGTATTCATCAAAACATATCCTTTAAACGGAAAAGCATGCTTTGAAATAAAGGATGAAGGACCCGGATTCAATTCTGGCGATAAAAAGAAAATATTTGGGAAGTTTCAACAATTAAGTGCAAAACCAACTGGTGGGGAAACTACCACAGGGCTTGGACTTTCGATTGTTAAAAAGTTTGTAGATGCGATGGATGGGAACCTGAAATTGAGAAGTGAAGAGAAAAGTGGTGCATGTTTCATAATTGAATTTGAGAAAAAATGAGTGTATTTTTGAATATGACCTTCGAACAATTTTTGTTATCACTTAAAAATGATCACCCACCTGAATTATCTGAATATCTTGAATCCTTGTGGTATGATAAAAAGGGTAATTGGGATAAAGCACACCAAATAGCCCAGGAAATACCTGACAAAAACGGGAGTTGGATCCATGCATACTTGCATCGGGTAGAAGGCGATACCTGGAATTCTAATTATTGGTATTCACGAGCCGATAGATCTATGCCAGCGGTGAGCTTGTCGGATGAATGGGAATCACTAGTTCAATACTTTCTGAAAGATCACAGTTAAGATATTGATTCTAAATAAATAAGGTCATTTATTGGCACATTTTACACTTTGGAATATCTTTGAGGCAATTATCACTATAATAGATAAAATTATGAACATAAAGTTATCCCATTTGTACGTTATCCTTTTCATTTTTAGCATAATTGCTATAAATGGTTGTAAAAGCAAGAAAAAGGTAACAGCTAGTACTGAACCACCTCCTGTTGAGGAGGTAAAAGAAGTTCCGCCACCAGTTGTGGAAGAAAAACCAGTAGAAAAGGAACCAGCTGAGCTGACGCTTGAAGCCCAACTTGAAAAAAATTTCCAGGCTATAGCAGATGCTAATTCTGTAGATTATGCAAACAGAAATATCAATGAGACATTAAAGTTCTTTGCATCTAGCGATGCTCCGGTATTCATTGTATTTTACAGAGAAAATGGTGAGAAGGATTATGATAAACCTACAACCATTGACAAACATTTAAACTATTTGAAGGATCAGAAGAAGAATCCTTACAAAATAGATAAACTCATCTTTAACGATCAGGGTAAAATAGAAGAAATCGAATTAACATCACGATAAAGGAAGCATTATGAAGAATATTATTAAATATATAATACCAGTCTGCATAGTTTTTTCTATGTATGGCTATGTAAATGCCCAGGATGAAATTAGCCCTGACAGGAAAAAAGCCATCGACTCACTTGCTTTGGAAAAAGTAAGGGATCTTAGCAAATACATAAGTATTATCGGCGATAAAGCTACTGACCAGGCTGAGGCAAGCCGTGTCATGGACCGTGCAGAAGAATTATTTGTGGAAGAAGCTGAGATAGGTGTATCCTCCTTATACAGAGAACAGGTAAATTATTACAAGGTAAGACAGTATCTGATGAGGTTAAATCAGCTGAATTATGATAAGGTAATGATCAAATGGTATAATATACATTATATCAGTGATCTTGAACGTCAGCCGGATGGTAAATACGTAGGAGTTATAACAGTTTATCAAAGATTCGAAGGGATCTCCGATGATGGTCTTACTTATAAGGATACCACCAAGAAAGACATTACTATATATGTCGAAAAGAAAAAGACCCAGATCAGGGGTAGAATAATTGAATTCTGGGACGTGTTACTAGGGGATATTAGGGTCACTGAAACTACTTCATGAGATTAATTTCAGTTGTTTTTCTATTGCTCACCAGCTATATATCATCTTTTGCCCAAATGGTTGGGGATATGGATGATGAAACCAGATTATATGCCGAGACAAAACAAGTCAATCAGTTTTTCAGAAGGTTTAATGGTGAAGAAAATAAAAAGGGAGACCGGCTATATTCAGGTGACAGACAGTACCGCAGTGTTTCACTAAGGAAAACTTATCTTAAAATGTTATTTGACCTGGAGAACCCAAGTCTTAATGAGGCGCATGCTCAGGAGTTTGTGGAGTCAGTAAATGACAGATCGGTGCCATACTATCTTGATTTCCATCACGATGGGTGGCTTGCCCAGGTAAATGCCGATTTCTATTATAAAGGGGAATTACAACCAGTAATTCTGTTCCTTAAGCTGGAACAGGAAAGACTGGGATATAAATGGGTCATCACGAGTGTTTATTTTAAATTATTCGAAGATTACTTTATAAATGATACTTCCTATATTAAAAAGTTCCTGCATCCTATGAGCCATGAATTGGATTTTATGAACATGCGGAGGATATTCAGTAAATCCGATAGTGTTCAACAGTATATGGAAAAGAAATTTAAGCCTGATTATTTAACCCTGTTTCTTTATGAAATTAAAAAGGGTAATCTTCAGTTTGTTAGTGTTAAGGATCTGAAATTTCATTTTTTCCAGGTTCCGCAATGGTATTTTGAAGTATCTTATTTCAGTCGAAAAGGAAATAACACAGGATGGCTGATCTCAAATATTGTGAAATATAAACCTGAGGATGAAAAGGTTCTCAAAGACTTTATATTGTATGAAAATTAAAACCGGCTTTCTAAAACTAATAATTCTGCTGTTTATTACTGTATGCATGAGTCATGATCTGCTTGCGTACAGGAAGATGCAGGATGATACAACGGCTGCTCAGATTGAAAGAGTAAAGGAGTTGATCACATACCTTGAATTTGCCTTGAATACCATCGGGGATGCGTATACTCCCCGCAGAGAAAAGGATGTAATTATTACTACGAGTTACAGTAAGTTCTTCAGGGATGAAAATGTACAGGTAGAAGATGATCTTGATTTAAATCGTTCTACGGTTACAAATAAAGATGTTCAGGCATATTTAAAGGATGTCGAATTCTTCTTCAAGAACGTGAGCTTTAAGCTTGACATTGAAGATGTTCAACCTATGATTAACGACAGTAGTCAATTATTCTATCTGGTGAAAATTAACAGGAATTTAAATGGGATCACCGTCCTGGCTGATACTATCAATCAAACCATCACACGCTATGTGGAGGTCAATTATTACGAGAAAACTGATGATCTGAAAATAGCTAGTTTCTATACAACAAAACTCAGTGAGAAAGAGGATCTTATGAACTGGTGGGAGCAACTGTCATTTGAATGGAAATATATCTTTCAGCAAAGGTTCAATTATTATGACAGTGTGGGGTATGAAGAATTGAAAGTACTTATAGAGATCGATTCACTTGATCTGTCTTCAAACCGTTATATATATGATTTTGAGCCGCTTTTCAAGCTGAATCAACTCAGATATCTGAACTTGTCGAATACTTCAATAGAGGAATTGACTCCTCTGCGAGTTCACAATAAAATTACCCACCTCGATATTTCAGATACCCACATTGATACGATCGACCATATACGATATGCTTCTGAGATCAGATATCTGAATTTGTCCGACCTTCAGATAAAGGATATCAGTATTCTTGAGAATTATCCAAAACTCGAGCATCTTGTTATGAACAACTGTGAGATTGATTCAATTTCGTTTGAAGAGGACTTTCAACATTTAAATAAACTGGAACTTTCTCATTTTAATTCTGAATCCTATGATTGGATCTCCAGATTTCCTCAATTACATTATCTGGATGCTTCATACAGTAATATTACCAATATGGAATCGCTGTCAAATAACGAATCTCTAAAGGTTTTAATACTTGAGGGAACTGAAATTACTGATATAAATCCCATCAGAAGCCTTCCTGTCCTTGAAGAATTGAACCTGGAATCTACCAATATTCAAACGTTGGCTAATTTATCTGGAACCATTTCCTTGAGAAAGATTTATTGTGATAATAGCAGTATAACAAATCAGGATGCTAATGATTTTATGAATTTAAATCCCAACACACTGGTGATCTTTGAGTCAGAAGAGTTACAGGCATGGTGGAATGATTTAGACAATGCCTTACAAAGTCTCTTCTCTGCAAAATTTTCACTGAGTCCGAAACCATCAATTGTAGAACTTGCTGAGATTACGAAAGAGGATTCTCTATACCTTGAAGGTCTTAAGACAACGGATAAATTACCGGATTTGTGGCCTTTTAGAAACCTGATATTTCTTGACATGCATGATTCATATATATCTGATATAGGCTCAATAACGCAAACTCCTAATTTAGCTCATATCGATGCAGCCTCATCGAATATATCCAATATTGATTCACTAAAAGAACTTAAGCAGCTGGATTATCTTGACCTGAGGGGAACAAGGGTATCATCTATTGAAAGTTTGACTGGTTTACGGGGATTAAGATATCTGGATGTAGATGATGCGCAGATTGAGACATCTGATATCCTCAAATTTATTGATAGTAATCCCGAATGTCTTGTAATATACAGGTCAGTTTATTTAGTGAATTGGTGGGAGGGACTTTCTGATGAATGGAAGGAGATCCTGACTAAAAATGCGGGAATAGACCAATATCAAATCGATAATCGTAACCTGCACATTATCACTTATCTTGAAAATATTAAAATAGATAGCATTGATATCAAGGATGTTGAACCTCTTGATGAGTTGTACTATTTAAAAGGATTGGAGATAAACCGGGTTAATATAAGTGATATATCAAAGATCCAGGATCATAAAGGATTGACTCTTTTGAAGGTGACAGCATCCCCGGTTTCAGATTTCAGTTCGATAACTTTTCTCAAACAGTTAAGGCATCTGGATATATCGAATACTGGAATAAATGATCTTGATTTTATAAGTGAATTAAAGACGCTGGAAGTGTTAAAAATATCAGGAACCAAGATTAAAAAACTGAATCCATTATCATCCTTAACTCATTTAAAAGAACTTGATATTTCAAATACTGGAATAAAATCATTAAAACCGATTAAATCTCTGATGAATCTTGAAATGATAACCTGTTATAATACCTTTCTGAAATCTAAAGCAATTGATGGATTCAAGGCTGATCATCCCGACTGTCAGGTACTTTATTACTAGATATTTCCGGAAAAAGATCTGATCATATCGTTTTTTAAACATTAGTTCGCTTTTTCAGTTATCCTAGTATTACTTAAAAAGATGAGAATATTAGCGCTAATATTACTTATAGATATTTCATTTGCTGCATGTTCAAGACCAAATGATAACGACAGGGATATGGAATCGCAATCTAATAATCAAAACGTAGTGGCTACCTTCGGGGCTGGATGTTTCTGGTGTGTTGAAGCTGTTTTCCAAAGCTTAAATGGCGTAGACAAAGTAATATCCGGTTATTCCGGTGGACACGTTAAAAATCCTACCTATAGACAGGTTTGTGCGGGTACTACAGGACACGCTGAGGTATGTCAGATTTATTTCAATCCCGATGTAATAAGTTTTGAAGAGCTGCTAGAAGTTTTCTGGAGCACACACGATCCAACCACGCTTAATCGTCAGGGTAATGATGTGGGTACACAATACAGGTCTTCAATCTTCTATCATAGTGAATCACAAAAAAATCTCGCAGAGGAATATAAATCAGCTCTTGATGCATCTGAAGCATTTCAAAATCCTATTGTAACTGAAATTGTACCTTTTGATACCTTTTATGAGGCTGAGGATTACCACCAGGAATATTACGATTTAAATCCTGATCAACCCTATTGCACTTATGTAATAAAACCTAAAATGGAAAAGCTACATAAAGTCTTTGCTGACAAATTGAAGAATTAATAGAGCGATTTCTAAAAGATAAATCCGACTGAAAAGAAAGTATTCCAACCTTTTCGATGACTGTCCTTTGCAAAGGCCAGATTTATAGGTCCCAGAGGTGAATTAAAACCTGCCGCAAACCCATATCCAAACCTCCTGTAACGATCACCTAAAATAGAAGCATCCAGATCAGCGTACACCCATTTCATAGGATATTCTGCATCCAGATAATTGATTACCCCTTTCAGGAACAGGTTACGTATGACTTCATATTGAACCTGACCGGCTGTATATAAAAAATTGGCTGCCGCGAATTCTCTTTGACTACCTCCAAAATATGGATTTAGATTAAAATTCCTGGGGAAGAATCCACCAATATAATAGTATTCAGAAAAATTCAGTGTGTTACTTTCAAGGTTCGATATATTCATAGTTGCCTCAGCAGAAAAGGTTAGCTTTTTACTTGCAGGGATCAATTGCAGATAACTTGCATAAAGGGCCTGGATCCTGTCCGTGTTTAAATTAAGATCATTCGGGTCCAATACGACACTATCTGCAAGATCAAGCTCACCGTCTACATGGAAAACCGACCTGTATATAACATCGACTATAGATCCTTTTGTTGGATAATACCTTCTATTTAAACTGTTTCTTCTGAAGAATACGTTGAGCGATGTGCTTTTATAAACCACCTTTTCAATTGTCCTGAGATCTTCTGATGCCACTTTTGGCTTAAAAGAAGCGTGAGACCATCTGATGTTGCCCCCAAAAGTATTATTTTGCGTCCGTGTGGATTGTAAACCAACTGCCGCATTTACATTCTGATTTTTAAATAAGCTTACATTGTTACCCAGGCTGTCATATAAAGGGAGGTCACTCTTATCCCATATTCCTTTAAACCGTATAGCAACATTTTGACCCTTTCCAAGATATTTGAAATAATCTACCCAAAAACCAGGATTAACAGCCAAATCAGCTTCAAGAACAAACCGGCTTCCTTTTAAAAGCATATTTCTGAGAGTAATATTTCCTACAACACCCCCTTTGTTTTCAGAATCGTAATGGTAGGAGAATTTTAATTCTGTTTTTGGTTTCTCCTTAACGTGCAGTTTCAAGGTATATCCTCCATCAGAGGCAATAATTTCATACCAGATCTTTTCAAAATACAAAGTTCCAAATAATACATTAATACGTTCTTCGATATGATCAATGGAAATACTATCATTTTGCTTAATTCTGAGTTTCCCTATAATAAACTCATTGGATAAGAAACGATTTCCGATGACATCAATTTCAGTTATTGGATAGCTTTCCTTCACCTCCAGTTTTCTTATTGTTTTTAAACTACCTAGACTTTTAACTGAGTCAGCAAGATTCTTAAGAATATTATAATATTCTTTTCCTGATTCGTTCCCACGATCAAGAATTTTACTCGCAGAGGTAAAACTTGCCGATGAAAAACCCTTCAGGTTCGGCTCAATTAGTATATCGACCTTTTTCATTTGTTCTCTTGTGTCAAATGCACTGGTTACCCAGGCCGATTGCTGCAATACAGCAATAGCTGAGGTCATTTCTGACTCAGGTGCCAGGTCGGAACTGACGAATACACCAATTATGATATCTGCACCCAAGTCAATAGCTTCTTGAACCGGAAAGTTTCTTACAAGACCACCATCCACTAACAAATGGTCATCTATCTTAACGGGTGTAAAGATGGAAGGTATTGCCATACTCGCCCGCATGGCCATGGCAAGCGATCCTTTATCAAGAGTAACCGGAAGCCCTGTAACAATGTCGGTAGCAACACAGCTGAAGGGAATTGGAAATTCATTAAAATCATTAATCCCATGTACCGGACGTGTTAATCTGGAAAATAACTCCATTAAGGATTGTCCGTCAATTACACCTTTTGGCAAGGAAAATTTCTTATCCTGCATATAAAAATTTAACAGATATCGACCATAGTAGTCTTTTTCCTCAATGGCGACTTTATCCATTGGGATTTTATTAGTTAAAAACGCATCCCAGTTAATGGTAGTAACCAGCTCTTCCAATTCATCAGCCGTATATCCAACTGAATACAGTCCGCCAATAATACTTCCCATACTCGTTCCTGTAATGTAATCCGGTGTTAATCCAACTTCTTCCAGTGTTTTAAGTATGCCAATATGAGCGATTCCCTTTGCACCACCGCCACTTAATACCAGACCAATTTTAGGTCTGTCCTCCTGTGCAAAGGAAGGATTTGACATATAAAGGAATAAGCAAAAAGCGATTATGAGGAGTTTTACTATTTTGTTGAAAACTATATTTTCTAATTTCTTTTTGTTTTCTTTATTGAAATATATGATAATCATGAAGTTTCTTAAAGGTTATCTTTCAAAAACGATTAAAGCACTATTTGTGATCATATTTCTCGCAATAGTAGTATTAATCCTATCTATTCCGATTAATTATAGTGTAAAGAAAGAAAAATTATCACTTCTGATTGAATATAAATCAATAAAAAAACCTTCAGATATTGTGAAGATTAATGGGAAAACAGTAAAGCCAGTTATTTATGAAGATATATCTAAGTTCAATGATTTCCCTGAAAGCAGCAGAAAGAATAGATACATAGAAACATTACTGCCTGCAATATTAGTGGTGAAATTTAACCTATTAAATGAAAAAGCAAGAACAGAAAGATTATGGGCGAAAATGAGGGCAAAGGACAGGTTAACTCCTGATGATAGCGCATTCAGAAGCTCCTTGTATTTAAAGTATAGAACTGAAAGTCTAATTGAAATAACTCAAAAACAACATCTACATCCAATCTCTATCGTCCTGGCGCAATCTATCCTCGAAACCGGATGGGGAAATTCAAGATTCTTTCTTAAAGGCAATAACGCATTTGGTATATGGTCATATAATAAACTTGATAGACGAATGCCAGCATCTGCAAATCGTGATGGCCTGGTGATATATCTGAAGAAATACGATAATATTGCTCAATCCGTTGAAGATTATTTCCTGACTTTGGCTAATTCCTGGGCGTTTGATGAATTTCGGGAAAAAAGAAATAATTCAGATAATCCTTATGAATTGATTTGGTACTTAAACAAATACTCAGAACTGCGTAATGATTATGTCAAGAAAGTAGGAGAGATTATAGTTCAAAATAATTTAACAAGGTATGATTCCTGCGAATTGGATAAAAACAATTTTATTAAAGTTAAGCTTTAACGATATAGATTAAAGTATTGAAAATTAATATATTATATATTGTTTCAATTTTTGTATTTTATGGTTGCAATAATGTTAAAGAACCAGCTTTTGGTCAACCACATGAAAATCCCCCTGTCATTGAGTTGAATAAAAATGTAGAAGTTATAGGATTATTGTACCATAGATTTGATGAGACGAAATATCCCAGCACCAGCATTAGTTCAACGTTGTTTCGGCAACAGTTATCTTATCTCAAAAACAATAATTATAAGGTTCTAAGATTAAGCGATGCAATTCAAAAGCTAAGTTCGAATGACGCCAATGGCAAATTTGTTGTAATTACTATTGATGACGCGTTTAATTCTTTTATGGATAATGGATTTCCAATCATTAAAGAATTTGAATTTCCGGCAACCTTATTTATCAATACTGAGACCGTGGGTAGTGGGGATTATATCAACTGGGACGATCTCAAAGTTTTAGTAAATAATGGGATAGAAATAGGCAATCATACCCACAGCCATGATTATTTCCTAAACATGGATACAACTATCAGATACCAGGCGTTTTGTCATGATGTTCAGGTGGCTCAGGATTTAATACAATCAAAATTAAATGTAAAACCAAAGGTTTTCGCTTATCCATATGGTGAGTATGATGAAGGAATGATGGAGGTTATAAGGAATATGGATTTTATCGGGGCAACTGCTCAAAATTCAGGAGTTATGTCAGCCTATTCTGACCTTTATTCTTTGCCGAGGTTTCCAATGACCGATCAATATGGAAAGATAGAAGCATTTTCCGAAAAGATCTCAATGAAGCCACTCCCTGTTGTTAAAACAATACCTTCATCTCCGATAGCGACAGAAAATCCTCCTGTTCTACAGTTTGTCCTGGATAAGGAAATATTTGATCTTGATCAGATACAGTGCTTTGTACAGGGAGGAAAATGTGTACTAAAGGAATTAGAAGGGGATAAACTGTCCTTTCAGATTTCTGCGGATCAGGAGTTGAAATCCAGAAGACATCTGTATACTGTAACCATCCCAAGTAAGGATAATTCTCAATGGTATTGGTTCAGTTATCAATGGGTATTTCCGGCTAAAAAATAGAAGATATTTTTCTCAAACGGTGTTGCGATTCCTGGAAATATGAATAGCCATAATAAGTATAATTATTAGTGATATAATTCCAGCAATGATCATTTCATAGGGTATGCCTGAAATTATATTCAAAATATTCATACCAACGGATACTAAATGAAAAATTCCAAGAAAGATCGTCATTCCTACTACAAGCATTAGAACCATATTCGCGATAACACCATTTTTATATTTAGCGGAAATTATTCTTTTATCATTTATGACGAAAAAAATAGATAAAGCAACAAAGGGTAGTATTAAACCATTGATTACCTGAGCCATAATAATAATAAATACTGGATGATAATCTAATAGACTGAATAAGGTGCCGATACTCAAAACGGTGATCCATGTAAGTCTGTAAATGGATCTTTGATGTCTGGTATTAGAATTTGGCCAAATGGTCCTGGCTGTAATAGCTGCCGCAAGAGGGGCTGTAACCGAGGATGTAAAGCCAGCTGCAAAAAGTCCTATAGCGAACGCAAATGTACCCCATTTACCGATTTTTGATTGAATCGTTGATGAAATGGTATCAAAGCTAAACTCACCCTGAATAATGGTTCCGGTTATCAGAATAAATATCGTAATCAATCCGCCAAGTAAAATGGCGCCTGTTAATCCATACCTGGTAGATTTAAGATCCCTGTTTCTACTCAAGCCTGATCCCATGAATAAATTGTATGGGACAATAGTAGTTCCAATCAAACCGATTATAAGTATACTGGATGATCTTGGAATTTTTGGTTGTACAAATGATAATATAATATCTGAAGCTGAAAAGTTGGTTTTCATGGACATTAACAGGAATAACAATGCCATTATGCTAACCAGAATACCGAGAATACTGGTGATCAACTTAAGCCTTTCAATCCACATTAAGCCAAATGCAAAAATAAAAATACTTAATACAATAGCCAGCTTTTGAGTATTCACTGCCAGCTGAACGCCTCGAACAGCTCCTGTAATATTACCCGCTTGATAAGCTGTGCATCCAAAGATAACAGCCGCTGTTAATAAAATGTTATAATTTATGATCCTCCCTCTTCCATACTTTTTTTGAATGGCTTCGCCAAGGGTCAGGCCAGAGGTAATCGTAATTCGGGAAACAGATTCCTGCAATATAATGCAAGCAAGAATCGAGAAAAAAATAGCCCAGATTAAATTGAGCTGATAATTTGATCCGGCTTTTAAGGCCATAGTGATTGTCCCTGGTCCTATAAATGCTGCTGAGATAACTGACCAGAAAATGATCTGACTGAATTTAAGAGGACTGTTTTTTACGGACATATCAGGGTTGTGATGTAATCGCTAAAATTGCAAAGGAAGTAAGCCAATGTTCGCCTTCATAATTCCCGCTTGATAAATGCGGGAAACTTGCATTGAAATGATTCTCAGCCTTAAGAATCAGCTCATCTTTAAGCGGTTCATCTATCAAATTACTTATCCCGAACAAACACCAGGCCCTGCTAAAATTCAAGCCATCAAGATGAACGATCTTGGGATCAGAC
>CAYMFU010000024.1:0-7151 GCA_964389805.1 uncultured Roseivirgaceae bacterium | reverse complement strand
TTTTCTCCAGTTTCAGGGAGGTCAGCCTGGTTCGGTAGAAGGCCGAAGCCTCCTTCAGATTTGTCACGCTCAGCTCCTCGTTCTTCCCTCCTATCTTCCTGTTTTCCTGGAGAAAGAAAATTTCCTCATCGATCACGGATATATGAGCCTGTTCAACCTTCATTTTGCCCTCGGCGGCTTTATACTTCGCTTCCAGCTCAGAAAGCTCCTCGGGTTTCTCCATGTCATCCAGGTAGTTCAGCTGGTGATTAACCGACAGCACTGTAACAGATCCATCGACCTTTACCTGTACACTTTTTGGATTAATGTAGGGACTGAGATTCTGGAACTTGAGGATTGTTTTCCCCGACTCCACGCTGAGGCTTTTCTGCCGGGTAATTTGCGCATTGGCAAAAAAGACAGTAACCTGTTCAACTTCTGAATTAATCTCCTTTTCCGGATTCTGCTGGGCAAACAAGCCAAAAACCTGTGTGCAGGCAAGAAAGACAAATAGCTTTTTCATAACGGTTTTATTGATAGATGCAAAGCCTGCTACGATTCCATAAAACAATTCAATGTAGTTCGTTCCCTAGCAGCTGCTTTTTCCTACTCCCTAATTTAAATCATTACCCGTACAGTGTCCCAAATAGTTTTTAAGAGTTGTACAAGTGGAGACAAGGACTCATGAACCCACAACTCAGAACCGATTAAAAGCCCGACTTCTCAACTTCTGATTGTCACTTAGAGTCGGTAAGAATGACAGACGTCCTGACGTTCACTAAAAAAACTGAGCCAATCTGAAATAGAGAGATCCGGATCTTTTCTTCAGTGGTGAATTTGCGGAGTATGTTGCGCTTGATCTCCCTGAATATTCCGGTGGCATTGAGCATCTCATACCGGGGTAAAGTGAACATACCATTCCGGGCGCCAGTGAGCACCTTTTTTCGGCATATAAACATCTTATTATCATCAAATAATGATCACTCAATCAATTCAACAGCTCATTGCTCAATTGAATTCGGTATGAGTTGCTCAGTTGCTCCGTTTTGTGCAGGTAGGGCAAGCTTTGAGTTGTTACGGAAAAAGGTGATTTTGTCTCAATCAGGGTAAAACATCCCCAAATTTGACGAAGAACCAAAATATCCGCTTTTTCCACCTTACCCGTTAATATTATTAAGACAGTGAAAGATTTCGGAGGAATTTACTTTGTGCTTACTTGACTTGGACAATCTTATTCCCTAACTTCCTTAATTGGATTAATCTATTTATAACCAACCAAATAAATCAGCCATGAAAGCGTTTCGTTTTGTATTCCTTGCTTCACTTATCGCTGTTGTATCTTGTACAAGTGAACAGTTCAAGATAAATCAATTCACAGATCCGAATGGTTATTCATACGAAACTATAACCAATGATCCTGCCGGATTACGGATTTACACCCTTGACAATGGATTACAGGTTTATCTTTCAGTCAATAAAATCGAACCCCGGATCATGACTTTAGTAGGTGTACGGGCCGGTTCAAACAATGACCCGTTGGAAACCACTGGACTGGCACACTATTTTGAACATCTGATGTTTAAAGGAACCAGCTCGTATGGTACCGTCGATTGGGAAAAGGAAAAACCCTTACTGGATTCGATCACCGCATTGTTTGAATTACACATGCAGGAGACTGATAGTATTAAAAAGCTTGAGATCTATAAGCAAATAGATGATTTATCTGTCAAAGCGGCCGGGTATGCCATTCCCAGTGAATATGACAAGATGATGACAGATATCGGCGCAAAATACACAAATGCATTTACTTCCAATGAGCTAACGGCCTATATGAATGACATCCCTTCCAATGAGTTGAGGAAGTGGCTGATTCTGGAAGGAGAACGGCTTGAAGAGACGGTATTGCGGTTATTTCATACGGAACTTGAAACTGTATATGAGGAGTTTAATATGTACCAGGACCGGGACAATACCAGAGCAGTCATTGTTTTTAACAAGGCTCTTTACCCAACTCATCCATTGGGAAGGAGTGTCCTCGGTTATCCGGAACATTTGAAAAATCCATCCCTGGTAAATATTTTAAAATTTAAGGATACCTGGTATGTGCCAAACAATATGGTGATCTGCCTGTCCGGGGACCTGGATCCGGATTACACCATTCAAATGATCGATGAGACTTTTGGAAAATTTCCATCCAAGGAGTTACCCAAGCTTCCTGAGATCACCGAAGAACCTATAACAGAGCCGGTCATTAAAGAATTATTCGGTCCCGATGCAGAAAAAATGTTAATGGGCTACCGTTGTGGTGGCGAACACTCAGCCGACAAGATATATGTAGATCTCATTAGCAATATTCTGTATAATGGACTGGCCGGGTTAATAGATATTGACCTGGTCCAGGAGCAGAAAATTCTGGATGGATACTGCTATTCCGGATTTAACTCCCAGTATGGTGTGCTTTTTTTCGAGGCGACACCCAAAAATGATCAGTCACTGGAGGACACCAAAGATCTGATGCTAAAAGAAATCGAAAAAGTCAAACAGGGGGATTTTCCTGACTGGATGCTGGAAGCCATTACAAACCAGTACCGTTTAAATCTTCTGAGGAGGTTCCAGGACAACTGGAGAGCTTTTGATTTTCTGGAATCCTTCATCATGAATAAACAGTGGCGTGATGAACTGACCTATCCGGATGAGTTAGAGAAAGTGACCAAGCAGGAAATAGTTGATTTTGCCAATGATTTCTTTCAGGATAACTATGTGGTCGTTTATAAAAGGAAAGGTAAGGCAGAAGGACTGGTTAAAGTGAAAAAACCACCCATTACACCCATTGCCATTAACCGGGATGATGAGAGCACCTTTTATACAGAATGGAAACAGATCCCCAAAGATACCATACTCCCTGTATTCATTGATTTTGAATCAACTATTCAGACTGAAGATATTGCAGATGGCGTCGAATTCAACTATATCAGGAATGAAGAAAATGACCTCTTCACACATTACTATATTATTGATGTGGGTAAAAATCATGACCTGAAGATGCCTGTTGCTGTGAATTATTTACCCTACATCGGAACCTCAAGTCATACGGCTACCGAACTGAAACAGGAATTGTTCAGGTATGGTCTGTACACCAGTGTATACAGTAGCAATGACCGCTCCTGGATATATATTTCAGGACTAAACAAGAATTATGAGAAGGGTGTTGAGATCATGGAGGAAATATTAAATTCTTCGGTTGCAGATACTTCCTCTTACCGTAAATATGCTGAGGGGATCATGAAGGAAAGAAAGGATGCCAAACTCAATAAAAGCAGGATACTATATGGTGGATTGAGGAATTATGCTATGTATGGAAAGGTTTCCCCGTTTACAGATATTATATCTAATGAAGATCTTTATGCAATTGATCCGGACAAACTTACAGCCCTTACAAGTACATTATGTACCTATCCTCACAGGATCTTCTATTATGGGCCCGATAAGCCAGAGAAAGTCGAATCCGTTGTACGCCAGCATCATAAATTGCCTCTGGAATTGAACACTCTTCCTGCAGAAAAGGTCTATCCTGAACTGGACATTATTGAGAACCATGTTCTTCTGGCTGATTATGACATGTCGCAGGTGAATTTTATTATGCTTTCAAAGGGTGTGCCATTTTCAGAGGATGTTTATCTCGGTTCGCAATTGTTTAACCAGTACTTTGGAAACTCGTTTTCATCTATTGTCTTCCAGGAGGTTAGAGAAGCCAGGGGACTGGCATATTCTGCCTGGGCCGGGTACGATACACCCTCGAGAGCCGATCGGTCATTTTACATCAATGGCTTCGTTGCTACACAGGTAGACAAGCTGGGTATGGCTATCTCCACCATGAATGATATTACGACTAACCTGATCAAAAACCAGAACTCCCTGGATATTTCAAAACGGTCAATTCAGAATATCATTGCTACCGAACGAATCAACCGGACAGACCTGTTCTTCCGCTGGCTGTCTTACCAGGATCTGGAATTTGATCACGATATCCGGAAGGATATTTACGAAATGATGGAGACGGCCTCGATGGAGGATCTCAGTACATTCTTTGACACTTATATCAGGGACAAGCCCTATGCTTACCTGGTTATTGGTAATGTGAATGATATGGACAAAAATGTGCTGAACAGCCTGGGCGAGGTCACTCAAGTAGACCTAGAAGAACTTTTCGGATATTGATTTACCCTCCGTAAATTCGTGAACCATAAACAGTAGACCATGAACCGAGGCTGTGAGTAAATATTGGCAAGCAGTTACGTTAGTAAACTCTTTTAGCTTCGCCCAGGGTTAGAGTCTAAGGGGAGTCGAACCTTAATTGTTATCAGGCTGTTTTATTGATAATTACAACATATCATTCTTTTCCAGCCAATGGCGAACTCGTTCAAGTAACGCCTGATATCATTTAATAATATGCTCCTTTACATAAACTCTTCTATACTCTAACACCAATTACTAAAATATCGTCAATTTGAGAATTGTCTCCCATCCAATCAGTAATGGTCTTATCTAAGATTCTTTTCTGATTAATCATAGGTTCCTCATGAATATCTAAAAGAAGGTCTTTGAAATTCTTAGTCATGAATTTTTTATTATTCTTGCCACCCTTTTGGTCTATAAATCCATCCGAAAATATATAGAATGTATCTCCCATCTCAAGAGGAATGTCATGATTAGTAAATGTCGTTGCTTTCCCCTGGTAATACCCGAGAGGCATCTTGTCTGCCTTGTACTCTTCCAGTTCAGGAGTCCCTTGATTTTCCCGGATCAAGTATAATGGATTATTAGCACCTGAATATTGCATGTTTTGGTTCTTTTCATCAATTACACAGAAGGCCATGTCAATTCCGTCTTTCGATTCTTCAGGATTACCATGTTGCCTGAGAGAGTGCATAATCTGAGATCTCAGTTCATTCAATACCTGATTTGCCTGGGTGATTTCCCTTCTTTGTACAATTTCATTGAGATAGCTTATTCCAAGCATACTCATGAAGGCTCCAGGTACACCATGTCCGGTACAGTCTGCAGCCACAAGTATTGTGTAATGGTGCACCTGCTTGATCCAGTAAAAATCCCCACTTACGATGTCTCTCGGTTTATATAGAATGAAAACATCATCCAGGAGTTCAAAAATTAGAGATTCTGGAGGAAGCAAGGCTACCTGAATCCTTTGCGCGTAGTTGATACTATCAATAATCTCATTCTTCTGTTTGACTACCAGGTCACGTTGCATCTCTATCTCATCTCTCTGTTCCTCTATCTTGACATTGGTTTTCTTCGCGAATTTATAGCGACTATAAAATCCCATCGCTAAAAGAAAAATCAATACCGATGTAATGGCTGTAGCAATGTTTATATTTCGCTGGTTTTGCCTTTTTTGATTTAGCAGATCGACTTCAATCTGTTTTTGAGAAACCTCGAAATCAGTTCTTAAATCAGCCATTTTTTGAACAGTTTCGATGTTTTTCAAACTGTCCCTGTATATAATGTAATTCTTAAAATACTGCAGGGCTTTCTCAGGACTTCCGGTTTGTTCATAAACCTCTGATAATTTATGATTTGCATCACTGATTTGTTCTATTAGACTATTATTTAAGGCTAACTCTAAACTTCTTTTAGCACAACTTATAGCTTGTATGTAATTATTTTGTCTTAAATAGATATCAGACATATATGTCAGATAGACTGAAATCGGGTAAAAATCTTCCAATTCTTGCAGGATGTTAATCGCTTCATTGAAATGATCCATTGCCAGAGAATCTTTTCCCTGGATGGTATAGATCATGGCTGTATTACCAAAATAATATGCTGTGCCGGATAAATGATTTAATTTTTCAAAGATCGGGCCTGACTCTTCAAAATATTGCAGCGCTTTATCATATTTATAATTGAAGAAATAAAAATCTCCAGCATTTAATAAAGCAGATGCCAAGGTTATCGAATCGTCTATTTGTCGAAGAATTTGAATAGATTTATTATAATACAGATCTGCATTATCGTAATTCTCCATAATAGAATAAACATCTGCAATTGTAATGTATGCCATAGCTTCACCAATAGTATCTTTTATATCAAGGGATAATTCGGCACTCTTTATAAAAGCCTGAAGCGCAGAATCCATATCTCCATTACGCATATGGTGCTGGCCGTACTTAATATATCCTCTTAACAAGAAAGTGTCATTTTTCTCTGATTCAGATAGGGCAATTAGTTCATCAATATATTTCCTTCTTAGTTCTCCGTCGTTTAGTTCGTGATATGCCAGGTCATATAGAAGAGCTAACTTTTCCGAGATTTGCACCGTATCCTCCTTATAAATAATTGCCAAACTATCTGCCACTTTCTGATTCTGGCCATAAACACATTGGTGAAAAATGAAGAATAAGGCGATAAGACAAAATGTAGAACCGAACATTGAGACCCGTCGACCTACATTCCGATGATCTAGCTTCTGCCACAATCGAGATAGTTTGCTGGACATTGAGATGGGGTTAGTTACTGCAAGTTACTGCTATAGGGGATATGAGTCAAATAACTGGCTATGTCAAAAAAGTTCCTATTTATGATACCTCCCAAATAAGAATATCAGCAATAGCGTGATTTTAAAAATAGTCCAAGGAGAGGTACAGGAGACAAAGGACTACCGAACCTGACGAAATTAGTTCTCAATAGTAAACCCCTCACTACCTGGCACCATGAAAATCTATACTCTCACTCCAATAACCAAAATATCATCGATCTGAGGAATTTCCCCCATCCAGTCGGTAATTGTCGTTTCTAATAATTGTTTTTGATCTTGCAATGGTTCCTGATGTATCTCTAAGAGGAGTTTTTTGAAGTTTTTACTCAAGTATTTCCTACTCTCTTCCCCACCCTTTTGATCATTGAATCCATCTGAAAAAAGATAAAACATATCCCCAAATTCAAGATGAATATCATTATTTGTGAACGGTTTAAACTTACCCTGATAATATCCCAGAGGCATTCTATCAGCCTTGAATTCTGTCAATTCAGGAGTGCCATTTTTATCTCTGATCAGGTACAATGGACTGTTAGCACCGGAATACTGTAAAACTTTATTCTTTTCATCAATTACACATAATGCCATATCCATGCCATCCTTGGATTCTTCCGGC
>CAYMFU010000023.1:0-2735 GCA_964389805.1 uncultured Roseivirgaceae bacterium | reverse complement strand
TTTTTAGATTTTTCATTTCCTTATATATTTTAATTGTTTTCAGCTCCTTCATCGATCCATATTAACACCATATTGGTATCCCTGGGCGTACTATATATTTCCATAGAACCACCAGGGGCAATTTTGGTATATAAAAGACTTTGTTCCGGATTGTCCGTATCGATATAACCTCCACCTGTGAGAGAGATATATGCAAAATCTTCTGAAAGATCCGGCGGAATACCTCCATTGTTATGGCATCCCGTAGTTGCACAGCTTGTTTCAAAAAACGGGATTAAATCCTCTGAAAAGCTTACGTCCGAAGGAATATCAGGAAGCGGCTTTTCATAATACGCACAAGAAGTAAATCCCAATAAAAGGATGATCAGTATTGGAAGAATTTCTCTCGCCCGCCTTTTCGTTTTGTTTGTGAATAATTTCATCATCGTATGTATTATCATGTTTAATCTAAAACCTGCTGATCAATACATTTTTGTGAACTGATATTAAATATGCCGGATATAGGGAGAAAAATCCATGTAAAGACTCTGAAAAGAATAAATATAGTCTAAAAATCAACTCAAATTTCGAATCTGTAACTCCCTGCCGAATCATGGATATATCAGTAAAACTGTTAATAATGATCAGGAATCTTATCCATTTTATGTTTATCCAAAAATTAGAAAAAATAACATTCTGGTCTTAACCAAGAAAAATAGAAAATTCCATAGCAAAAATGATCCTTATTGTATTTTTTATCAATTTGTTAACTAAGATTTAATAGATACATTCAATTGATTATTTTTAACAATATTTTGATATAGATTCATATTAATATGATTTATATCATATTAATATGAACAAAAATCGTTGTATTTTTATAACCAGTTTCATATTTTGATAAAACTTTTTAGAAAAACGGGGAGAGATGGTTGATATAAATAAAAAAAAATGCCTGGAGTGCAGGCATTGTTTCAAGCGGAATGTTCTTTTCGAACTATTGAACGATAAAGAGCTCGATCTGCTAAATGATAATCGTACGGAAGTTTTTTTTAAGAAAGGTGAGATCATTTTTAAACAAGGATCCCCTTTATCGCATATTGTTATAATCAGTGAAGGGCTGGGTAAAAACTATATTGAAGGCCCCAGAGGAAAAAACCTCATCATATCAATCGTACAACCATATCTGATTAGCGGCGGACCAGGTATCTATGTGGATATGCGTCACCATTCCTCATTGATGGCGCTGGTTGATTCAAGAGCCTGTTTTATCGATGTGAATGTATTTAAGGATGTTATTCGTAAAAATTCCATATTTGCTGAAGAATTTATCAGGTGCTTTTCAGAAAGCAGCATACATACTTTTAGCCAATTTGTTACGCTCACTCAGAAGAATATGGAAGGACGTATTGCGGAAGCATTGCTGTATTTAAAGAACGATGTGTTTAAAAACGGGTCCATCAAGCACATTACCAGACAGGAGATAGCGGATCTGACAGGACTAACCAAAGAAAGTACCATCCGCGTTATGAAGGAGTTTAAAAATGAATGTGTGATTGAAGAAGAAGATAAAGAAATCCTGATCCTTAATGAGAATGCATTGCAGAAATATGCTGATTTAGGCTAAATAAATATCTCCTCGACAGAAATAATCCTTAGTAAATCATCAGCCCCCATTGTATTCTAGATTATAAAAATCTATTTCCCATCATTGGATCAATATAGCCGGTGATTCAGGAGATAACTCTATTAAAGCTACAGATTAATTTCTTTTAGTTTAAAATTAATTATATACCTGCCGGAAGGGAGATCAATAGTTATTCTTTCATTCTCCTTACTGATGTTTTCTGTCATCTTACTGGAGTTTTTATCAGTTCTAACTTCCGGTGAAACATCATCAGGCAGAGTTATCGAGGCAGTAGTATTGAACGGTATTTGAACATTCAAAGTCACATTATTGCCATTCTTCTCCCAATTGCTTTCTATCCTACCATACCGTGATTCGGTGCTTGATTTTACCCAGGAAAGATCTTCCGGAAAGTAAGGCTTGACAATGAAATGTTTATATCCCGGGCTTTCCTCATCAGGTCTGATGCCCCCCAGATATTTATAGAACCAGGCACTTACATCCCCGAAAAAAATATGATTTCTTGAGCTTTGGCCTTTCCAGTCTTCCCATAAAGTAGTTGCTCCCTGGCTTATCCAGTGCCCCCATCCAGGAAAATCCGTGGTATTGATCATATTATAAGCTACATCGATTTTACCCATTTCGGCCAGTGTATTTGGAACGAATTTCGAACCTAGTACTCCAAAATCAAGATTCAACTCATTGTTATCTATATTTTCAACCAGATTATTCAACACTTCATAAGCCAGATCGGAATCGAGCATTTTAAAGAACAAAGGACAACTGAGCGCTGTTTGCGTTCCGTTCCCCACTATATTGGTCGATTTATCTATAAAATATTTTTCAAATGAGGATTTAATATTGGCTGAAAGCGAGGCATAACGGTTTACATCTATGTCGTTTCCTAATACACCTGCAATTTTAGACATGAAGCAAGGAACCACTCCAATGGGAGCAATAGAAACTATGATGATTAATTTAGGAGATGTTGAAATCGGTCGATTCCTGAAAATGCCCACTCACGCATATATGAGTTTAAGCGATTCAAAAGTTCCAGACGCTCAAGCTGGTTTCGAGGGAGGAATGGGTGCTCTTTTAGCGGGACTTGCTGGAGTTAATATGGTTTCGG
>CAYMFU010000022.1:0-11066 GCA_964389805.1 uncultured Roseivirgaceae bacterium | reverse complement strand
CGAACCAGTAATCCGCCGAAAACGAATCCCCGGTATATACGAAGGTTCTTACTTCACCCAGTGTTGAACCCCAGGGGATATCGCTACCTGCAGCGGCTGAAATTCTGAAACCAAGATTAAGATAGTCATAATAATCGGGTGTATTTATTTTCGAGAATTGCAGTAACTCTACAAAGTCAATATCTTCTGTAGTAATATACCAGGGAAATCCTCTTGGCAAGTCGCAACCATTCCAGGAAAAGTGGGCAAACCCAACTACAGCTCCTTCCTGCATTTGTAGTCTCTTAAAAATCAGGTCGTAATAATTATACTGGGTTGTATCCCGTTCCATTTGTTTAATATTCAGGCCAATAATGTGGCCGTAGGTACTTCGTGGACCCTCCTGACCAGAAACCAGGCAGATGTTGCCTTCACATGTCCTACCGATATCACCAAATCCCTCCTGTTTAAAGTCTGTCCCCAGGTGGTGTCCCATTTCCAGAACATTGACCAGGTGAACGTCTTCCGCTTTAGCATATTCCATCAGGAATTGTTTGAATGCTGGCCTGGTGGTTGGATGGTGAACATGCACATCCCCTGAATACCACCCCTTTGCCGGAAGGTCAATCCAACGTTTCAGTATAAAAGTCTTCGTGATCTCTTTATCATCTCCTGTAATAGTTATCTTTTCTTTTATCGGGATAAATTCATTTCCATGTTCCAGGCTGATCTGGTATTCATCAGGTGAAAGTGTAATGGAAAACTCACCTGTCGTCTGATAAGCGACAGGGTCTCTCCAATGTGGGATAGAAGAAAGATCTTCATAGACATAACTACGGTCCTCGTTGTCTCCCCTGCCATTCATCCTGCGAATGGGGCCTATCCAGTTTTCAGTAGATTTGAATTCTATGCCTTTGTAAAAAACAGGAGTAAGAGAGAATGAATCCACTCTTTCACCATTTGGTGGAATAAAGGCTACACCATCTTTGACATTGCTTATACAGGCCATTACCGGTGTCACCAGACCGGTTTCCTCATCCAGAACCTTTATCTTGACAAGCACTGTTTCATTTTGATCTTCTTGTTTTAGGGAACATTCCTGAAAATGAAATATAGCAAGAATCAGAATCAGATTTATAAAGATTAATTTGTCAGTTTTCATAAAAATATAATTTTTGTTTTTTCAAAAATTCTAAACGCATTGTTTAATCACCTAAACGAAGCATCTGTGACTCTGCGTTTTTTTTATGATAATTTTGGTTTATCATATGTTCCAGGGATATAAGGGAATTTTTTTTCTATATCTTCAAGCACTTCTACCCCCAAACCTGGTTTATCAGGCAAGGTAAGATAACTATCCTTAAACACAAGAGGCTCTTTAAACAAATCCGTTCTTAGTGGATTATAAGTTTGGTTAGATTCAAGCATGATAAGGTTCGGAATGCCAGCTGCCAAATGTCCGTTGCTTATTGTAAGCAGTGCCCCATGCCAGTTATGAGGTGCACACAACTGCCCTTGTAAGTTTGCCATTCTTGAAACATACCAGGACTCTGTCAATCCCATTACTCCCGCATCAGGTTGGACAATATCCATCGCTTTTCGGTCTATCCATTCTTTATAGTGAAAGCGATTGTCCATTACGTCCCCGCCGTAGGATAATTTCACCTCTTTCAAAGATTCTTTTATTTTGATATAATTCTCTCTTGCCTGAGGCCCCAGCCTTCTCGTCGGGTCCTCTATCCATATTAGTTTCATCTTTTCTGCTTCCGGAATAAAATGCATAACCTGGTCCATATCCCACTGTGCGTTACATTCCTGGATTAAACCAAAATCTGGTCCTACAGCTTCCCTGATTTTCCATACACCTTCAATATATTCGGACATATTCATACCACTGATCGACCAATGGGTTCCTGGTCGGAATTTATAAGCGCTAAAACCACTTTCCTTTAATTTCAATGCCTCCTCAATCAGGTTAAAAGGCCACACATCACCATCGTACATTTCACCTGCACTGGCATAAACAGGAATTTTTGGATCCGGTTCGTGGTCAATAGCCAATAACTTATATACCGGAATCCCTTTGGCTTTACCAATGATATCCCAAAACGCAGTATCTACACCTGCCCAACCTACCATAGGTCCTCGTTGTAACACTCCGGAAGTTAGAAAATCTATATCGAATGGATTTTTACCGATAACGGCTGGTTTGATAACTTTTTCAATATATTCCCTGACATTTGCCGGCCCCCCATATTGTGTAGCCCCGCCAATCCCCTTTAAACCTACATCTGTAAATACTTCGACGAGGATACTATCCGTTTTCCAACATTTATACCTTTCCGGGATCCAATCAAGATACCATTGTTCTTCCGGTGGAAGTTCAAAGGATAACAAGGTTACCTTAACATCTATAATCTTAATTTTCTCTTTCTCCAAACCATCCAGAGGATGATTTCGATTCAAAAGATTATTCGATAAGGATTTTTTTTCCTTACATCCGATAAATGTCCCCGTTGAGAGTATTCCTGTTGTGGCAAAACCTGATTTGAGGAAATTTCTTCTATTGAATTTTGAAGTATACATGAACAAATAAATTTTTAGTTTCCGGCCAGATTCCAGATTCGAACAGATGTGGGTTGTATCTCAGGCAAATCATTCGATGGTTTTTCGAAATAAAAATAGGCTGCGGAGGCTATATCATCAGATCTGTAAAAGTTAACCCAACCTTCAGGCAGGTCAGGATCTTCAAGGTCAACCACCTCTTCAGGTTGGTAAATATGGGTAAAGACAGGTGCCTGGTGTATAGTAATCGGGATAAGATCGACACCCTTCTTCTGCAAGGCCAGAACATTGGATTTTTCACTTCCGCCGATCTGCTGCAAAGTCACTTCACAATCCGTCTTAAAATAAACCGGATCAGGAATATGATAACGGTAAAAGGTCCATTGAAGGTTATCCGGATCAGCAATGGGGCATCCCTGGTACATATTATAATACTGGCCCTGCCCCCATGCTGTACCGATATAGTCTTCGGTACCTGTCCCGACCAGGGTAGGATAATCCGTATCTCCGTTCATATATACCTTAACTTCCCCTTCACCCCACCAGTAGTCTTTGTATACAGGATTAGCCTGAACACTAACGTTCGTTCCAAGAAATCTTCCTTTCCCTTTGATTACAGGCAGGATCCTGAAATCCTGAGTCAGGGTGGTTGCGGTATCCCGGTGCCAGAAACAATGAAAATACAGAAAAGAATCATCCCATTCAGATAGAATTTGAAGATTCACATCATAAAAGATCATGGGCAATTCAATTCCGGATTCATTCACAACTTCAATCTTTGCGGACTCCTTAAATGGCATTTGAATATTGGTATTAAAAGAACGGCCCTCAGGATTAGAGAATAGCGCATTCTGAAAGGAAGTGGTTCTGCCCAGGCCAATACCGAAGAAATCTCCAAATGGTGCTGAAACAGCTGGTTTTTCTTCATCATCCCAATACATATTGAGGACCAGGCTTCGCAGCATTTGTGGTGAACGGTCGCTTATGGTGATCCAGATCCGGTTGATAATGCCAGGCCCTTGAATATCAAGTAAGGATTTGGTCTCTCCCGGTTTAATATAATCACAGGGATGACCCTTTGCCTCATAGTTCTCAATACCGCCTTGTCCTTTCGCCCCGCTGATATTTTCAAAACTCACCCATCTCGGCTCGATGTTATCCGTATATTCGAATATTTGTGTCGGCACAAGATTGGCCTTTCGTTCAATGGTTGTGGAATAATCGCAAGCGATCAGGCTCATAAACAGTATGATAATTATAATGGATAAATGTTTCATTTGAAATAGTATTATTGGTTTAATCTTATAAAATTTAAAAATGCCCCTCCAGAGCATTTTTCTATTCAAGTATTAAGTAATTCTTTGCTTCAATTATCTTCCCATCATAATTAAAGGAATTTTCACTGAAATTACATATGATTCTATCCCCTGTTGAGTAGGAAGCCATTTCGACTTTATATTCTTCATCCAGAAATTTATGGTCAGTCATTTCAGCTGTACCGATTCTTTCATGCCACTGATCAACATGATCGAGCGACTGAAAGATAGCATCCTGGTCCCACTCCGGCCGGATAAAGAAATGTGGCAAATATCCCCATAACATATCTTCCAGCCATCCGGGATATCCCTCATCACTGGTTACTCCGCTGTAACGGGTGCAGAAAACTGCGTCATGAAAAACAAGGGGCCAAAGAGGGATGGAAGTTCCCTGGACCCTTTTATGCCGGTTCTCAAACCAATCGACATACGGAATTCCGAAATCTGCAGCCTCCTCACTCCCGAATACCACGCCCTGTTCCTTATAAAAATTCATTAGTTCTGCTTTTGCCAGGCGATCTTCATGTTTGGTAAGTTCATCTCCTGGCTCAAAGGATTGATATAATTGCATGGCTGTGATTATATCTACGAACATCGCCTTTGGTTTGAGTGTATCTATCTGCTCCCAGTTACGTTTTGCATATTGGATACTATATTTCGAGTTCAATATGTAGGCCTGACCGCCCCACCATACACCTCCGGTTAGTAAATCCCCGTCAGCATTCCGGTTCACACCTTCCGGAAAACTAACCGTCTGCTCATATATGTCCTGGTTGTTATCATGCAAAGCCATCAGTAAGGGGGGAGTCTCCGCCAGAATCTCCTCTAATTCTTTAATGGATCCAAGCTGCGGTTCAGGAGGCCAGATATCCTGATGTGAATCGTCATAACCACCATCAATCCACCCTCCAATTTTAATCATGCCTTTATCCATACCAATGGACTTCAGATGATCAATCATGTCAACTAGTTCGTTATAGGTGAAAAAGATCTCAAGAGGCTCGCCATCGTCATTCGGATGATCACCGGGGATAAGAAAATCCTCAGCTGTTCTGTGCCTGTATCCGGGTTTAGCCAGGTTTACCCAGAAGGCACGACCTCCCAACAGGCTTTTAAGATTTGGATTTGCATTTATTTTATCATCAAGGGAAATAAATTGATCCTGGTCTATAAACCATTCACGGAAAATTTTTGCGAGATCCACATAATCTCCCTTTACGAACTTCATACGATATGTGAAAGTATTGTCCCATTTCCCGAGTGAACGGGTGATCATAGGGGTAACATTCCTATTTGCAACGAAACCATAAGCATTTTCATAACCTTCATCGAATATACCGATCCACCCAGCGTCATCTTTCAGCCCACCGATAAATCTCATGTTTAACCGGGTATAAAACGGGTAAATGTGTCGCGGATACATAGCTCCCCACATTTCAGAATCGCCTGCATCCCGAATAATTTCACCAACTCCCTTGGGGAGTATGATGGCATCAGACTTGATCGGAGGAGGATAAACCAGGCTGGGAATGGACTCATCAATTTCGAGGATTTTATAGATCATCCAGGAATCATCCAACTCTATTTGTATCAGAAAAGTCCCGATGATGAGCCCTTGCCTTCCGATCATGGTAAAGCGTATATTATCACCTTCGGCTTTGCCATAGAAACGTCCCGGGTATTGGTGTGTCAGGCTCCGCCCAGTTCTCAACCATACCTCTCCAACTTCAACTTCACTTTTATCTTGTATGGCTACCGACCAGGTTTCCCACTTTTTATTGTTTATCAGGTCTTCAATCTCAGTATAGGAATTTGAATAGATCTTCACAGATAGGAAATCATTCTCCAAAACCTTCAGAACTGTGACTGGCTGTTCCTCTTCCATATATTCTGAATAACGGAACTTATGTTCCTTTTCAGTCTGACAGCCTAAAAAAATGAACACTGTACATAAAATGACCAGGGGAATGTTTCTGTAAAAAATCATAGGTAAACTTTTTTTGATATTTAAAAAATACGGAACTCTACTAATAGAGATCCAGACTCAATTTAAGAAAAAACTTCTAAACATTGAATGCAGAACCAGGTATTACTTTCAATTCGTACACTCCAGTCAGGGATCTGTGGTATTCCTGAGTCTTTGCTCCAAATAGTGCATACAGGAATCTATGAAGATCCTATAACATTTTGCCACAAATCTGAGGAAATCCTTCAGACACCCTATTTCGAGCCTTCAAGCCATCGGTCAGTGAAGATCCTGTACCCTATTCCATAACTTCCATGCCCTCCACGGCTGAAGAAAGTGATCCGGTAATCCTCCATCAACTTCCCGACCGTACTATACGAAAAATACTCCGGTTCAATAATTTTATACCTCCAGGTAATGCCATCATCTTCGCTATAATATATAGCTCCCCTGACGCGGTCGTCATCCCATTGCTCCTTTTTCTGATCCTTATCTTCCAATCCGTTTGGAATAGAAAAATATAACCGGCTATCGATACGTGCCAAAGTCCCGTGGCATAATATTTCGCTGATATCCACAAAAAAGGGATCGGTCCATGTTTTGCCTCCATCGAAACTTCTACTGGCCATTCTTTTCCCAGTTTCAATAGTTATTTCAAGGCCCAGAGGATTTTCTACCCTGCGATCGGGTTGATTAAACCGCCTTATCATAAGTATAGATTTACCCATGTCAACTGATACTGCAGAGGCTTCATTACCCATATAATCTGAGATCATACCATCCATCTTCCATGTTTCACCCTGGTCATCACTATAGATGATCCCTGAGCCCACACAAGGATGGTTCCTGAAATTATTAGTCAGTTTCTCATTTTCAGCTTCGGCATATACTGGTACTGCTATTATCAACCGGTCCTTGAATTTACCGGTCGGAACCTTATGGACCTGGCCGATTATATTCATAAATACTGGTGTGAATCCTTCATAATTTTTATAGAGTGGTGTGTCCTCGCCGGTCAGTGTTTCCATATTCCAGGTATCGCCATTATCATCAGAATAATAACGACATATAACCGCTGCTTTATCCTCACCAATCACAGACAGGTCGATTCCTGTCCTTTTTTTCAATAACTCCGGATCATAATCATAGAACTTCCTTGTGATGCGCAATCCCACGCAGGTAAGGAAAGAAATGCGTTCTTTACCATCGGGCAATACTTGAATCCATGGGGAAATGGCAAAATGATTCAGAGGATTCGAAAGTACCTGAACACCCTCCCATGTTTTACCCATATCAAAACTCCGGTTCATCAAAATGACCTTGGGATCATTATCGGCACCGGCATATAGTCTTCCCTGGCAGAATACAATTAAAGTACCTTTCGAAGTGACAACATATGATGGCTGGAAAGTTTTACGAACAACAAGGCCGTTAACCTTAATTCCAGGTTCAAATACCAATCTCAGATCTCCGATTCCCTGATCGTTGACAAGACCAGATTCTGTTTGATCTTCCTGAGCATTTCCATTTAGAATAAGGATCACAAAGAGGAAAGCAAAAATTAATACAGAATTACATTTCATACCTTTAGATTATTGATCTGTCAAATGATAAATATCTTAAATAGAAAGTAAATTCCATAGGAAATAATGCCTCAAGTTTAATCTTTAACAGTGGCGATGATCAAACAGGCAAAAAAAATTAAATATTCCTGAACAGAAGTGTTTTAACATTACTTATAAAAATGGGTGGACCAAAATTTGCAATGATTTTTATGAGAATCAATCAGCGACTTTGACACACATCATACGGCTTTTATCCCGGATCAAGAGTTTACCATCTGCAAGTGCGATCGGTGCCCAATTTTGAGTTCCATATCTGGCTGCCCTGGGATTATCCGGATCTAATTCTGCTACCAGTAACTCCGATGTTGCTAAGGCTTTGAATTCAGAAGGATCAGGTTCTATCAGATACAAAGACTTGCCTCCGTCGGTAGCCAAAATCAATCCTTCGGCCAGAATCATACTGCCTTTATTAAAATCGGGATCATTCTTAGTTTTCCACATGATCTCCCCGTCCATGCTCATACATACCAGGCCGTCACGCCGTTCATTGGTTCTGTAATGAGCATAAAAATAACCATCATAAAATAAGGGTGGTTTAGTATGTGCTCCAAATTCAACGGTTTTAAAAAGTTCTGTTACCACGTAGCTTTCATCTGTTTCTTTCTCAACTTTTATCATAGACGCTCCGGCCTTGTACCCCCCAATGATCAGCACTTTACCTTCTCCTGCATCAAATGCACTGGGCGCTGGAATTACACATTGCCAATTCTCATATTCCCATAAGATTTTCCCTGTAAGCGGATTAATTCCTACCACTTTACCTCCAGTGCTTGGCTCGCCTCGACGACCTGCTGCTGCTGTTATCATTACCACATGGTCCTCTCCGGCAACTTTAACGATTGCCGGACTAACATACCCAACCGGGCCGAGAGCCGGTGTTGTCCATTTCACTTCACCAGTGTGCTTATCATAAGCCACAACTCCTGCTTCTGGTGCCTGCGAAGCTAAAATAAGCAAATCATCGTGAATCAAGGGACACTGAACAATAGCCCATCTTGGAATTTCATCACCCCCGAAGTCTGTCCAGACATTTTTATTCCAGACCGGTTGGTGTGTGTTGATGTCGATGCAATAGAGATTGCCATACGGACCGCTTGAATATACATGATTACCGTCCACGATAGGTACACTTCGAGATCCCGGGAACATTACAGATCCGGGAGCTTCGTATTCAAATTTCCAGAGTTCTTCACCACTGGAAAGATCAAAACACCTCATTTTATCCCCAACCTCGTCATCTCTATCCAGCAAGTAGACCTTCCCGTCCTTGACAACGGGTCCGCCGTAACCGATGCCTACATCCGCAATCCATAGAATTTCCGGGCCGTTCTCCGGCCAGGAGCGTAATATTCCTTTTTGATCTGATTCACTATTTCTGTTGGGTCCAAGATACTGGGGCCAATCCTGCCCCTGAACATTTGATAAGCAAGTAATTACAATAACTACTTGAATAAGTATCTTATATTGTTTCATCTTCATTGTGGTTTTTTATCGTAGAAATCAGAAAATAAATTTATAAAATATCATATGTCGGCTGAGGTTCTCTTTTCTATTTTTAAAAGGTCTTACCAAGCATTCCGGGCCCCTCAGAAAGTTATATTTCAAGCAACCTGGTTCAACTTCGGTTCGATCTTTAATGTCCATGCCCGATTTTTCAAAAAAGTAATTATTACTGCAAAGAAATAAATAAAAAAACCAACGCACCTAGCTTTGATTTTATAAGAAGCTATCCTAAAAAGACGCTTTTTCTTAAATTTACTCAATAATAAATATATGAAAAGAATTTGAAGGAAATCTGAGTGTCCAACAGCAGCAGGCATATTCAATAATTATTTCATTATAAATGATTTTTTTCGGTATATAATCAAACTAATGTATGGCTCCACATAGACTTTTGGGAATCATATAGTTCATGTCATTTGGCAATAACTTTAAACCAACATTGACCGCATCCCCAAAATTAAATTTGCAATACAGGATAATATTTAAAAAATTCATAATCACTTGTAACAAATCGGGTATCATTTTATCTAAATTGGTAAAGATTATAACCATAGATGGAAAAGACAGAGCATAACTTTTCTAGACTGATCGACGAGAACAAGGATAAGATATATAGGATCTGTTGTTATTACCTGTCAAACGATGAGGACCGTAAAGACCTGTATCAGGAAACCCTATTGAGCTTATGGAAAGCATTTAAATCTTTCCGCGAAGAATCGGCTTTTTCAACCTGGGCTTTCCGCATTACGGTAAATACGGCTTTACAATTCCTAAATAGAGAAAAAAGGTTAAAAACCAGTAGAAAGAACTATTCAAGTCAAAATATAAGCCAGGAGGATAAAAGTTTGATTACTGAACAGAATGAGATTGAAATATTGCACAAAAGCATACTTCAACTCCCGTTGATCGATATGATCATCATTTCACTGGTATTAGAAGAGGTACCACCAAAAGAAATCGCCAAAATCATCGGGCTTACCGATACAAACGTCCGGGTAAGAATCCATAGAGCAAAGAATGTATTAAAAAAGATTGTCGAAGGAGGTAAATCATGAAATACGAAGAAGTTATAAATAAATCAAAAAAAGTTAAGGCACCTGATCTCAGCCATCAGGCAGACACAAAAAATCAAAAACACAACCCTATGGAAACTATGTTAGATCTTCTAAAGAAAACAGATTCAAAAACACGTTTGGGGATCAGAGTATTACAATTGATCTATTTAGCCATGATCCTGGTTGCCATATCATATATCCTCGTATCATCAGATTTCTTTATTCATCTGGGGATAGGATCTCTTATTCTCGCATTTGCGTTGGTAATTTTTGTTCAGCAACTTCGGTTCAGGGCATACTCCAATAACTATACCAATAATCCGGTCATCGAGTATTTACATCAGGCAAAAAAAAGAATGCGCGTATTTACCCCAAGAACATATTATGTTATCCTGATCTGGCTGTTTATTGATATCGGAATATGCCTGATACTCAAAACAGTACTTGAAGGAACTACATTATATTTGTCAGCGGTTATTCTCCTGCAGGCGGTTTTAATCATCCTGGTGATCATCGACTTTTACTCTGCCTGGCTCTTTTGGAAAAGAGATCACCAACCTGTAATTAAAGAGATTGACCAGATGCTGAATGAGATCGAAAATGCCTGATCCTGAGATCCGTGAATTTATTATGGGATGAACCTATGGTTGGAAAATTATGCATACCGGATGGATTTTCCATAGTTGGCGCTTGTTTATCCATTTTTATTGTGATCGTTTTCGCTTTTCTTGCTGTAGGATATCAGACCTACAGGGTAACCGTACTCAATCCATCCGAAACTTTAAAATATGGATAAATAATTTTCTTCCAGAGATAATTGTATCCCATTTTCGTCTGTATATAAGCGATTATTTTTCTATTTTTATAAAGGTTAAATACATTTTTTAATGAAAATCTCCAGACGAAAATTTTTAGAGATTGGCACCGTAACTACGATCTCCTCCCCGTTTTTCATAAGCAGTTGTTCCGGATCTTACGGGCCTTCTGATCTGGGGGAAACCCTGTATGAGCAATTTCAGAATCCGCCTATGTCGGCCCGGCCATTTGTCAGGTGGTG
>CAYMFU010000021.1:0-7524 GCA_964389805.1 uncultured Roseivirgaceae bacterium | reverse complement strand
TATCAGCATTTGTTGTATACGAATAAGACTAGTATGTTGACCGGAAAACAAATTAAGGAAGGTTGGCTGAAGCATATAAAACATGAGGAAGAAAACTTCTTATGGGTCGCGAATCAAAAGGCACTTGATATGATGCTCAATGGTGCGGTACCCCCGGAAACAAGTGACCCACAAATTACAAAAGACAGTATCTATGATAATTACCATGAGATGATTGATGCTCAGCTGACTACAGAAATTTTTGGCCTTTTTGCTCCCACCCGGCCCGATGTAGCCTTAAAAATGGCCGAATTACCCATCCGGACAACGGCCCGGGAAAACGCCCAGTGGATCTCTGAATTCTATGTCATCATGTATTCATTAGCCTCAGAGGTTGATAAAAAACTTTCAAAAAAAGAACAGATAGCATGGATGGCACTGCAAGCCAGAGAACATCTTCCCAATTATTCATATGCTGCAAAAATGTACGACTTTGTAAAAGGTAAGTACGATGAAAACATCCCATGGGAACAAGCACGGGACGGCTTATATGAGCGCTATCAGGTAAACCAGGAAGATGGGTATACCATAACCTCAAAGAATATTTTTTGCAATGGCTGCTTTGCTGCCGGAATTAATTTTGGGGCTAGTATTGTGAGTCTTTTATACGGAGAAGGAGACTTAAAAGAGACAATTAAGATTGGGGCACTGGCCGGATGGGATTCAGATAACCCCACTGCCACCTGGGGTGGTCTTTTAGGCTTTATGCTTGAGAAAGAAGGTGTGGAAGCCGCTTTCGGACGAAAATTTTCTGATAAATTTAATATTCACAGGACCAGGGTTAACTTTCCAAATAACGGATTAGACACTTTTGATGAAATGGCTAAAAAAGGCATTTACATTATTGACCGGGTTGTGCAGGAAGAAATGGATGGAGGGGTAGATCTGGAAAAAGATGTATGGTATATACCCAGAAACGGGGGATGACCCAGGTAATCTATACTAAGGTTTAGTTTTTACGGGCCTGCTCAATACAAGCTTCTATCATTTGGAAGAGTTTATCCGGGATGGCTGCTGGCCCTTTGGCGGCAATAGCTTCAATAATACTCAAGGCCAGGAATGGTTTAGATTTATTTTTTATGGCCCTCCGAATAGTAAGGCCCGGTTTATTCTCATTCTCCGGAAAATTTAAGCGTTGGGCAGCTTTAATATATTCTTTTTTAAAGCCATTGTGCCAGAACAAATGCTCAATATCCTTTTGCTTGAGCCTGGTTGTGGAATCCTTAATTTTGTGTTTACTTGCAAAATCCTGTATCCGTTTTTCATAACGCTGACCGGCTTCATCTCCATCCACTAAGACGTGCCAGCCAATTCCCAGGTCTGTAGCATATTTTAATAATGGTGTTAAACCTGATTGCGCAAAATCGATTACTGATATTCCCTCTTGCAGAAATTCATAGTTCATAATCCTTGCCAGGTGAGGTAGTATCCAGTATTCGGATTCTCCCTCAACCAGAATCCAGAAACGATCAAATGAAGCCATACTGTATTTCGCACGGAGATGATACGCTAAGCGACGCAAATCTTCGTTGCTATAACACTGTGAATCGATACTATTAACCTGGATCAAGCCCTCCTTCCTGCGTAACCTTCTGATCGATTTCAATGGAACCCTGCTCAGTAATAAACCAGAATTTGTGGTAATAATCTTTTGCCATCGGATCCTACCCAGTAAAATACTAATAGTTGCAAGGGTTGTCGTATGGAGGAAAGCTTCAGGGTGTTCAAAAATAAGCAAGGGGCGCGAATATTTTTCAAACTTTTGAGGACCGGAGCGAAGAAGCGCATGCACTAACATAAGGGTTGCCAGTTTTTCTGTAAGCCTTTGAAATCTCTTCAAAGCTTCTACTATATTCTCTTTCTCGGTGAGGGATACCATTTGCAAAATTTCCCTAATTCTTACCACCAGTCCATCCTCTTGCTTTAACTCCTGATTAGGTTGCCCATAGTACTCCATTAATTCTTCCACAGCATGAAATCCCTTATTTACAGAAGCATTGGTATCCTGTGTGGTACCAAGAAGTATCTCATTTACCGATGCGAAAATTTGCTGCTTGAGTCGGTCTTCAAGATCAATTTCTTCACGAGCATCATCCTCATCAGGTACTACAATATTTAAAAACCCAGTTAAAATCCCAAATCTCAGATGGATTACGGGTATTATCCTTCTGAGTACGTTAAGTACACGAGGGTCCTTGGTAACTACTCCCTTTTGTAAGTTAGTACAGCTCCATTCCGAAGTACTATCGGAACCGGATAATTTTGAAACAAAAGAAACTTCTAACTTAGGTTCCTTCTTTAACTCTTCTTCGGGCTTTACCAGGAGCAACTCCAGCTCTTTAAATTCATTGAGCCGTACATCGTTTTGAAATTGTACTATAAGTTTGATTTGAAACTTTTTTTCGGCGACCTCCTTTTCGGGATCTTTATAGAAGTGAAAGTGGGTAAATTCCGGAAGTTTATCATCCAATTTGGGGTTAAGGACAGCTGAAAGGGCTTCCATGAGCGTAGATTTCCCCAGGTCGTTTTCACCAATGAGAAGCGTAATCTGATCAAAGTTTAGCAGTGCATGTTTTATGCCTCTGAAATTGGTAACTTCTAATGAAATTAACTGTAGCAAACCTTATTTATTTTGTTTGAGGGATTACCCCAATTTAATTATCTGTTTTTGATTTTTACAAAGCAATATAAGAAGTATGCAATGGGATTCCTAACAGGCATAAAGGGGAACTACGAATCAGGATTTAGCTAATCCTAAGGAACCCCCGGTATACTATAACCAAGGCTCATCTCCTCAGACATAGCTTTGCCACCCATTTATTGAAAAACGGGTCGGATATTTAGGAATTAACAACTTCTTTTGGGACATAATTCAATCAAAAAAAATTGAAATTTATACTCATGTAGCGAATAGATCATTTATGAACATTAAAGATATATTATCTTAGAGATATAATCGATGTATAGTTAATATGAACTATATTCCATTGTTCGCAGTAATTCGATACGAAAAATTTCATTTTAACTAAATTTCAAAAAAATGAAAACAACAACATTTCTAACATTCGTGGGTAATCAATGCGGAAAGGCAGAAGAAGCGATAAATTTCTACACTTCTATCTTTCCGAATTCGAAAATTAAAAGCATAATAAAATACTCAGAAGGAGAAGCGGGAGGAACGCCGGAACTTATCAAATATGGAGTATTTACATTAAATGGTACCGAGTATATGGTTTCCGAAAGTAATTTTAATCACGATTGGTCATTTACGCCAGGGGTATCGCTTTTCGTTGCATGCAACTCTGAAAATGAGATACAAACTTTATTCGAAGAACTTTCTTCAAATGGAGGCCAGATTATGGTTCCTCTTGACAACTACGAAGGTTCAGGGGATTACGGCTTTGGCAAAAAATTCGGATGGTGTGAAGACAAATATGGCATATCATGGCAACTTAACCTTTCAGAATAAATTCGAATTATGATATAAGCCGTCCTACTTGGAGAAAAAAAAGAGATGGAAAAAATAAAAATAACTACTGCCAACAATGGCTATAATTAATTGCTCCGGATTTTCCTCACAGAAAATCTTTCGAAATTATTACTAACTTCCCATCACGCGGGAAACGTCCTTCGAACATTTACCGCAACGAAATCATACACAAACACGTTGCGTGTCATAAAGAAAAATAATAAATGAAACCCATTATAGACCATATACAGATTACAGTAAAAAATATTGATGTTGCCGAAGGGTTTTATGACAAATTGATGCCACTATTGGGTTTTGATTTAAATAGAAAATCAATCGGTACAGTAGCGGAACATGAATTCAACGTTATTGAATATTCACATCCATTATTGATATTCGCTATTAATTCTCCGAGAGAAGTTTTTAAAAACGAGACCGTACATCGAAGAAAACCAGGATCTCTTCATCACCTGGCATTTAAGGCTAGTTCGCGTGAAGAGATTGACAGTATATTCCCTAAAATTAAAGAAGCTGGTGCTGATATTGTTAATCCACCACAATTCTATCCCCAACATGGAGAAAATTACTATGCTCTATTCTTTAAGGATCGTGATGGAATCAAATTTGAAATTGTATTTGAAGAAAGAAATAAAAATTCTAACGAACACACAACATAGCCTAAACTGCATAAAAATGCAGTTTAGGCAAACAGTTGTAGCACATTGGTAAAATAAAAGAAATTTCGATAAAAAATATATCAGATACTTGTTTGGAGTGGCAATCCTTATTTTTTTTGAATTAATTCTTACTTAGACCTTGGGTTTTGGAAAATGAAACATCTGAGTTTTTACAAATATTTGTTTTTTCAATTCTAAATCTAATTGAGGTAATAATTGGCACCCTCTTGTTGACCGGAATTTTACTGCAATTGAAATATCGCTTTAACAAAAAAAATAGGGTACATCAAAGACGAATATATTTATTTACTTGCTGTAGGCTTAGCCTCAATTTATTGGGTATCGCAGGAGTTTAAATTTCATAACTTTGGAGGAAATAATATCTATAACCCATATGATGTTATTGCTTCACTTATTGGATTAAGTTTGACTTATGGACTGATTCAGGTTTTTGGATTTGTTGAGAAGGTTAAAACTGAATAAAAATAAAGTAATAATGACTTTAGGATCAACTTTAATACAAAAGGCAGAATTTAATCCCAGTATCAGGACTTACATATTATTGGTGGTCGCCTTTTTCCTTACGATCTCAGTGGTTGGAATTCCGTTACTCGTATTTTGGTTTCTTGGACTTGGCCAATATATCAGTAAACGCTTTTATGAAAATCTGAAATGCCAATTAACAGATCGGCACCTGGTGTTTAAAAAGGGTGTACTATTTAAGGTTGAGAAAACGATACCCCTGGAGAACATTCAGGATCTGACATTTATTGAAAATCCTCTATTAAAATATCTTGATCTACGGATCCTCAAAATTGAAACTGCCGGACAGAGTAATCCTAAAGGGAGTGATATGAAATTGATCGGCATTATTAACTCTTCAGATTTTAAGGAGAATGTATTACACCAAAGAGAATTGCTGGTTACCGTAAATAGAAAGGGTAGTAGACAGGTAGAAATAAATAATGAACAAATTGTAGATATCCTGGAGGAGATCAAAGATATTCTAAATGATATAAAGAATAAATAATACAGCCTATATCAAAACCTAATTACGTGCACCAAAATGCCGCTTAAATCCAAATATTAACCTGTAGCTCTATTTTAGGACGTGACATTGAATACAAACATGCAAAAAATTAAAATTAAAAAATTAGTATTATTTCTCCTGATTTTCTTTCTTTCCGCTTGTGATAATGATGATTTAAGCGGTGAGTTGGATATTCTAAAAAAGGATATAGGAGAAATTCAAAATATTAATAGTCTTCTTTTATTAAAAAATTTACTATTAGAAGCTAAAATAGCTGAAGAACCTATAATTAATTTCAACACCAACGAAGGAGTCATAACTGGCTTTGAACTGGAGGACCAAGGGCAAATCGAGGCTTTAAATGACCTGATAATTGACTATGAAATCGACTTTGACGGTTGGAATACATCAATTGTATTCAATGACTCAACTACCTTCAACACATTTTATCTGGGTAATGATGAAGGAGTTAGCATAACTCTTGACTTAGATCCTTTCAATAGCACACCCTTAGCCGCAATTGCTGTCATAGAAACTCCTATAAGTGGAAGTATTGAAATGAGAGTGCTTGGACAGGATGGTGAATTTTCAGACATGATCAATTATTCGTCAAAAGTGAGTGAGTCGCATGAATTTGATTTATTGGGGCTATACGCAGATTTTGAAAATTCAGTAGAATTCAAACTTATGAGTTCTCAAGGGAAGGAAAGAATGACCATTGTGAGGAAGATAACTACTGATCCATTGCCAGAAGGACTTCCAGAATTTGAAATTGTGAAACAATATGAAACAGATGAACAAAATGTTGTTTTTTTGATCAATTTCCGGCCAACAGGTATTCCTTTCATGATAGATCGGTTTGGCAAAATCAGATGGTATTCTACCGGCTTTACAAAAGGAGGAAAATATGCTCTACAGCGTTTTGAAAATGGAAACATGGGGTTTGGAAAAAGTGGTATTGGTCAAGGGTCGGTTTTTGAATATACAATCTCTGGCCAACTGGTAAAAGAGTATTCTTTCTACCCCGAATTCGAAGATGCCCATCACGATGTTTTTGAGATGAATAATGGTAATTTCCTGATACCAGTTAACAAAGTTGGAGAGCCAACAATTGAAGACTATATAATTGAAATAGATCGAAACTCAGGAATGACTACCAACGTCTGGGATTTAAATCAAATTCTTCCAAAAAGAGATACTCTTATTAATGATGCAGTGGACTGGGTACATGTAAACGCCGTAATTCATGACGAACGAGATAACTCAATAATTGTTTCTGGTCAGCGCCAGGGCTTATTTAAAGTAACCTGGGACAACCAATTAAAATGGATTTTAGCACCTCCTTTTGACTGGGCTGGATATGAAGAGTATTTACTTGATTCCACAGACCCAAATATGGATTGGAATTGGGGACAACATTCTCCTCTCATAACTCCTGAAGGGAATCTACTCTTTTTTGATAATGGATTTGGGAGAAATTTTGGAACTTCAGAAAAATTTAGTCGCGCAATGGAAGTTAGTATCGTTGAAGGTATTATTGGTGGATCTGTAGAGACAGTTTGGGAGTTTGGAAGAGAACGTGGTGAAGAGTTTTACTCGCCAATAATAAGTGATGTTGATTACGTTGAAGATAGCAATACTCGTCTGATCACTGCTGGTTCATTAGCTTTTAGTCATGAATATACCGATCATGACAACATTACCAATTCCTGGTCAGACGACTTCTTAAGATCTTCAATTATTGAAGTCAATGAAAATAATAATATTCTGTTTGAATTACATGTGAATTCTGAAATTACAAACGCTTCCATTTACAGAGCCGAAAAAGTAAAACTCTATTAAAATCCATTGCGAACACACTATAAAGCACATACCTCTATGCAGTTATTTGAAAATGAGGTGTAAAACGGATACTTTAGTAGATATAAATAAGTCCGGAGGCACGTGTCCTATCTGGATCGTTGTATACAATTAAACCAAACTATCATGAAAGAAAATAAATATCCAAGATCATTTTCACATATTGGAATTACAGTACCGGACATAAATAAAGCAGTCGAGTTTTATCAAGAGGTGATGGGGTGGTATGTTATTATGTCACCGTCAAAAGTCACAAAAGAAAGAGATACTGCAATTGGACAAATGTGTATTGATGTGTTTGGGGAGGATTGGGAAGAATTCGAAATCGCACACCTGTCTACTTCAGATGGAATTGGCATTGAGTTATTTTCATTTCCACATGGAATTAAAGAAGCTTCAGAATTCAACCCATTCAATACCGGACTTTTTCACTTTTGCGTTCAAGACCC
>CAYMFU010000020.1:0-6201 GCA_964389805.1 uncultured Roseivirgaceae bacterium | reverse complement strand
CCGGCATCATTTAATATCATATATCTTATTGCTGGAAATTACCTGGTCGTTCTATTTGCGGTTACAATTAGGCTGATCAGCAAGTGGAATGCGGTGGAGAAAAAAAACCTGGTCCTGGAGAAAAAGAGTATGGAGATGGAGTTAAGGTTGAAAGAAGCAGAACTTAAATTATTGAAAGCGCAGATCCATCCACACTTTTTATTTAATACACTCAACAACCTGTATGGACTGGTACTTGCGGGATCAGAGAATGCACCTCAGATCGTTCTTAAAATTTCATCCCTGTTAGATTATATGCTTTATAAAAGCAATAAGCCTTATGTCAGTATAGATAGCGAGGTCCAGTATATTAAGGATTACCTTGAATTGGAGAAATTAAGATACAGTAAGCTGAAGGTAGAGTTTTCGGAAGAAGGAATTAATAATAAAGTAAGCATTGCGCCAATGATCCTTCAACCCTTTGTTGAAAATGCCTTTAAACATGGTATCAGTAAAGAAGTGGGGATGCAATGGCTGAATATTGGAATCATCGTGGATAATGGTCAACTGGATTTCAGGGTTAAAAATCCCCGGGTTCCTGAATCTTCAAATGATGAAACCGGATATACTGAGGGTATTGGATTACAAAATGTAAAAAAAAGATTGAATATTCTGTATCCCGGGCGCCATAAACTTACTATACAGGAAAACCATAATATCTTTGCTATTACCCTTAATATTGAACTGGATAATATATTATGAATGAAATTAGATGCTTAATAGTAGATGATGAACCCATCGCATCACAGGTTATTAAAAGTTATCTTGACAAGCTTGATGCCTTTACCCTGGTTGAAACCTGTGAAAATGCTTTACAGGCTTTTGAATACTTGCAAACCAATAGGGTTGATCTGATGTTCCTGGATATACAAATGCCCAAAATCACTGGTTTGGAATTTCTTAAAACACTTCAAACTCCACCAAAGGTAATTATAGTCACGGCTTACAGAGAGTTTGCCTTCGAAGGTTTCGAATTGGACGTAGTCGATTATCTTTTGAAACCAGTTTCTTTCGAACGCTTCCTTAAAGCAATAAATAAATTCAATAATCAGGAGAGCACAACTGCCAGATCAATTCTAGACGTAAGCAAGAAGCCTGGATCCGGCGAAGAATCCATCTGGGTCAGAGCTGACAGAAAGAATGTAAAAATCCGGGTAGATGACATAAACTATATTGAAGGTTTGAAAGATTATATCAAGATCTACCTGAAGAGTGGATTGATCATCAGCAAAATGCCAATGAAAAATATGGAAAAAATGTTGCCAGCTAAACGTTTTATCAGAATACACAGATCATACCTGATTTCGGTTTCAAAGATTTCAGCATTCAATAATGAAGGAATAGAAATTGACTCCTTGATGCTTCCAATAGGTAAAATGTATAAAGAATCGGTAATCCGGTATCTTGAGGAATATATTTAGCTAATGTTTTGCCTTTTTGATATATTCACTCAATCAATTCTTATTTTTACTATTCATTAATATTTAGGATAATATTTTTTCATATGCGGTTAGAATCTTCCTTAATAGGCGAACATAATGCTGAATTCAGTTCCCTTCATCAGAATAAATTAGAATATATATCGGGACAGCTGGATGAGTCCGGTATCAACCCTGAAGGGATAATTCAAAAAATCTCAGATTTCCAGGTCGCAATTCCTTCCTGGGCCCTGGGCACCGGTGGTACCAGGTTCGGCCGGTTCCCATCAGGTGGTGAGCCAAGGAACCTCGAGGAGAAAATGGAAGATGTAGGACTTCTTCATACCCTGAACAAATCCAGTGGAGCCATATCTTTGCATATACCCTGGGACATTCCCAAAGATTATATTGAAATATCAAATTTGGCAAAATCATTCGAACTGAAGTTTGATGCTGTAAATTCTAATACTTTCCAGGATCAGCCTGATCAGGAGCTATCCTATAAATTCGGGTCGCTTGCACATACTGATCCAAATGTCCGTCAATTAGCAGTTAACCATAATAAGGAAGTTATAGATCATGGAATAAAATTAGGGTCAAAATCTCTTACAGTCTGGCTGGCAGATGGATCCAATTTTCCTGGACAACAGAATTTCAGAAAAGCACTGTCCAGAACTTTGGATTCACTCAGGTCAATATATGATCATTTACCCGATGACTGGCAGATGTTTGTAGAATACAAGCCATTTGAGCCTAATTTTTATTCAACAGTAATACCAGATTGGGGTACATCTTATTTGCTTTCTTCTAAACTTGGTCGCAAGGCATATTGCCTGGTCGACCTTGGGCATCATTTACCCAATACAAATATTGAACAAGTGGTAGCTACGCTGATGGGAGAGCATAAATTGGGTGGATTTCATTTTAATGATTCGAAATTTGCAGACGATGACCTGACTGTAGGTGCTATAAAGCCATATCAATTATTTCTGATCTTCAACGAATTGGTTTACGGAATGGAAGGGGCTAATAAAGATGATGCACCCTTGGCCTGGATGATAGATGCCTCTCACAATGTTAAAGATCCCCTTGAGGATTTATTGCAATCAGTTGAGGCAATAAAGCTTTCTTATGCCCAGGCATTGATTATTAACAGGCAAAAATTAGAAGAAGCCAGGGAAAACAATGATGTGACCAGGGCACAGGAAATATTGCAGGATGCTTTCAGAACAGACCTTAGACCATTGATCGCCGAAGCCCGGATAAGGAACAGTGCAGCCTATGACCCCATACAACTCTACCGAAGCCTTAATATACGTGAGCAACTCAGGAAGGATAGGGGTGCAGAGACAGTAGCTACGGGATTATAGAACATAGTGTTAACAAGGATGGGCTCCGCTCATATTCTTTTTGATAAATCCAGTAATCGTCTTCATTATTTAACAAGGTCCAATTTTTTTGAAAAAATATAAGCTAAGTTTGGCCTGGCCCAACTAATTATATAATTGACTATAAACCTGATCCGTTAGTCTTATTATTTTTACCCAATTCCTCATCATAGTCAATCCAATCTATCATTGTTTCCGTCTCGTTGTCATTGATTGATCCAAATAAATCTCTTATCATAATTTTACTATGAATGCGAAATTCAACTACAGTATTTTTATACTTTCCTTCCTTATTTATGTAGATGCCATACGGTTTGCCATCCTCATCTTTACCGTCAAACATCCAATGTAGAAGATTTCGTTTCTCCTCATAAGTCATTTCTTCGATCCGGTCTGGGCCCCCATATTTTAATGCTATATCTTGACGAACTAGTTCAGCTTTCTCTTTAATCAATTCGATGTCTGGCATTCTATTGATCCTGTCGCTCAATTCCCTTGCTTCAGCAGTTAACTTCTCCCAAGATTCCATGTTTTGTTTTCTTTCTGATTCCATCATTTCGGTTGGATACTTCCCCTGCTTTTCCATTTCGTACTGTCTCTTCAACTCTCCATTAATTTTTTCGATTGTTTTATTCGTTTGCTTGAGTTCATTTTCTAATTCCTTCTTTTTGTTTACATCAGGCAACCTATCATCAATGGCCTTTTCGAAACTTGGTCCATCAACAAAATTGAAAAGAATTGTTTCCATTACCGATTGTTCCACAGGATCAGCAAGAATGCCGATACAAAATTTCTGTTTACCATAGATTTTATTGCTATGTTGATACACTCTCCGACCATTGGAATTAGCTCCTGACAATGCGTAATTACATTTCTGACAACGTATGAATCCAGTTAAAACGTAATCTCTTTTATCGGTACGATTACAGCGCTTATTGAAAGCCATCCTTTCTACGACCTTTTTAATTGTCTCTTCGTCTAATAATGGAGGGACCTCAAATTCAATAGGATCTTGTCCTTTGAATCTTTGATACCACTTAGTGCCGCAATGATTCTTCAATACATTTCTCAAACCATCATATCCTAATTTTATGCCATACCTGGGCTTCAATTCATTGACTATTTCCTTCAATGATCCTTCATTCAGATATTCTTTTGCTACCCATTTAATACCCTCTTCTTTTTCTTATCCAATTCCCATTCATTAGTTTCGAAATTGAAAGTACGTCCAAATGGAAACTTCTTGGTGGTCGGTATACCTGATGAAGCTTTATGGATACCCAGCTCCTTAAGCGTCCTGTTTACTCCTAATTCACTTTCTTCAACTATTCGGATAATCTCCATTTTTTCTGATTGAGTATATCGCATATATCTCATTCGCTTGAATCTTCCCCATTCATACTTTTTTTAAGAACCCGGTTTTTCAGAAGCAGTTCAGCAACTACTTCCTTTAACTGGGCATTCTCATTTCTCAAGGATTGTACTTCTGAAGTATTTGCCTCTCGCATAGTATCTCCATCTAGCCGTTTCTTTCCAGATTCCATAAAGTCTTTGCTCCAGCGATAATACAGGTTCTGATTTATTCCTTCTCTGCGGCATAAATCTGCAATACTGGTCTCCCCACGCATTCCCTCTATTACTATTCTGATTTTTTCTTCGGATGAGTACTTTCTCCGGGTATTGCGTTTAATATCCCGGATTAACTTTTCACTTGATTTTCTTTGTGCCATTTTAAACTGATTTTAAGGTTTTGAAATCTGCCTTACTACCAAAGATGTAAGGTAATAAACTATCTCGTAACCTTTAGTCCTTAATCAGTCCACATTACTTTGAAAGGAAACAATTGTTTGTCGTCAGCGTATTCTGGAGTCCAATCTATATAAAATTAAAAGATACTTTCTCTTACTTTTTGTCATAAGTATTTAGGCATGAGGTTGCGAGGTGTTAGATTTTAATACTACTTTATCTTGAAAAGTTGTTATTCCATTTATCAGATTGTTAAAAAAGTATTTACGATTATCATTAATTATATCATTCGCTATTTCCTCTGAGTTAGGATATTGTTTTACATTTGGTTTAGTACATGTTGCTAGAATAAAATCAAATTCATTAATACGAGTTTGGCAATCCTTATCTATTGATTTAATCCACTTAATTAGAATTTCACCTTTATTTGAAAGTGCTGATTTTTCGTTTCCAACTTTATAATCTGTAAAATCTTTCAACCCATCATCCTTTAGAATTAATTCTCTCCATCTTTTCAAAATATCTTCTTTTAAGTTTTTCTTTAGTTTTGGATTAAACAATATGCCTATCGTACACCACTTATCATTATTTCCTTTGCATAGTTTTTTGTTTGCACTTCCCTCTGCTTCTGAAAGGAATCTTGCTTGATTTACAATTCCTCTTACTGATTTTATTTTAGCATTTTTCACCGGAACCAAGAAAGCTGTTCCAAATTTTGTTTTATTATCGCAATCAGAGGAAAATACCATCGTTAGATTTTTCCCATTACCTGATTCCCTACCATATCTAATAGGTGCTTTCACATGAATTCTATTATCCATTTGAAGTCGTTTATTTCTCCATTTTTTTCTAAATCCAATAAGACTATTTTGATTTGGGTCCCATAATAAAGAACCTATTATTAATATTGCTCCTTTTAATTCCATTTTGAATTTGACCTCTTTTATTCAATTATTAATCTAAAAATTGAGTGAAAATGGATATCTCACATATAATCCGCTGATATTTAATCGATTAACCATAGATAAAATGTTTCACTATGAATCATTATATGCTTGGTTAAAATAAGCACAATTAACGAAGATTTACTACCTAATAAATCATTAATTATTAATATTGAAAGGCATAAATTATGCGTTGGCAAATTAATATTTATTAAAAAAATATTAAAATGATTAAAAAAAAGGACTCAAATCGTCTGATTTAAGTCCTTAACTTATTGATTATCAATTAGTGGGCCCAGAAGGACTCGAACCTTCGGCCACCTGATTATGAGTCAGGTGCTCTAACCAACTGAGCTATGGGCCCGAAATCAAATCTGATATTTGACTTCAGTGTATTTACAGACCTCTTAGACCAATGCCGGGATCATGCTGAAAGCATGAGACGGCATCCCGCTTTAACGGGACTGAGCTATGGGCCCGTTAGTGAATTCTCATTCGGGAGGGTTTTCTTCTCCCGCTACAGCAGGAGAAGAGTCTATCCCGAAATGTGAAATGCTGTATTTGAAATTTGAGGCACCAAATACAGTCACTATCACCAACATCTATAAAGAACATTTTAATTATACTCTAAGCTTCTTGAATTTGGGAGTGCAATGTTACATATTT
>CAYMFU010000019.1:0-91278 GCA_964389805.1 uncultured Roseivirgaceae bacterium | reverse complement strand
AAGGTACTGCGAAGGGAGAAGACACCTATGTTGGCGATTTTAAAAAGGGATATCCTCATGGTACCGGGACTTATACCTGGGCAAATGGTGATGTGTATATTGGTGAATTTAAAAAAGGCCTGAAGGAGGGCGAAGGAAAATTAACGGTGGGCCTTGGAGGTGATCAGAAAAAGGAGCAAACGGGATTCTGGGTGAAGGATAAATATATCGGTCAAAACAAAGATCCCTATGAGATCATAAACAGAACCCCTGATGTTCTTTCTGTCAGAATAAGTGAAACAAATAATCCTGCGAATGATGGGAATGCCATTTTTATTGAAATTCAGCATAAGGCCAAAGTGCAATCCAGTCCAAATTTTGAAATAAATGTTAATGCGGGCAGTATGCAACACAGGTTTCCAGTAGGAAATACAACAAAGTTACTGGTTGGACAATTTCCATTTGCTTTTTCACTAAACCATATGGGGGAATCTGTTGAATTACAGTTTTCACAGGAAACCTCCTGGAAGGTTATCATTGATTTTAATAAATAGAAGGCACTCTCATAGGTCCGAAATGTATATCATTAACCCGAAAGCTCTCGATAATGATATCAAATGTTTTGTAAAGTGTGCACACTGGACGGAAAGGAGTATTGTTCCTCTACAAATCCTCTCTTAATAAATCATAGGATATCTTGAAGCCAAAGACCCTATAGAGGGAATTAAAATTCTTTGGCGTTTTTAATATCAGCATTCTGGCAATTAGCATATAGCTGGCAATTTTCCCTTTTCCTGGATTTTTAAGATTGGGCCGTAAAACTTTCCCTCAAGAAATACTTCTTTCTACAGATTGATTTTGTTTGATGTTTATTATTTAGGATTGGTATCTGTTAAATGTCTGGAATTATCAGCAATATTTTGTAGGTGGCAGGTGTTAATGACCCCCTTTCTTTCAATAGATGCCTCTGATAAAAAGTTTTGGATATAAAAGAAAAAGGATCCCGAAATTTCAGGATCCTTTTTCAATGTTTATTAGTAGGTTAATTATCAATCAACAACATCCCACCAAACTTTGCTGGTGTAATTGTTATCAGAAGCCTGATTGAAGTTAGGATTCACTCCAACCTCTCCGTCAGGATACATAAGTCTAGTAAAAATCTTACCTCCAGAAACATTGTTTGTATTAGATGTGTATTCAACAAGGGCAGGAATACCTTTCCTTCTCCAGTCAGACCATGCTTCCCACCAGTTCAGGAATTTGCTGGCCCACATCTGGTACCCAATCTGCTCAAGATCGGTTTCGGTTCCGGTTACACCGCCAGCACCATAAGGATAGTTGGCCAGATATGCAGCAACAGCCGCATCATCAACAACCAATGAGGCATCATAAGGTGTATACATCTGCATGGCCGACTTAACACCTTCATCATAATGCGCAGCAGCAGTTCCTGGTATATTCGAACCGATTCCTCTTACAAGGGCTTCAGCCTGCAGGAAGTGTGCTTCTGCAGCATTCATGACCATATAAGGATCATCGTCATCCAACAACAATGTGTTGACCCTGGACCAATATATTTCCCATGTGAACTGTTCACCGACCTCAGCTTCAAGCTGATCCTGGGACCATCCTGGAGTCGGGCCTCTTTGATTCAATGGATCAGTATCGATCGGGAGCACATCAGCAGCAGTCCAGTCGAAAATACCTCCCGACATGATCATAAGCCTTGGATCATCATCTGTTGTGACAGCTTTGTCACTTCCCATCAGGAAGTCAATAAGTGGTTCACCCATAGTTGAGGAATTTCCTCCGTCTCCAGGATAGAACGCCCTGGAGATACCATTCTGGTTCTGCCATTCACTAGGTCCAACATCCATAGGAACCCAAAGGTTATCGTTATTGTCTTCCATAACCCCTGGAGACTGCATGGCACGGGTCACATACTGACCAGCCAAAGCAGCATCCACATTGGAAACACGCATCGCCATTCTGAGCATCAAAGTATTACCAAACTTCTTCCATTTGGTAATATCTCCCTGGTAAAGCATATCATTCCCGGCAAATCCATCATCCGGATGAGCAGCGTTTAAGGAATCAATAGCCTGAGCAAGTTCTGCTAATAGATCAGGATAAATTTCAGATTGATTATCGTATTCAGGGAAGAAATTTCCTTCAAGACCTTTGACGGCCTGGGTATATGGAATATTCCCATAAAAATCTGTTAATCTGGCAAAGTTCCAAACCTTTAGAACACGGGCTGCACTTCTAGTATTGATCATTTTCCCTTCAAAAAAACCACCTGGGCCAGTCTGTTTGATTACTTCCGTAGAATTTTTCAACACACCGCCATATCCAAATTCCCAGGGAGCAGCAGAAGTTTCTGCGTTATGTGTGTAATAGTTCCCGTTATTGGAAATACCGCCAGAGGTGGTTAATTGTTGTATCAAACCACCGCAAACAAAATTGGTTCTCCAGTCGATATACCGGTTATCCCCTTCGGCACCGCCAGAAGCTATGGATAGCGCCGCAGAAGCCAGCAAATAGTTCATGTCTATTTCAGTAACTGCCTGAGGATTTATGTTCAACTCATGGAGCTCATCAGTGTCGCAACCAGAAATCAAAAAGAATATGATCGCTGTGCTTAGAATATATTTAAGTATATTTCTCATTTTTCTCTAATTTAAAGTTGACTAAAATCCCATTCTTAAGTTGAAACCCCAGCTTCTTACAGAAGGCATACCGAAATAATCCAAACCCTGTGAATTACTACTTGTATATGAGGATTCAGGATCTATATTTGGAGTATTCTTACTAATAATCCAAAGGTTCCTTCCTACAAATGAAATTGTAAGATTTACAAATGGTGTTTTCGATAACATGGCTCTTGGGAAACTGTATCCAAGTGTTAACTGACGAAGCTTAACATAAGAAGCATCATAAGTAAACTGGTCTGTTGCCCTGTTGGCCAACTGGTTCCAGTAATTACGTGCCTCATCAGGTGTAAGGGTCATGTCAAACGCTTCGTAAATCGGTTCGCCATCAGCAGTTTCACCTGTTTGAATAGCACCAGAAACTGACAATGGATCTTGTCCTTCACGTCCTTCCAAGGTAAGTTTGGTAAGACCGGTTTGCGTCAGTCTTGTATTGGTTCCTGAGAAGATATCACCTCCTGATTTAAAATCGATCAGGAAGCTCAGGTTGATGTTCTTAAATGTAAAGGAGTTTTCAAGTCCTCCTGTGAAATCCGGAACACCATATCCAATGATTTCAAAAGCATCTGAACGAACAGGTGCACCATTGTCTTCAAATACTGGAACACCTTCCGGCGTTGTCTTCTGAACCCAGCCGGTAAGCATACCATAAGGATATCCTACAATATGTTTCACCCTGACTGTTCTTGTTCTTGGTTCTTCAAGTGATAATTCTTCATTACCCTCGATCAACTCTTCAACAAGATTAGTATTCCTGGCAAAGTTCAGAGAAACGTCCCATGTAAGGGCCTTTTTGACCGGCGTACCATAAAGAAGAATTTCTACACCCGTATTGCTGATTTTACCAACGTTTACAGTCGTGCTACCGAATCCTGATCCTCGTGAGATAGTAGCGTTGAGAATATCATCTGTAGTCTGCTGATCATACCACGTAAAATCAAGGCCTAACCTGTCCTGGAAGAACCTGAGATCAGCACCTATTTCTAATTCTGTAGAAGTCAAAGGTTGCAGATCCGGGTTTGGAATCCTTCCATTATTATTTCCGGCTGAACTGTAAGAAGCCAGTGTGTAATTCAGGTGACTGTTCTTAAGTGAATAAGTAAGATTTGTTGAATATGCTCCTATAGTCACATTACCTACCTGTGCCCAGGAAGCTCTCAATTTACCAAAACTGAACCAGCTTGGCAGGCTGTTGATGTTATCAGAGAATACCCAGCTGGCACCAATTGATGGATAAAGAATGCTGTTGTTCTCAGGATTCAATACAGAGAACCAGTCATTTCGGGCTGTGGCAGTTACATAAAGGAAACCTTTATAGCCAATTTCGGCCGATCCAAATATTGAGTTGATCCCCGTTTCTGATTCGCCATATCCCCAGTTTCTGGTAACGGTATTGTTAATGAATTCCTGAAATGGTACATTAAATCCGCTACCATTGATATTGATATTATCAAATGTTCTTCGCATCCAGTTTCCTCCAATAAAGGCAGTAACGCTGATGGGGCCATAGGTGTCATTCATACCTACCATCCATTCCGCGTTAACTTCACGTACCCGGCGTTCTCGCTCTTCCATGGAACCACCCCGCTGATAACTCATACCCTGAGGAACGATGTTCTCAGACCTTCTTGTATACCAGTCCATACCGACACGACCTCTGACCCAGAGCCAATCTCTAATATCATATTGTAACTGAGCAGAACCGATCAAACGGTCTCTTATGTCCTCGGAATAACTCTGATAAGCCACCCACCATGGGTTCTGGTGCCAGTTGTGTTGACCGGCTGGTAATTCTTCCCCAGGGGATTTTTGCCAAATGGCTAAACTTGCAGCATCTGCATCAAGGGGTACCGCACCAAGTTTATCTTCATCACCTCTGTACCAGTTGACATCAGAGTTTGCAGGAAGATAATACATGGACAGGATACCATTATTCGGAGAGTCAGACAAATTCGGCCTGTTCGTAACGTCTTCATGTGAATACATCAATTTGGCATTGGCTGAGAACCTCTTTCCAAACTTGGAATTTGTAGATAAGGTGAAGTTCTGCCGATCCATACCTGAGTTTGGAATAATACCTGAGTTTCTCATATCTGAAACAGAAAAACGGAAATTCTGATTTGCATTTCCACCTGTTAAAGCCAATGAATTGGTAAAGGTCCATCCAGTCTCAAAAAATTCTGGGAATTGGTCGCCAGCATCTACGTACGGTCTTGTTTGACCATCGAAAGCAACAAAAGAACCGCTTCCAATTCTTGGCCCCCATGATGTGGTATTCCAACCCGTTCCTTCCTCCTGGTCACGTGGAGCTACAGCTATACGTGGTGAATCAGGATCGGCAGGATCAGATAATACATAGTTACCTTGTCCATACTCTCTTTGCAGGTCACGAAGATCGTATATGGTTTCAAAAACATAATTGGAGTTGAATTCAACTCCAATACCTTTTCTTGAAGTACCAGTTTTGGTTGTAACATTGATTACTCCATTAGCAGCACGTGCTCCATACAATGCAGCAGCATTCGCTCCCTTCAGAACTTCGATAGACTCGATGTCATCCGGGCTAATACTTGTCATACCGTCACCCTGGTCTTTACCACCCCAGATTCCGGCATTGCCGAAATTGGAGTTATCCATAGGCATACCATCAATCACATACAATGGCTGATTGGAGCCTTCCAGAGACTTATTACCTCGGATAATCACACGGGTTGAACCCGCAGGACCGGAAGCAATATTGCTCACATTAACACCGGCTATTCGACCTGTAAGTTGATTAGCCAGGTTCTTTTCACGGGCTTCCGTAAATTCATCGCCGTTTACCTCAGTCACTGAATAATTCAGCGCTTTGGTTGATCTCGCAATACCCAGAGAAGTCACCACAACTTCTTCTAACTGGGTAGCATCTTCCACCAGGGTGACGTCAATCACTGTCTGGCTTCCAACTACAATATCCTGGTTAACATAACCGATATAGGAATATCGTAGTGTAACATCTCCTGATGGTACAGAAATCTTGTAATTACCATCCGCATCAGTAACCGTGCCTGTCGTTGTACCGACAATCAGAATAGAGACACCTGGTAAGGACATCCCGTCTTCCAATTCACTGATTACCTTCCCACTCACCGTATTTTGCGCCCATGCCATGGATGCCGTAACGGTCATAATCGTAAAAAACAGTAGAAGTTTTCTCATGGTTTATAATTTAAAGTTAAAGAATAATAAACCTACTAGTAAATGCAAAAATTTTAAAACCTACTAGTAAACAAGTTAAATCCAAAAAAATGGATTTCCAAAAATTAATAATTAGCTTAAAAATAATCCCGTTTTTAATTAAGATATATTTCCAAAAAAAGGCCAATGCATAACCTAAACACCTCATTTTCTGAGCATTAGGGCATTTTTAATACACTATGCATACACCTAGCGGGTACTAGTTAAATAATCTTATTGTAAATATCAAACATTTTCCTACAAAAATGATATTTTCTGGAAGTATTAAAAATGTCAAAATAGTGCTCAGAAAATGGAGCTTTAAATGTTTTACAACAGATATGCTGAAACAATATTATTTTTTTAATAAGGTAGGTATATAATTATAAATCCTATTTTCCAATATCCTTATTTAGTTTTCAATAAATTTTTTGTTGTCCTGTGAATCAATGCACGCAGTTCTGTTGGTTATAATTTGTTCTAATCATAAAATTCCCTGAAGGAATGATGAATATATATTGTGTTTTACCTAGCTTTATTTATCAATGCATTTTTTAAAATCTGTAATCATGAAGCATCTATATTTATTATTTATCCTGCTGTTCTTCCTTAATTGTCAGCCAGGCCAAAACCAGAATAAGATTAATACTGTCAAGATATATCTTGGTAAGGATATCATTAACGATGATTTCCAGGGGATTGGCTTTCATGTGTTCTATCATTTGCATGAAGCCCCACAATGGCATTATGAAGAAATTTTTGCAAAGCGCTGGAAAGAATTAAATCCTGCTTTTGCCCGCATCACAGATAATCAGCATTGGGATGATGCCACAAAAGATAAAATGGCAAGAAACCTGGAAGTGATGAAAGAAACAGATACCGAATTGTATTTTACTACCTGGGGAACGCGGGAGATCAACAAATACAATAATGAAATTGACTACGTAGTGAAAGAAGTAGACAACTTATTCTATTTCAAGGAAAAGAAAGGATTTTCAAATCTGGAATACTACTGTATGGCCAACGAGTTGTCTGTGGAACATTGGGCCTCCATGGTAGATGATCTTGACCGTTTCAAGCGTGTTCATCAGCTGTTTTACGATGAATTGGAAAAAAGGTCACTCGATATTAAATTGCTAGCTTCTGATGCATCACCGTTCAGATACTGGCCTACCATCGAATGGGCTTCAGAGAACATGGATGATATTACAGGTGTTTATGGTGGGCACCATTATATTAATGGATATGATTTGTTTGATACCGCTTTTTATGATTTCTTTTACGAAAAAATGAAATGGGGTTCAGGATTGGCAAGAAGTAAGAACAAGCGATTTATCATAGGTGAATTTGGTCCGAAACAAAACTCGAATGTAATTGATTCCGTAAACCATGACGCCTGCATATATAACAATACCCCCCTGGAGAAATATGCTCCGCTGCAAGTAGCCGAGGCATTGATCGCTATGATCAATGGAGGGATCTATGCTTCCAGTTACTGGACATTCAGTGATTTTCCATCAAAATACCGCCCTAATTATATAAATAAATGGGGTGTGTTCAAATGGGAGATCGATGATTTCACAACACGGCCAAATTATTATTCTCTTGGGTTGTTCACGAAGTTCTTACGGGGCCCGGCAGAAGTATTTGAAATTGATTCCTCAGATCCCCTGGTTAGAATATGCGCTGTAAGAAATGTGGCACAAAATGCAGTTTCCATTGCCCTGGTAAACCGAAACTCAGAAGAGAAAACACTTAATTTTAATGTTGATGAGGAGTTTGGAGATATAAGTTTCAGAAAGTATGTATACGATCCGGAGGATCCGCCTTTCAATTACTTTGGCGACCTGCAGCAACCCAGCAAGAAAGTATTCCTTGATGGACAAAAATTTTCAGATACCGTTAGCCCAAATTCTGTGGTAGTATATACAGCCCTGTATGATGATATACCTCCTGCACAGGTTTCAGGATTGAAGGTTGAAGCAGCCAGGATAGAGAACAGGGATAGAAATGTTTTAACCTGGGAAGAAAACAAGGAAGATGATCTCTGCTATTACCGAATTTACAGATCAACTGAGGAAGGATTCAATATCTCTTCAGAAAACCAGATTGCCACGACCATAAGTACTAAATATATTGACAGGAAAGTCCATGGACTGCCTCAATATTATTATAAGGTGGCTGCAGTGGACCAGAGTGGCAATCCAAGCGAATGAGATAATATCTGATTAATTTTTTATCTAATCATTCAACTCGAAAGAAATACTGTATTCTACTTCTATCTCATTTAGCTCACCATTATTGTAAACCGGAATCCATTTTGGGCCTTCCAATAATAGCCTGATTGCTTCATTATCGTAGTCAGGCTCTAGAGATTGTAATATCTGGATTTTATCCGGTATGCTATCTTTATTGATAATGAATCGCAATTTGACCTTTCCTTCAATTCCGTCAATCCCTTCCTTTTCTGGGTGGATAAGGTTATCCTTAATATATTCTGAGTAGTCTTCATATCCATTTACGGGAACTGGTTTTAGAATTTCCTCAATGGCTGCTTCGTTTAGGGATGTGGGTGCGCCAGCTGCTTTCGTTACGCTAACAGGTGCCGGTTCACTTCGTCTGGCAAGCTTACTTTCCTTTCTGTTCCTTTCGGAAGTCTGATCGATATCGTTTAGTTCCGGGCTTGGTTCTGTATCACTCCTTCCTTGATCAGACTCCTGTTCTTCTGTTGAAATTCTAACCTGATTGGACTGAAAATTCAAATTTTCATCCTCATCGGCTATTCCAACTTCTGCAAATTCTTCCTGAATGGTTATATCTTGCTCCTGCTCTTCGGTCAAGTCATAAGGATCCTCTTCATTTGTTAGTACATAATCTACCTTTTGTTCTGCCGGAATCGCAAGGTCAAGAGCTTCTTCCTCAGGTTCCAAAGGTTCAGGTTCTGTAAATTCTCTAAAGGACACAGTCTCTTCCATTGTTTCCTTTTCGTTACTTATGTTTTCCTCAGTTGATTTGGTCAAGTGCTCAGAAACAGGCTCATCCAAATCTGGTTCAATTACTGCATAATCATTTGCGGCGACTTCTCTATCAGTTGGTTTAGTTTCCAGGCCTTCTCTGTCGCTGGATTTGTCTATAACTTCCCTTTCCTTTTCTTGTATTTCTGCAGGTTCCTGATTGTCCTCTTCCATTACATCCTGTTTCTGGGATAATGATTCACTTTTTGAAACATCCTCTATCCTGGAAGTGGTATACACGATAACATATGAGAAAGCGGCTAGTAATAGGATTGCCGCGGCGATTCGATAGAAATTAAATGATCTGCCCTTTTTCGATGAAAGGGTTCTCCTCCTGATCTTTTGTGAAAGATCTTTAAGATCGTACTCCAACTCTTCCCCCTCTAAAGTTTCCATTCCATCCAATGCCTCCTGATAGAAAGGATCATTTAATATCAGCTTTTCAATACGATGTGCTTCCTCCGGTGAAAGTTCACCTTGAAGATATTTTCGTAGAGCGTCCTTGTCCGGGAAATCATTATTTTTTCCTTGAGTTGCCATTTTATTTATCCATACAATTTTTCAGGTTCCTTTTACCATTCTGCATATAGCTTTTTACTTTTTTAATATCATAATTCGTTAATTCGCTAATCTCCTTATAACACATCTCTTTATAATAGAACAATTTAATACACCGTTTCTGTTCACTGGTAAGGGCCTCCAGACATTCTTTTAATTTAATGTCATCCAGCTGCTCTTCAATAGGATTCATTTCATCAACGGATTCCATAATAAAATTCTCGTTTTTTTCGATTGCCTCCGAAATATCTATTGTTTTCTTCCTTCTTCGAATTTCCATTAGACAGAAGTTCCTGGATACCACGTAAAGCCAGCTATTCATGTTATGTACTTCCCGGCTTTTGAGTTCTTCAATGACCTTTTCAAAGATCTGCATGACTGCGTCTTTGCTTTCTTCCCTGTTCTGAAGATATTTCAGGCATACGCCGTATACCAGGTGAGCGTACCGGTCGTAAAGTATTCCCACCAATTTAATATCCCCGTTTTTCTGATATCGGGATAATAATTCCTGATCGGATAATTCGTCTGTATTTTTAGTTGAGAATCGAAACATGTGCTGAATACAATCCCATCACGAAGTAAAGAAGAAAATTCAAATATTTAAAGATGCCATTTCAATCTTTTATATCGTGCTGACAATCAGGCGATTACGAAATAACTTGAATATTTTTAAAAATTAATTATGGAATTTTTCATGGAATTGCATCCTGATATAGAAAATGAAACAGGCGAATTGCCTTTAAAACTAAAACGATAATCTCATGAAAAATTTATTGATTGTATTAATGATGATACTGATGAGTTCCTGGAACAATGTAATAATGGAGAAGAAAACCATAACAGGAACAGTGTATTCTGAAGCAGATGGTAAGCCTTTGGCAGATGTTTCGGTAAGCGTAAAAGATATCTCGCTTATAGTAAAAACAGATAGTAAGGGCCATTACGAAATACAAATTCCGGAACAGCGGAATGTACTGGTCTTCAGTTTGAAAAACTATCTTACTAAAGAGATTAAGATCAATGGCCGACAATTGATAGATGCCTATTTATCTCCGGTACCTGAAATAAAAGAGCCGGATATCGCTCATCGTAAATATGATAGGGGAAAACTTATCAAAAGTACTTTACCCGCAGCGATGGAGATGGAAATGAGCTATGATATGTCTTATAGCGGTAATTATAGCCATAGTGAGGTACAGATCCCTGTCCACAATACAGAGGAATACAACTCGATAAATGAAAACATATTTCATAATCCTTCAAGAACTCCTTTATCTACATTTTCAATAGATGTTGATGCGGCATCTTACAGCAATATAAGGCGATTTATTACTAGCAGTCAAATGCCACCAAAGGATGCTGTAAGAATTGAAGAAATGATCAATTATTTCGATTACGAATATCCACAGCCGGAAGGTCAGGATCCTTTTTCAGTAAATACGGAATTAGCAATATGCCCATGGAATACAGACCATTATCTTGTTCACATTGGATTACAGGGGAAAGATATACCCACTGAAAATCTTCCTCCAAGCAACCTGGTTTTTCTTCTCGATGTTTCTGGATCAATGAACCAGGCCAATAAATTACCCTTGCTGAAATCAGCCTTTAAACTATTAGTCGATAAACTCAGGCCTGAAGATAAGGTATCGATCGTTGTATATGCCGGTGCAGCGGGTCTGGTTTTACCACCAACTTCAGGGAACCAAAAAGAAACCATTATTAATGCTCTTGACCGCTTGCAGGCAGGTGGTTCTACTGCTGGTGGCCAAGGAATCAAACTGGCTTATAAAACCGCAAGACAAAACTATCTGCCGAAAGGCAACAACCGGGTTATTTTAGCAACTGATGGAGATTTTAATGTAGGTGAATCAAGTAACGCGGGTATGGAAAGGCTTATTGAAGAAGAAAGAAAATCTGGTGTGTTCCTTACCGCACTTGGATTTGGAATGGGAAATTATAAAGACTCGAAAATGGAAATACTGGCAGATAAGGGAAATGGAAATTATGCTTATATAGATAATATTCTGGAAGCAAAAAAAGTCTTTGTAAATGAATTTGGGGGAACGCTGTTTACAATAGCCAAAGATGTTAAAATTCAGGTTGAGTTCAATCCGAATGTGGTTCAGGGGTATAGGTTGATTGGCTATGAGAACAGGAAACTCAGGGATGAGGATTTCAACAATGATAAAAAGGATGCTGGAGAACTTGGAAGCGGGCATACAGTAACTGCTTTATATGAAATCATTCCCGTAGGCGTAGAGAATCAGTATACCGGTTCTATTGACCCTCTGAAGTATCAGGAAAATGAAACGGTTAAGAAAAGAAATTTCGGCAATGAGATGATGACAGTTAAACTCAGATATAAACAGCCCGATGGAAATACCAGTAAACTGCTTTCAAAAATCGTGAAAAACAAGGTATCTGAATTTGAGAACACAAGTGATAATTTCAGATTTTCAGCCTCAGTTGCAGGTTTTGGAATGATACTGAGGGATTCCGAATTCAAAGGTAGTTCCGATTTTAAACAGGTTATTGAGTGGGCAAATGCCGCTAAGGGACAGGATAAAAATGGATACAGAGCTGAGTTTATCCGCTTAATCGAGTCAGCCAGATTAATTTCAAACAGTTAATTAGCATGTAACTGTTATCCTGAATCTTTAATTAAAGGAAATCCTCAGAAAAATAAATATGACTGGCACCAGGTTGTGGGTGCCAGTTTTTTTTATTCGGTGGGCCTGGTCTCAGGAAGGATTTGTAATTTATAGATCGAATACTCAATATACTTTCCGCCTAAGGATTCTGAACACTCACATTATAGCAATCTACCCTTTATTGATCAGTTAAATTTTGGATACATAAAAAAATGCTAATTTTATATGCGTTTAAAACTTTTTAAAATGAAAAATCGATCCTTAATAATTGCCCTTTTCTTTCTTGCTTCCTGTAATCCCGGAACGAATGATCCCGATAAGAGTGAAAATTCTCAAGCGAAACCCAACTTTGTGATCCTCTTCGCTGATGACCTGGGATATGGCGATCTGAGTTGTTATGGAAATCCTATAATTAAAACCCCCAATATTGACAATCTCGCAAGCCAAGGCATGCGGTTGACTTCCTTCTATATGGCGGAATCAATCTGTACTCCATCACGGGCTGCCCTGCTTACCGGAAGGTATCCCTTCAGGTCAGGATTGGAATTTGTGTTAGGACCCGATTCTGAAAAGGGAATTCCGGATTCTGAGTTCACACTTGCAGAAGGCTTGAAAACCAAAGGATATGCAACGGCCATTTATGGTAAATGGCATTTAGGACATAAGAATGAAACGCTTCCTACCTACCATGGCTTTGACGAGTATTTTGGCATTCCATACAGTAATGATATGATGCCACCCTGGGTGCAGACTGAAACCCCACTTTCATTATGGGAAAATACAGAACCTGTCGAACACCCGGTTGACCAGGATTATATTACTCAGAGATATACGCAGCGGGCGGTCGATTTTATAAAACAGAATAAGAACAATCCATTCTTTCTGTATTTGCCATACAATATGCCACACATGCCGGTTAATACTTCCGTGGAATTCAGAGGAAAATCCCGTGGTGGATTATACGGGGATGTAATAGAAACCATTGACTGGAGTGTTGGCGAAGTCCTTAAAACCTTGAAGGAAGAAGGACTGGATGAAAATACCTTTGTCATTTTCAGTAGCGATAACGGACCCTGGGCAGAAGTCCCACCACGAATGGTAGCAAATGGAAATGAACGGCATCATGCAGGAAATGCAGGATTATTGCGGGGAAGCAAAGCCTCAAAATTTGACGGTGGTTTCCGGGTACCAGGTATATTCAGGTTTCCCGGAAAGATACCTGCTGGCCAGGTTTCTGCAGACATGGCAACCTCGATGGATATTTATACGACCATTATGAATATAGCCGAAGTAGAGCTTCCTCAGGAACTGGTTTTTGATGGTCATGATATGCTGACATTTCTGGAAGGCAAATCAGATACACCCAGGGATGAATTTTATTTTATTCTAGCTCAAAGGATCAGGGGGGTAAGAAAAGGGCCATGGAAACTTCTTATTAAAAACGAAGGGACTATTCGAATTGAACACAGCGATCTGGAGAACGCTGAACTTTACAATCTGGATCTTGATCCAGGGGAGAGGTATGACTTTAGTGATAAAGAGCCCGGGATCGTTGAAGAGCTTAAACAACTTATAGCAAAATTCGATCTGCAGATGCTGAATGAATCATTGAAGAGACAGGCTAGTCCTTAGGTTCAATCAAATATTTTCTTTTTGACCGGGACCGGTGCACCAGTTTTTCAATACCATAAATCACCGGATTCCCAATAAATTTTGCACCCGTCTTTAAATTTCGCTTAAAGTTAGGTTCATCGTTCTTTGAAGGGAAAGCTGCATCAATAGCTTTTTCAAATATATATCCTACAGGATTCCCAACTTTTAATAAAACATCAACTGATTTTTCAGTAGTCATACCTTTCAATACGCCGGTAATGTTACTCAACATATTCGCAGTAATGCTTTTGGCAGTTTGAATTATAAACTTAGCCGATGGATATAATTCCCTGTAGTTTGACACATAGGTTTTCGAACAATAATTTTCGGTGATCAACGCCACACGAGTAACCAGGGCGGCATTAATCAGGCCATCGGCCAGCGAAGTCATGATCTTATCGATGAAAGGAATATTCTTGATACTTTGTGATGCGAATTTTGAAAATACTTCATCAGTTGCATATTCTGCAGCTTCGGATCCTCCGATCAGCATGGAGTAATATACTTGTCTGGCAATCTTCCATAAGTCCCGGTTTGAAACGCGGCCATTATATAATATAAACAATTCCTTTACCATAGCCACACTGGAGGAGAGGATCAATAGAGCATCGATGAACCCGTTCTGAACAATACCGGTCCGGTAAAATACCTGGCTAACATATTTTCTTCTGATGAGCTCTGATTCCTTATTCAGGACAACAATGATCCTGTGGTAATCTTCTTCCGTATTTTGAAGCTGGCTAACCTCTATTTTTTTAGTCAGCAGGTATTGATTTTTTTTAAAGCCTTCAATTCGTTTTGATATAATATGATGTTCCCTATGCTTATGTGTTGTTGGAGAAGGGTTAACCGGAATGGACAGGATTTTAATTACAGGGATAACAATGAAATATATCGAGGCTATCCCAATGAGACTCAAGGCTACAATGGCCAATATTGGATCCACACTTTCTAAATATGCATAGAAAGCAAGGAATTCTTTGATCACAAAAAAAAGGAGAAAAAAGGAAATGAAATAAAAGATCCGCTTTATGAATTTAAACATATGCCTGGTAATTAGCTGTTTATATTAAGGGACGAAATATATGGGTTTTTGGTTCGAAAACCATAAAATTACTTTGTTCGTTATATATACTAGGGATTATTTGAATATGTAATTGTTCAAGGTAAAAAGAATGGATGAATTATGAGGCGTATAGAAAAAAGACATAAAATATTCAGAATTCAGGAACATTTTTCTGAAAGATTTCAATCTGTGCAGCGGATCATCATATTATTGATCATAATAAGCTGTATAGCCCTGGTAGCCGTATTCTTAGGTATAACCCAGATCTAAAACTCTAACATTAAGTGCTTACAACAATTCATTGGCAATGTTGGCAAGCTCAGATCTTTCCCCTTTTTCCAGCGTAATATGCGCATAAATAGGATGGTTCTGTATCCGGTCAATCAAAAAACTTAATCCGTTACTTTGAGAATCCAGGTAAGGCGTATCAATCTGGTATATGTCACCGGTAAATATGATCTTGGTATTTTCACCTGCCCGGGTTATGATGGTTTTTATTTCATGAGGGGTCAGGTTTTGGGCTTCATCCACTATAAAACAGATATTCGATAAACTTCTTCCCCTGATATATGCCAAAGGAGTGATCATCAATTTTTCGCTATTGACCATATCGGTGATCCGTGTATAATCCTTATCTGATTCTTTAAACTGGTTCTGAATGAATTTCAGGTTATCCCAGAGCGGTTCCATATATGGATTCAATTTTGATTTAATGTCACCAGGTAGATATCCAATATCCTTATTGCTTAAAGGTACAATGGGCCTCGCCAGGTAGATCTGCTTGTATCTACGTCGTTGCTCCAGGGCTCCCGCAAGAGCAATAAGCGTTTTACCCGTTCCTGCAACTCCTTGCAGGGTAACAAGCCTTACATTTGGATTTAAAATGGCATGGATGGCAAAGGTTTGCTCCGCATTTCTCGGCTTTATTCCATAGACGGGTCTTTTTTCTACCTTCTCAATGTGTTCCAGGTCTGGATTATAATAGGCCAATCCGGAATTCTTGATACTTTTCAGAATATAGTAGTGATTGTTAACCGGTTTTTTCCTTTTCAAGATGCTCTTTAATTCACAAACACCGGTTTCATAAAGCGCATTTATTGATTCAGGCAAAACGTTATTGATAACCACTTTCCCTGTAAATAAAGAATTGACATTTTTTATTTTCCCGGTCTCATAATCTTCTGCTGTCAGGTTAAGGGACTTGGCCTTTATCCTTAAATTAACATCTTTCGTAACCAGGATCACCCTTTTATCAGGATGTTCATACTGAAGATTTAAAGCAGCATTTAATATTTTATGATCAGCCTTTTTTTCATCAAAGATCTCCTCAGCATTCAGACTTTTTTTCACAGGTGAGGACATCAAAACTTTAAACTTCCCTTTTCCTTTACCATTCAGGGGGATCCAGTCCTGAAGTTTGTTCCCTCTGGATAAGTTATCGATCAGTCGTATAAATTCTCTTGCTTCAAAGTTTATGGTATCATTACCCTTCTTAAAATTATCCAATTCCTCCAGGACCGTAATTGGAATCCCAACATCATGTTCCTGGAAATTAAGAATTGCATCATGAGAATATAAAATCACTGATGTGTCTAAAACGAATACTTTTTCCCTTTTTTTAGACTCTACCATTTTGGACTTCCTTTACTTTACAGGATCTTTTGAGTGAAAACATCTTCATCTTCCCTGGCTTCAATATCAAGAATATTGGCTGCAACAAGCCAAACCAATGTTTTGGAAGCAACCGAATTTTTGATATTGGCAATTTCTGAAAACTTGGTCAACGTAATTTTATCATGTTTTCCCAGGTAATTCATTAAAATCCTTTCCTTTTCACCTAAGTTTACCTTTATGTTTTTAGTATGTTGTCTTTTTTTTAGAATCTCGATCATTTCCGGGCTTGCCTGTATGCTTCTATCAGCCAGTCTTATGTACGATATTCTGTTTTTTCTCCGATTCTCACCTTTTACAAAATGCGGTTTATCCTTACTCTCGTAAATAGTATAATGTAAAACAGCACGTTTTTCATTCATTTTAACCACATCAAGCTGATATTTGATGGAGGGTATGCAATAGTTGGTTATAGCTTCGTTGAGGGAGAAGATATCTTCTTCATAATTTTTAATACCTGTTACAGTACTATCATCATCTACACCAATTAATAACCTTCCGCCTCTTGTATTCGCAAAGGCTACTATTTCTTTTACTATTTTTTCAGGAAAATTCGCCTTTTTTTTAAACTCGAGTGTATCGGTTTCCCCTTCTAATACCAATTTTTTAATATTTCTGATATCCATCTCACCTTAAAGACGAGTAGAGAATAATCAACTTTTCAAGGCATAATATTAATAAAAATCACGCGATTTAACTTGATTTTTTTTGTATTATTCTGAAGAAATTCGATGTAATTTCTCTACTAAAAACTGTATATATTTCTTAAGAGCATTGTTAATCAGATATATATACAAATGCGTATAAACAAATCCTTTAAGATAGAAATTATACTTTTTGTGCTATGAGAATTTCCTGATAGAAATTTTCATAGAGTGGAAGTATTTTTTCAATGCTAAAATCTTCTGCCCGATTCAGAGCTGCTTCTTTGAATCTGGGTAAATTTTCTTCCTGGAGAACATATAGGGCATTTTTTGTCATATCATCAACATCGCCCACTTTACTCATAAATCCAGTCACCCCATGTTGATTAAGTTCAGGCAATCCTCCTGTATCTGATGAGATTACAGGGACTTCACAGGCCATAGCTTCCAGGGCAGCCAGACCAAAACTTTCCTTTTCCGATGGCATGATAAACAGATCGGAAACAGAAAGGACTTCTTCGATATGTTCCAGCTTCCCAAGAAAGCGTATGTCATCACATGTATTCAGTTCACGGCACATATTCTCAATGATCATCCTTTCAGGGCCATCTCCAACCAGAAGAAGTTTAACAGGCATAATTGCTCTTATGTTTTTAAATACAATGAGCACATCTTCAACTCTCTTTACTTTTCTAAAATTTGAAGTATGAACGATCAGTTTTTCATCATTCGGACAAATGGCTTTTTTGAAATGATCTTTTTTCTGCTTTCGGAATCGCTTAAGATCAATGAAGTTTGGAATAACCCGAATGTCCTTGTTAATATTAAAATGATCCAAAGTATCCTTTTTCAAAGCCTCTGACACGGCTGTTATACCATCCGATTTGTTAATACTGAAAGTTACTACAGGCTCATATGATGGATCTTTGCCTACCAGTGTAATGTCTGTTCCATGGAGCGTGGTTATAAACGGTATATATATGCCTTCTGTTTCAAGGATCTCTCTGGCCATATATGCAGCAGATGCATGGGGAATGGCATAATGGACATGTAAAAGGTCTAACTTTTCATACTTCACGACATCAACAATTTTCCCTGACAGGGCCAGTTCATATGGAGGGTAATCAAATAGTGGATAAGTATTGATGGTTACTTCGTGATAATACAGATTCGGATTTACGAAATCAAGCCGGGTAGGTTGACTGTAGGTAATGAAGTGCACTTTGTGCCCCATTTTGGCAAGAGCTTTGCCCAATTCCGTTGCTACCACGCCACTACCCCCATAGGTCGGGTAGCAAACAATTCCAATATTCATAATTTAATTATTGATAAGTGAACTATATATAACAGTTTGAATTCTTTTACGTACTTCTGAATCAATTAGTTTTTTATTCCTACTGTCAGGAAAAGTACGGTTCGACAAAAATATATAAATCAGGTCATAACCGGGATCAATCCAGACATATGTACCTGTAAAACCGCTGTGTCCGAAGCTATCCATTGTTGCATGATAACTCGCAGGATTATATTCATGCCCGATGACCTGGGGTTTATCCCAGCCCAGGCCCCTCCGGTTATAAGTATATTGCCTTCTTGTAAATCCAGACACAGTTTGAGGGTGAATGTATTGGATGCCTCCATAAAAACCATTCTGAAGGTTCATCTGCATGACTACAGCAAGGCTATAGGCATTTGAAAACAAGCCGGCATGTCCAGCTATCCCTCCGAAAATTGATGCAATCTCATCATGTACATTTCCTTGTATCGTTCCCTTCCTGAATGTATTATCAACTTCCGTGGGGGCTATTTGTTCAGGCGGAAAACTCTTTTTTGGCAGGTAACTTATATATTTCAATCCAAGCGGTGTAAATAAGTACTCCTGTAGAAATTCATTCAGTGCTGTTCCTGTAACTTCTTCGATGAGTTTTTGTATAAGGTAAAATCCTACATCACTATATACATATTCAAAAGGTTTTAAAGGCTCTTCTTTTTCAATAAGGTCTGACTGGATCATCCAATTCCAGATCGAATCTTTTAAGTTGGGTTTTGCATACATACCGGGAATCACTTCTACTTTAAAATCTCCCGTTAAATCGCCATTATAATATTGTGTTCTGGAATCTCTTCCATTAACGGTATTAGCCCAATAAGGATAGTAGGAAATCAATCCCGCCTGATGTGATAGAATGTCACGAATGATCAGATCTTCTTTATTGGTATTTTTTAATTCTGATAAATAGAATGAAATTTTCTTATCCGGGTCGATAAATCCATGCTCAACAAGCATCATCAGTATTTGAAGCGTACCCGCTACTTTGGTTACTGAAGCAAGATCATATAAAGTTGTATCGGTTACAGGTATTTGCTTTTGATAAGTGTAGTATCCATAATTCTTTTCCTTGATAATCCGTCCATTCCTCGCGATCAGAACCTGTGCACCAGGGATCATATTCTCTTTTATGGATTCCTCAATGATCGTGTCAACAAAAGACAATAATTTTAAATTGAATTCTTCGCGTGAAGGAGAGGAGTATCCTAGCCTGCCAATTGCCGGACGATTTATCCCCGATCCAGCCTTTATATTTTCGCTTGCTGTAACAGGTAATTTACCTTTTATGGAAATGGCACCAAAAAGTTGTTGTGCAAGCGTTTCCTGTGCATATTGATTATCTTCATACGCACATAATAGTACCGCGCATTGCTCAAAATATTTGAGACTATAAGGAGTTCCATAGGCTATTACTACCACATTTGTTTTAGCATTCAATTTGTTGATCAAGTCAATATCGACCTGATTTATTCCATACATCTGCTTCGACCGGTTGTTAATATTATGTAACGAAACAATCACCACGCCATATTTGGACAACTTTTCTAAAAGACCCTCATATTTATTCTGGGACATCTCATTTTTAGAATAGGAAAAGTGATCGATGGATGCATACCGGTTGATCATCTGTTTAAAGTTAACTTCATTATCTTTATAAATAGAAAGCGAGGCGAAGCGGGTTGTATCGCTCAAACGAAAGGGGATCAGGTCATTTTTATTATTAATAAGTGTGGTAGCCTGCTCAAATACCTGATAATTCAGATCATCGATATTCCTGTTCAATCTCATGGCAATATTCTCCATAGAAACTGGTTTTTCATCAAACACCCTACATTCATACTTGAACGTCAATATTTTTCTAACCCTTTCCGTTATTTCTGATTCCGATATTTTTTTCTGTTGCAATGCAGATTTAAAAACCCTTAATACTGCTGGAACGTTCACGGCCATTAGGATCATATCATTTCCAGCTTTGAAAGCTTCAAGTTCCCTGACTCCTTCCGGGAATATGGAAGTAACCCCCTTCATATTCATAGCATCTGTAAAAACAAGGTTTCGATAATGAAGATTATCCTTTAATAAACCAGTTACGATATCCGCAGAAAGGGTAGCAGGCAATCCTGTCGCGGTTTCCAGAGCTGGAATGTTCAAATGTGCCACCATTATTCCTTTTAATCCTGAATGAATGGCATTTTTAAAAGGTAAAAGTTCTATGGAATCAAGCCGGCTTTTATCATGATGAATTATCGGAAGAGCAAAATGTGAATCTGTACCCGTATCCCCATGTCCAGGAAAATGTTTCCCTACGGCGATAATTCCGTTATCCTGCATACCGCGAATAAAGGCATTACCCTTTTTGGATACCGCTTGAGGATCTTCCCCAAAAGATCGAATATTGATGACGGGATTCTCAGGATTATTATTTACGTCCAGAACAGGTGCAAAATTAATGTGCATACCTGTGATCTTAAATTGACGAGCTATCTCTGCGCCTATATTATAAATAAGCCGGTTATCCTGGACAGCTCCCAGTGTAATGTTTCTGGGCAGGGATTTAATACTGTCGAGCCGCATGGATAAACCCCATTCCGCATCCATACCTACAAAGAGCTTGATCTTGGATCTTTCTTGAAATCTATTGGTCAGTTCTGCCTGCCGGGAAGGTGTACCCTGAAAAAAAATGATACCACCTATATGGTAACGCCTGATTAAGTAGTCGATGTCCTTATAATACTTTTCATTTTTATTTGAGTATACAGGGATCATTAGCAACTGTCCAATTTTCTCTTCGATGGTCAGCGTATTGAGAAGGCTGTCAGCCCACGCATTTTTTTCTGATTCTATAGCTTGATTTGAAGCAGAATTAATTTCAGGAATACTGATCAAATAAATGAAAATAACCAGAAATCCTTTTTCCCGTAAACCCATTCAGTACTTATGAATTAATAAATATATATTTTAGCTTTGTATAATCAGGTATAATTACATTCAGATGAAACTACCATCTCTTACTAGGCTTCCCAAAAATAAACGATTTAATTTTGAACCGCGATATTATGATCCAATTAAAGAAGAAATTGATGAAAGAACCTCGAGGATAAGGAAGGAAATTGGTGATTCTGATGAGTACTTTAGAGAACATATATCAAGTGCGTTCAGAAGAAGGGCAAGAACTGAAAAAACATCCGGCATATTACAGTTTATATTAATCATTTCTCTTGTAATTATATTCTTTGGGTATATTTATTTCGGTAACCAGGTATTCTATCTCTTCTTAATACTCATTCCGTTATATATTTGGATGAAGCGTAGAAATAGATCATAATTGTTTATGCCAGATATCATTCATTTACTACCGGAATCAATAGCTAACCAGATTGCTGCGGGTGAAGTAGTCCAAAGACCCGCCTCGGTAGTAAAGGAACTTATAGAAAATGCAATTGATGCCGGTGCTTCAAACATACGGGTCATTGTTAAGGATGCTGGGAAAAGCCTGATCCAGGTGATAGATGATGGCAAAGGGATGAGTGTGACTGATGCACGTATGTGCTTTGAGAGACACGCTACCTCGAAAATAAAAACCAGCGAAGATCTTTTCCGGATAAAAACCATGGGATTCAGGGGCGAAGCTTTAGCCTCGATTGCCGCAGTAGCGCAGGTGCAACTGAAAACGAAAATAAAGGGAGATGAATTAGGAACATTGATTAGTATCGAAGGATCAAAAGTTATCGATAGTGAACCTGCCGCAACGATTGAGGGAACTTCTCTGGAAGTAAAAAATTTATTTTATAATGTACCGGCTCGTCGAAATTTTTTGAAATCGAATTCTGTTGAAATGCGTCATATCATTGAGGAATTTCAAAGAGCGGCCATGAGTTATCCGGAAATTTCATATTATTTATTTCAAAACGACATGGAAGTCTACAGCCTTCCTGCGGGTAAGCTGGTTAAACGGATCGTTAATCTTTATGGAAAAAATTATCAGTCACAGTTGGTGGCTATAGACGAGGAGACGCCTCATTTTAATATGAAAGGATATATTGGTAAGCCGGAGTATGCCAAAAAAACCCGGGGGGAACAGTATATATTCGTCAATAACCGGTTTATTAAAAGCAATTATTTGAATCATGCAGTGCAGACTGGCTATGAGAACCTGTTAAACAAAGATTATTATCCTTTTTTTGTGCTTTTTCTTGAAATTGATCCCAATCATATAGATGTAAATGTCCATCCAACCAAAACCGAAATCAAGTTTATCGATGAAAGAACAGTATATGGAATCATCATGTCTGCTGTACGTCAATCGTTGGGGCAACACAATATCATGCCCAGTCTTGACTATGATATGGACATCAATCTTGACCTGAGCGCCAAATTTGGTGGTGACAATTCCATAAAAACAAGTCAGGACCTTAATTATGAACGTTTTAGAGTGGATCCCAGGGATAAATCAAATTTATCGAACTGGGAAACACTGTATGAAAAGGCCGATAACCAGGAACAGGTCAGTCCTGAAGATCAATATATTATTGAAAGTGATTTTCATTTTGATCAAACGGATAATGATCGTTCTTCTATTCAAAAAGAAGATCTATATCCTCACACTTTCCAGGTTCATGGGAAGTATATAATCTCCCCGGTAAAATCGGGTGTCATGATCATAAACCAGGTTTATGCCCATCAAAGGATCATTTTTGAAAATTACATGAACAATCTGAATGCGAACTCAGGGACTACTCAAAAACTGTTATTCCCTATTTCGATGGAACTTAACCCAAGTGATTACGCCCTTATTATGGATATAGAAGAAGAAATTATCAGATTGGGATTTGATTTTAATATATTTGGAAAAAATTCCATTGTAATTAACGGGATACCTTCCGGGTTGTCTGATATTAATGAGAAGGAAGTTTTTGAAGGTTTAATTGAACAGTTTAAGTTCAATAAAAAGAAACTTGAAATTAGCACCTTTGAGAATTTGGCCATGTCTATTGCCAGATATACTTCCCTGAAAGAAGGTAAAGTATTGAATGACGAAGAAGGCAGGTCTCTTATCGACCGCTTATTCGGATGTAAAAATCCGAATTATTCACCTTATGGTGAATCCACGTATATTATATTGGAATTGGATCAATTAGAAGGATATTTTAAGAATAGATATTAATGTTTGGAAATTTAACACCTGTTGTAAAAAACCTGTTGCTGTTAAATATTGTTTTAGCTTTAGTACAGGGTTTTTTTAATATAGATCTTATAGGCATCGGTGGTCTAAGATATATTCACGCCGAGACTTTTCGTCCATACCAGTTTTTTACTTACATGTTTATTCATGCAGGATTTGGTCATATTTTCGGGAATATGCTGGCCTTATTTATTTTTGGGCCCTGGCTTGAACGAACTTGGGGTGCCCAGCGTTTTCTAATATTTTACCTCGTGACCGGATTAGGTGCTGGAGTACTTTATTCAGGTATTAATTATTTTGAAATACGCAAAGTTCAGAATGATGCAATGTCTTATCAGGTTGATCCTAATCCTGAAAAATTTAATCAGTTCATCATCAATCATTGGTATCTGAACAATGACCTTGAAAGAATGATCGAACAATATGCAGCAAATCCTGATAACCCACAGTTGGAGGAAGAGAGCAGCTATATTGTAGAAACGATCTATGAGCAAAAGGCCAATATTCCTATGGTTGGTGCATCTGGAGCTATCTTTGGCATCTTAATGGCATTTGGAATGTTGTTTCCAAATACTACTTTAATGTTATTGATCCCACCGATTCCAATAAAAGCGAAATATTTCGTTTTATTATATGGCGCCTACGAATTGTATTCTGTAATACAACAGGCCCCAGGTGATAATGTAGCCCATTATGCACATCTAGGAGGCATGTTGTTTGCGTTCATACTTGTTAGGCTTTGGTCGAAAAAAGGATATCATTAAACCTATGCAGAGACAAAGTTTTTTAGATGAATTCAAAATTGCCTGGAAAAAGCCAGATAATGGACTTATCCAGATCATTTTAATAAATGCTATTGTATTTGTATTGATTAATGTGATCAGAGTATTCAGTTCCATTTCCGGTAGTGCGGAGGCTTACGCCTGGATTATTAACCAGCTTGCACTCCCTTCGGACATATCAACATTCCTGATTAAGCCCTGGACCATCCTTACCTATTTTTTCACTCATGAAAGCTTTTTTCATGTATTGTTTAATATGTTGTTCTTCTTTTGGTTCGGAAAAATTATTTATGAATTTCTAGGGAATAATAAACTGATCAACTTATATGTTCTTGGGGGATTGATCGGAGGATTTCTTTTTATACTCATATATAACCTGGTCCCTTTTTATAGTGACAGGGTTCACCTGTCAATCCTTATGGGTGCATCGGCGGGTGTATTTGCCGTGGTTGTCGGCGCAGCCACCTTTATGCCAAATTATACTTTTTTCCTTTTATTCCTAGGCCCAATTAAAATCAAATATATCGCCATTTTCTACGTGCTTTTGTCTTTTTTTAATATTGATGGCTCAAATGCCGGTGGGGAGTTATCGCATCTTGGGGGCGCACTTATCGGATTTCTTTATGTACAACAACTTAAAAAAGGGAATGATTTCGGTCAACCCATAATTAGTGTCATCAATTTTATCAAAAGTCTGTTTGTAAGAAAACCTAAGATCAAGGTATCATACAAAAGTTCCGACTCAAATAAAAGTGGAAAAGGCCGGACTCAGGCTAAACAGGGAAAGAACGTGAACCAGGATGAAATAGATGCCATTCTTGACAAAATTTCTGATGGAGGATATGAAAGTTTGACTAAAGAGGAGAAACAGAAATTATTTAATGCCAGTAAAAAATAAAGTGCTGTCAAAATTTGACCGCTTTAGCTCCAGATCAGATCCTGATTTTCGATAAATCGATCTTATATATTTACCGCTTATTGGCCAACTGCCCGCAGGCTGCATCAATATCCTTACCCCTACTTCTTCTTAACCTTACATTTACTCTGTTTTGCTCAAGATAAACTCTTATAGATTCCAGTCGATCTTCATCCGTATTTGTAAATGAGGCCATCTCAATGGGATTGTATTCAATGATGTTTACCTTGGCGGGAATTTTTTTGATAAAAGCAAGAAGTTCCCGGGCATCTTCAATGGTGTCATTAAAATCCTTGAATACGATATATTCAAGTGTGATCATCGACTTGGTTTTACTGTAATAATAATTTAATGCCTCCAGGAGAACCTTTAACGAATTGGATTCATTAATAGGCATGATCTTATTCCGTTTATCGTCATTGGCGGCATGCAATGATAAAGCAAGCTTGAATTTTACCCCATCATCTCCCAGTTTTTTGATCAGTTTCGCTATGCCGGCGGTAGAAAGGGTTATTCTTTTTGAAGACATTGCAAGACCATCAGGAGAGGTAATCCGTTCAATGCCCATCATAACATTTCTATAATTCAACAGGGGCTCTCCCATTCCCATAAATACTATATTGGTCAATGGAGTATTAAAGTGATCCATTGCGAGTTTTCGTATATAGAGAACCTGATCATAAATTTCACCCGGTGAGAGGTTTCGCTGCCTTTCAAGATATCCCGTCGCACAAAATTTACAAGACAAGGAACATCCGACCTGTGATGATATGCAAGCTGTCATCCTGTCGTCTGAGGGGATCAGTACGCCTTCGACAATATTGCCATCATACAATTTGAACGCCACCTTTATCGTGGAGTCGGAACTCTTTTGTTCAAGATCTATTTGAACAGGCCTGAATTCAAATTTTTTGATTAATTTATCCCTCAAAGATTTAGAAAGGCTGGTCATTTCATTAAAATCTGTAACTGACCTGGCCCATATCCAATGACTTATCTGTTTTACCCGGTAAGGTTTTTCACCTATCAATTCAACAGCTTCAGCAATTTCTGCGTCGCTAAGTTCACGTATATCTTTTTTAACGGTCATATATAATATTCAGCAAAATTACTTATCTGGATTATAAGTTCAGGGATTCTATAAATTAATCTGATAGTTTTTGAATCGAGTAGGTAGCCGAAACGGGGAAATGGTCAGAACTTTTCATATCACGATGGGTTTTATACGAGTGGATTTTTAATTCATCACTGAAAAATTGATTGTCAATCCTCAGAAAGAATAATTTACCATTAAATGTGAAACCAAATCCGCTTCCAGCCTTAGTAAAACCATTATTTAATTCATGATTTAATTGCCGGTATGCATAACTGTATGGAAGATCATTCAAATCCCCACAAAGAATTACGGGATGCGGACAGGATTTGAGTTCTTCCTTCAGAATTCTTATTTGTCCTGCCCGTTGCATAAAACCATTTTTAAGATTAGAAACCAGATGCCTGAACCCAGTCTGCAAATCATCTGCATTGATCAATTCATCTTCCCGGATATGCATAGACTGAAGATGCATATTATAGATCCTGATGGTGTCGGACTTTACCTTTATATCAGCATAAATGACCTTGTTCATTGTATTCTTTCCAAAACTGATTTCCCCTTTCTTTACTATTGGATATTTACTGAATATTATGTCCCCAAATTCTGCTCCTATTTTGTTGACCACTTTTGGGCTATGAAAATAATAATACGTATTGTAATCCCTGATCTTTTTTAAAGTGTTGAAATTTGAAGAACCCGGATCATTATAAAACTCCTGGAAACAAACCACATCAGCTTCTTCATTATTTATCCAATCGATCATCTTCCTAACAGAAGAAGTATCTTTTCCATTATTAAAATATACATTAAAAACCCTTGTATTGTGGGTGATCACCTTCAGATCTCCGCTGGAATCCGAACTATGAATTCTAAAGGTGTCTCGGATAAAACCATATCCCAAAACCAGTATTACAAGAGGGTATAAGGCACTTCTTCTTTTTTTATAAACTTTCCAGATAGCCAGAGCCAGGTTAGCAAATAAGATGACCGGTATTCCATAGGCAAGAAAACCTGCCATCCAGAAATAATCTGGCGGGATCAGGGAACTGAATAAAATGATCAGTGAGACGACAAAGAAAGATATGTTAATTGTATTTTTCAATTTTATAAATACCCTTAAATCTCAGGATAATTCTTATCATTTACATATAAGCACCCATAAAATATTGAAAAATAAACATAAATTGCATCTTATTTATAATTAATATATAAACAATTATGATAGCATATGATATTGGGATCATTGGTGGTGGCAATCTTGGGCGGTCAATCGCCATGGGCTTATTATTCAGTGAAAAGATAAAAGCCTCCAATATTACATTAACCCGGCGGAAAGTTCATCTTATCGAAGATCTTAAAGCAAAAGGAATAAAAGTAACCAGTAATAATGGGGATGCGGTCAAAGGCAAGAAAGTGATACTTGTCGCTGTAAAACCGCATCAGACAGAAAAAGTGATTACTGAAATCAGGCCTTTACTACGAAAAGACCAGATTCTGGTATCTGTTGTAACAGGTGTTAAAATTGAGGTACTTAAGGAATATTGCGGACCGGAAATTCATATATTCAGGGCCATGCCAAATACAGCCATCGCCATACGGGAATCGATGACATGCATTGCCACCAGGGATGATTCAGCGGAAAATAAAGACATTGTCTTTTCAATTTTTGATCAACTAGGTAAGACTATTAAAATTGACGAGGAGCTTATGGATGCATCCACTGTTTTAGCAGCTTGCGGGATTGCCTATGCCTTAAGGTTTATCAGGGCTGCCAGCCAGGGCGGTATTGAAATTGGATTTGACTCCTCAACCGCCCAGTTGATCGCATCTCAAACGGTACGAGGCGCTGCCGGTTTATTGATAGAAGGTGGCGAACATCCTGAATATGAAATAGATAAAGTAACTACTCCCATGGGGTGCACCATTGCCGGATTGAACGAAATGGAACACCAGGGTTTTAGTTCATCCCTGATCAAGGGCATATTAACTTCCTATAACAATATTTAGTTTTGGCAAACAAATTTGTGTTTCCTGATCTTCATGGATGTATAGATACTTTTCAATATACTTTTGAAAAAGTAATCTGCCCCGATGAATCTGATGAAATTTACTTTACCGGGGATTTTATTAATAAAGGGCCGGACAGCAAAGGTGTACTGGATTATGTTTTTCATTTGATCGAGTCCGGGTATAAGATCCAGGCAGTGCGGGGAAACCACGAGCAATTGCTTTTAAATGCCATCAATGATAAAACATCCGTAGAGGATTTTATAATAAAAGGAGGTCTTGAAACACTGGATAGTTTTAAGGTGAGCACCGTCAACGAGATTCCGGATCATTATATAGAATTCATTAATAAGCTTCCTTTTTATATCGAACTTGAGGATTTCATTGTTGTTCATGCCGGGTTTAATTATTCAGCATCAGATCCGTTTAGCGATTCGTATTCTATGCTCCACACCAGGGACTTTGTAGTCGATCCTGAGAAAACCCGTTATAAAACGATTATCCATGGACATTATGCCACTCCTCTTCAGGAAATCCTGTATCATGTTATGGAAAAGCGGAATTATAAATTGAATATTGACAATGGATGTGTTTATACCCATCGTGAGGGAATGGGAAATTTATTTGTACTGAACTTAAGTGATTTATCTTATATCATCCAGCCTTGCATGGATGAACATGATTATGAACATTCAGTTAGTAAAAGGAGATATTACAAAAATAGAGGTTGACGTTATAGTTAATGCCGCCAATTCCAGACTAGCCGGAGGAGGAGGAGTGGATGGGGCAATACACAAAGCAGGCGGTCCTTCTATAATGCTCGAATGTGATTTGATACGGGAACAGACTGGGGGGTGTCCCACAGGAGAGGCTGTTATTACCACAGGAGGTAAGCTGCCTGCCTCTAAAGTTATACATACTGTCGGGCCAGTTTGGCGGGGTGGTAGTTTTAATGAAAATTTACTACTTAGAAATGCATATGAAAACAGTTTGAAACTGGCAGAAAATCATAAATTGGGATCTATCGCTTTTCCAAATATAAGTACTGGCGTATATGGTTATCCTTTAGATGATGCAGCTGTCATTGCTATTGATACTGTCAGGAATTTTGGAGATAATGCAATTTCAATCGTGCGTGTTGTTTTCGTATGTTTCGATACATTATCTTATGATATTTATAAAAATAAACTTACAGCATACGATATAATTTAAATTGGGTTTTTATGGCATCAAAAACGCAAAAGAAATCGGAAAACCGCTTAAACCCAAGAGAGATCGTTCAGCTGATACGATTGCCTAACCTTTTGATCATCTTTTTGACCCAATATTTTACTGCCATATTTCTTATTGGGATGGATGATTCATATAAGCTCTATCTGTTTGATCCAAATTTATTTCTGTTATCAGCTTCTACTGTAATAATTGCTGCTGGTGGTTATATAATCAATGATTATTATGACATAAAAATTGATTACATCAACAGGCCTCAAAAAGTCGTTGTTGGAAAGTTAATTAAAAGGCGTATTGCCTTAACTACACATATTGTTTTCAGTTTTTTTGGCGTATTGATCGGCCTATTTATAAACCTGTTAATTGGCGGGATCAATCTTATCGCCGCATTTTTATTATGGTTTTATTCCAATCACCTTAAAAGACTACCGTTTGTGGGAAATGTGGTGATAGCCTTTCTCACTGCTTTAGGTCTGCTTATAGTTGTAATTTTATACCCCAAAAATCAGTGGATCGTTTTTATTTATGCCATGTTCGCATTTTTCATAAATCTAATAAGGGAGATCATAAAAGATATTGAAGACTGGAAAGGAGATCAGGCATTTGGATGTAGAACGCTACCCGTGGTTCTAGGCATTAGAAAAACTAAAAAAATTGTACTTTTTATATTGTTGGTTTTTATGGGAATCATCGTATGGCTAACAATAAAACAGGATAATTATTTTTTAAAAATATATTTTGTATTTTTAGCTATTCCAGCTATGGTATTCATTCAAAGGTTGATTAGGGCTGACTCGAAGAGAGATTTTTATCTTTTGAGCGGATTCAGTAAGCTGATAATGTTGAGTGGTATTATTAGCATGATATTTTTTAAACTTATAAAGTGAGAAAAATTGGATAATAAGAAGACAAAAAGCATAGCAATATTTGCGTCAGGAAGTGGAACAAATGCAGAACAAATAATATCACATTTCCAAGGATCATCAATAGGAAAGGTTAAGATTTTATGTTCTAATAAGCCAGATGCATATGCCCTGGTCAGGGCTGAAAAACACAATATCCCAACTTGTATTTTTTCAAGGGATGATTTTTATAAATCAGATGAAATCATTGAGCTCCTGAAAAGCGAAGGGATTGATCTTATTGTACTGGCAGGATTTCTGTGGCTTGTACCTTTGAATTTGATCAGGGCTTTTGAAAATAAGATCATTAATATTCATCCGGCACTTCTTCCAAATTATGGCGGGAAGGGCATGTACGGAATGCATGTGCATCAGGCCGTTATTGAATCGGGGGATGCCGAATCCGGAATTAGTATTCACTATGTGAATGAGAAATACGATGAAGGGAAAATTGTATTTCAGGCACGTTGTAAAATTGACGGCGATGATACACCTGAATCCCTGGCAAAGAAGATACATCAACTAGAGTATGAATACTTTCCTAAAGTAATTGAAGAACTGATAATAAATAAATAAAAAACATTAGCTTTGCACTTTTGAGAATCCAAACTATGGGAAGAAGAAAAATTCAATCTGCTCTCGTCTCAGTGTTTTATAAGGACCAGTTAGAACCGATCCTTAAAGTACTGAAAGAGAATGGCGTACACATATATTCAACGGGTGGCACTCAAAAATTTATTCAGGAACAAGGCATTGATGTGACCGCTGTGGAATCACTTACAGGATATCCCTCGATTCTGGGAGGTCGCGTAAAAACCCTCCATCCAAAAGTTTTTGGCGGAATATTATCTCGCAGGGACAATACTTCGGATCAAAAAGAAATTAAGGATTATGAAATTCCTGACCTTGACCTGGTCATCGTAGATTTATATCCTTTTGAAGAAACCGTATCAAGTGGAGCCGATGAGCAATCGATAATTGAAAAAATTGACATAGGCGGAATTTCTTTAATTCGTGCTGCAGCCAAGAACTTCAGAGATGTTGCTATTGTTGCTTCAAAAAACCAGTACCAGGAATTGTTGAGTATCCTGGAGGAAAAAGATTGCAGTACTGATCAGGAAGATCGCAAATATCTGGCGGCACAGGCTTTTAATGTTTCCTCACATTACGACACCGCTATTTTCAATTATTTTAACGGGGAATTTCAAATTCCTGCTTTGAAGATCAGCGAGTTAAAAGCAACCGAATTAAGATACGGAGAAAATCCTCATCAAAAGGGCATATTTTATGGAGATCTCGGATCGCTATTTGATCAGATCCATGGCAAAGCGCTTTCATATAATAATCTGGTAGATATCGATGCTGCTGTTGCGCTGGTGGAAGAATTTGATAAAGAGACGGCATTTGCAATTCTGAAACATACCAACGCCTGTGGTGCAGCTACCGGTAATTCGGTAAAAGAAGCTTATTTAAAAGCTTTCGAGGCCGACACAATATCTGCATTTGGTGGTATTTTAGCAACGAACAGGACGGTTGATCTTGAAGCTGCAGAAGAAATTAATAAGCTGTTTTGCGAAGTGGTCATTGCGCCTGAATATGCACCAGATGCATTAGATATATTGAAGTCAAAAAAGAACAGGATCATACTTGTTAAAAAGGACAATCTGAAGGAAACTAAAATAGCCAAGACATTACTGAATGGTGTACTCGAGCAGGATAAGGACCTTAAAACGGATAGTCTGGACGATATAAAGGTGGCCACTCAACGGGCTACCACTGATGAAGAAAACAGGGCTTTATTGTTTGCCAGTAAAGTATGTAAGCATACCAAGTCAAATACAATTGTATTAGCAAAGGATGGCCAGCTGCTGGCTAGTGGTGTAGGACAGACATCCAGGGTGGATGCTTTAAAACAGGCTATAGAAAAGGCCAGGAATTTCAACATGGACCTTAATGGTGCCGTAATGGCTTCCGATGCCTTTTTCCCATTTCCCGACTGTGTTGAAATAGCAGATCATGCTGGGATAAAAGCCGTTATTCAACCTGGTGGATCTGTAAGAGATAAGGATTCTATTGACTATTGTGATGCCCATAATATGGCCATGGTGTTTACTGGATTCAGGCATTTTAAGCATTAATAGAAATAATATAGTATTATAAACTAATCAGGATAAGTATACTATGGGATTGTTTGATTTTTTCTCGAGTGATATTGCCATTGACCTTGGCACAGCTAATACGCTTATCATTAATAAGGATAAAATCGTAGTAGATGAACCATCTATCATAGCAATAGATAAGAACAATAATAAAGTGTTGGCAATTGGCCGGGAAGCCATGCAGATGCATGAGAAAACACATGAAAACATAAAAACCATCAAACCTTTAAAGGATGGAGTGATTGCTGATTTTCATGCCGCAGAACATATGATCCGGGGAATGATCAAAATGATAGAAAATCGCCGGACTATTTTTCCCACTTCCCACAGAATGGTGATCTGTATACCCAGCGGTATAACTGAAGTTGAAAAAAGAGCTGTCAGGGATTCAGCGGAACATGCCGGGGCAAAAGAAGTGTATATGGTTCAGGAGCCTATAGCGGCAGCATTGGGTATTGGCATTGACATTGAAAGACCTGTTGGATCAATGGTGGTTGACATAGGCGGGGGTACGACTGAAATTGCCGTAATCGCTTTGTCCGGAATCGTTTGCGATCAATCTATCCGGGTTGCCGGGGAAACTTTTAATAAAGATATCCTGGATTATATGAGAAGACAGCATAACCTTTTGATTGGTGAGCGATCTGCAGAAAAAGTTAAAATAGAAGTAGGTTCAGCTTTAACAGAATTGGATGAACCACCTGATGATTATGAGATCAGAGGCCGGGACCTTATGACCGGGATCCCTAAAGTTATAAAGATCTCATATTCTGAAATTGCATTTGCCATAGATAAATCCGTTTCCAAAATTGAAGAAGCGGTTCTGAAAGCACTGGAAATATCTCCACCTGAATTATCCGCAGATATTTACGATAATGGCATACATTTAACGGGAGGCGGAGCGCTTCTTAGAGGCTTGGACAAAAGACTTGCTTTAAAAACAAAGTTGCCTATACATGTAGCCGACGATCCTTTAAGAGCAGTAGTTAGGGGAACCGGTTTGGCTTTAAAGAATCTACAAGAATACAGGTCCGTTTTGATGACATAAACATTTAATGCGTCGTTTATTTCTATTAATTTATCAGTATAGGGCATTTTTTACATTTATTGTACTGGAAATTCTAGCTTTCTGGTTGGTAATTGGGACCAGTACGTTTCATAATGCAGCTTTCTTCAATACATCAAATAGCATAGTCTCATCTATTTTCGGATTAAGACAAGGTGTTTATCAATATTTTAATCTAATAAATGAAAATGATTATCTGGCAAAAGAAAATGCTTTTTTACGTGACTTGATCAGCCAGAAACAGGTTCAGGTATTTAATGCTGATTCTTCAATAATATCGACAGTTGATACTGCGATACAATACGATTATATTCCTGCAAAAGTAATTAATAACAGTACTCAGAAAATTAACAATTATATCACAGTTGATAAGGGTTCACAGGATGGCCTGGAGCCTGGAATGGGTGCTATAAGTTCTTTTGGTGTCGTTGGGGTTGTCAAAACCGTGTCTAAAAATTATGCAACTTTATATAGCCTCTTGCATGGAGGTATGCAGGTATCATCCTTATTAAGCAGATTGGGAGTTTTCTGTACATCAAAATGGGATGGATTGGATCCGCTTTATGCCAATTTATTGTACATACCCCGGCATGTGGAGATACAAGTGGGTGATTCAATTACTACTTCAGGGTTTAACGCTATCTTTCCCGAGGGAATACCAATTGGTCAAATAAAGGAATTTAGTATCGATGAAAATGAAACATTTTATCAGGTAATTATTGACCTGTCAAGCGATTTTCAATCGCTGTCTCATGTGTATTTAATCCAAAATTATGACCGGCAGGAGAAAGATTCTGTTGAAGTTTTAAATGAATAGGCGAAGTATCATATATAATGTTTTAGTGTTTGCAGTATATATCATGTTGCAGGTATTCCTTTTTGACAATATGGTATTATTTGGAACAGCCTTCTGTTTTGTATACATCGGCTTTATTTTATTACTTCCTTTTGAAATCAGCACAGTATTATTAGTTATTCTTGGATTTATTACAGGTTTTTCAATCGATATTTTTTATAACAGCCTGGGGGTAAATGCTGCTTCCGGGACATTAATAGCCTATTTGCGCCCATTCTGGCTTTCTACCATCACTCCCAGTACTGGTTATGAAGATGTAAGATTACCCACAATGCGGGTTATGGGATTTGGTTGGTTTATTACTTATGCTTTACCTTTAATATTTCTGCATCATCTTTCGTTATTCTTTATAGAGGCTGGTGAACTATATCACTTTTGGTTAATAATTAAAAAGACCTTTTTCAGCAGCTTGTTTACGTTTACTATATTGGTAATTGGACAGAATCTATTTTACAATAGAGATCGGTTGTCATGAATGATTCAAGAAAGATAATAATTCGGATAGGCATTGTTATAGTAGGGATAATTTTTCTCCTTAAACTACTCAGTATTCAGGTATTAAGTGATAACTACCGGTTAGCGGCAGAAAATAATATCATTCAACGTATTGTTGAATACCCATATAGAGGATTGATCTATGACAGAAACGGTGATCTTTTGGTCATAAACAATCCAATGTACGACCTGATGATAGTTCCAATGGAGGTGGAAGTAAAAGACACAGCAGAGTTCTGTTCCATGTTTGGAATTGACAAAGAGACTTTTAATGAGAAGTATGATATTGCCAGAAAGTATTCTGTGATTAAGCCCTCCATATTTATTAAGCAAATCTCGAATGAAGAATATGCACGAATACAGGATAAGCTTATAAATTTTAAAGGATTTTATATTTCTGCGAGGTCCGTACGTGAATATCCGCATCCGGTATTGTCGAATGCACTTGGTTATGTTGGTGAGATAAGTAAAGGTCAACTTGACAGGGATACCACCAATTATTACCGCATGGGTGATTATATTGGTATTAGTGGTATTGAGTCCAGTTACGAAAAAGCTTTACGGGGTCAGAGAGGAGTAAAGAAAAGAATGGTGAATGTTAGAGGAGTTGAACAGGGACTTTATAAAGAAGGCCGGCTAGACACAATTTCTGTACCTGGAAATAATCTGATCTCGACCATTGACTTAAGCGTGCAGGAATACGCAGAAAAACTGCTTGATGGAAAAGTTGGGAGCCTGGTTGCTATTCAACCTGCTACCGGTGAAATTTTGAGTATTGTCTCAGCACCTTCTTATGATCCGAATATTTTGTCCGGACGTGAATTTTCCGATAATTTTCAGACTCTTTCAGTGGATACGCTGGTTCCTCTTTTCAACCGGCCGATAATGGCCATGTACCCCCCGGGCTCCATGTTCAAGACGATTCAGGCATTGATCGCTCTTCAGGAAAATGTTATCGATAAGGATGAATTGATATACAGTGATGGCAGGTTGATTGGGGATTTAGCGCCAATAGGATATTATGATGTGGAAGAAGCCATAACCTATTCTTCTAATAATTATTTTTTTAAGGTGTTCCGGAGAATTATAAACCAAAGGGAAGATCCCAGTCCTTTCATTGATGCAAGGTTTGGCTTGGAGAAATGGAGGAATTATGTTGTTAATTTTGGTTTGGGAGTTACCCTCGATATTGATATTCCGAATCCGAAAAGTGGGTACGTACCCACAGTTGGCTATTACGACAGGGTTTATGGTCAGAACCGATGGAAATTTTCCAATATTTATTCCTTAAGTATAGGACAGGGGGAAACGCTTGTTACGCCGCTTCAAATGGCCAATTTAGCTACTATTTTAGCAAATAAGGGATATTTTTATACACCTCACATCATTAAATCAGTAGATGATAATGGATTGCCTGATCCAAAGTACATAATTAAAAATGAGGTTGGGATTGATTCCGTTCATTTTAATTCAGTAATCAATGGAATGCAAGAAGTTGTACGTTCAGGATCAGGAAGAAGGGCTTATATGACGAATATCGAAGTCTGTGGAAAAACAAGTACCGTCGAAAATCCACATGGTGAAGACCATTCAGGATTTATGGGATTTGCACCCAAAGAGGATCCGCAAATAGCTGTTGCCGTCTATGTGGAAAATGCAGGTTGGGGTGGACGTGCAGCTGCCTCTATATCAAGCCTTGTGATCGAGAAATACCTTACCGGTGAAATAAAGAGGAAGTGGCTTGAAGAATTCGTACTAAAAGGAGAATTTATATATTGAGAAGAGATAGCAATATATTAAACAGGATTGATTGGTTGACCTTATTTGTATATGGGATACTCGTGATCATGGGCTGGTTAAATATTTACGCTTCAGTCTATCAGGAGGGAACCGGGATGAATATTTTTGATTTTTCTCTTAACTCGGGTAAGCAACTTGTCTGGATAGGCAGCACAATAATTATTTTTTTTATTATCGTATCGATAGATTTCCAGTTTTACGAATCAATTTCTTATATACTATATGGCATAATCTTGGTTATGCTAATATTTGTGATTTTATTTGGCACAAAAGTATCAGGAGCCAGGTCCTGGTTTGAGATCGGTTCCTTCTTCAAGATCCAGCCTTCAGAATTCGCCAAATTTATAACTGCTCTTGCTGTAGCAAGGTTTATTAGTACGCCAGGTTTTCGTTTTAGCAGTAAGCGACAGGTAATCATGGTTTCCGCCTTAGTTGTGATCCCAATTCTATTGATCCTGTTGCAACCTGATCCTGGAACTGCCTTAATTTATTTTTCTTTTATAATCGTATTTTATCGTGAAGGATTATCACCCTTGGTCCTCGTTATCGGACTGCTACTGGTCCTGATTTTTATTTCCACTCTTTTCGTCAATCAGCTTTTTATTATCCTGGCAATTATTGTAATCGCCGGCATTGCTATTGCATTTGCTGATAAGACGTTTAAGAAAATTGCCGGTATAATAATTATAATGCTATTTACCATTGGCATAACCTTTAGCGTCGATTACTTCCAATCGAAGATTCTTAAGCCCCACCACCAGAAGAGACTTCGGGTATTGATAAATCCTGATTCAGATCCACTTGGAGATGGCTGGAATGTAACGCAGTCCAAAATTGCTATTGGATCAGGACAATTCTGGGGGAAAGGCTTTTTGAATGGGACTCAGACAAAATTTGATTTTGTTCCTGAGCAATCTACGGATTTTATTTTCTGCACCCTGGGAGAAGAACATGGTTATATTGGAACTTCACTTGTAATCATCCTATTTATTTTCCTTATACTCCGGATCTTTTTTATAGCGGAACGGCAGAAATCAAGATTTGCCCAAACGTATGGATATGCGGTTGGTTCCATTATATTTTTTCATTTTATGATCAATATCGGTATGACTATTGGATTGTTTCCGGTCATTGGAATACCCCTGCCCTTTTTCAGTTATGGCGGATCGTCATTGTGGGCCTTCTCAATATTATTGTTTATATTACTGAAGCTGGATGCGCACAGAATGCAGATATTTGTACGTTAACCAGGGAACTTTTTGTTCACCACAGAAAGAAATTCCTCGACTGCCTCATCTTCACCATTCCATTGACCACTGTTGAGGAATTTTTCATTTATATATGAAATGGCTTCCTCATTACTGCTGCAATTATCCAGCAATTCAATGACTTCGGTGAACAGTTCATCGTTCTCACTGAACAGCTCCCTTACAAACCTGAATCTTTGCTGAATGGATATGTTTTTCTTTATGCTGTCAATCTTTTGTTTCTGATGAAAGTCAAGAACTGTACTTGCAGGTTCTTTCTTCAGTTCATCTACAAGGGTGGCTTTCTGCTGAAAATATTTTTCATGAATAGGCACTTTCTCCTCGTCTGAATCTGTTGCAGTTTTTGTTTCACTCTCCTCCTGGGGTGGTTCATTTTCAACTTCAGCATATACCTTTTTGAGTTCAAATTGGATTTCTTTTGAGAACAAGCTGATATACTCGTCCGGTTCCTCAGGTGAAAAATTTATATCTTCACAAACCTGGTCAAAATATTGTTTTGCTTCTTTTATCTGCATAGTATCAGTGCCCTTTTCTTCAATCTTCTGCACATAGGCATTGTATAGTTCGCTGTTGATTTTTATGAACTTTTTTCTCTTTTCCAGTTCGGCAAGAGTTATTGGCGTGCCTATATTCAGCAATTCGTTTGAAAAGAAATCGTAGGGTGAAAAAATCAATATCAAAACATCAGTAATGGCCATCTTCAATAATGGTGCGAATACTTTCTGCTCTACGGAAATGTTCTTTGAAAGCACATTCATAAAATCCTGTAAAGCATTCTGGACTTCAGGACTGTTATAATTAAAGAATGGACTTCGTATTTTTTTTGCTTCTACCTGCCACTTTACCATTATATTCTTTATAACAAATAAATTGATCTGTCTGAATTCAGTTATGGACAGGATATTTTCACCATCTATAATTGAATTTTCGGAGAAATATCTATCCACAATCCTATTGGTATACGCTTCGGCATAGGAATTTATATAGTCATGATTAATAGCGGTTTCCATATCAATACTTTAGCATTATAACTAACTTTATAAAAAAACGAAATATTATTTCAATTATGTATAATCGATGTGCTTTATTCGTATAATGTGAATAATATATTGGTTATAAGTTAGAATTGCAATTCTGCAAAACAGAATTTGTTATCTCCATAGGATTATAATACATGTTTGTCGAACCCAATTTAGGTAATAAAAATAAGGGCCCTTTACAAAATACTGGATGGGTAGAAGTTATTGCTGGGGCAATGTTTTCTGGTAAAACCGAGGAATTGATCCGGAGGCTGAACAGGGCTATCATTGCCAGGCAGCAGGTAGAGATTTTTAAACCGGTAATTGATACGCGTTACCATGATAAATATGTAGTGTCGCATAATGAGACCCAGATCCGGTCTACACCCGTCAATTTTTCTCAGGATATATTATTACTAGCAGGTAACTCAGATGTAGTTGGAATTGATGAAGCTCAGTTCTTTGATGAACACCTGGTGGATGTTGCTACAAAACTGGCGGATCAGGGGAAGCGGATAATTATTGCCGGACTTGACATGGATTATATGGGTAAGCCTTTTGGGCCGATGCCTGCTTTAATGGCAGTTGCTGAATTTGTTACCAAAGTACATCCAATTTGCATTAGATGCGGGGCCATTGCAGTTTATTCACATAGGTTAACAATGGATAAAAATACTGTTGTAGTTGGCGAAAGGGAAACCTATGAACCGCTCTGCAGAGCCTGTTATAATGAATCGGAAAAACATTCGAAATAGTTTCTTTCAGGAAGAGTTTAGCCGATGAAGCAAAAGACAAAGGGTATAGTATTTAATTTTATAAAATTCAGGGAATCGTCTGTGATAGCCAGGATTTACACAGCCCAATTTGGGCTGAAAAGCTATATTATAAACAATGTAAGGTCAAGCAAACCCAGGTACCCAATTTCGTATTTTCAACCGTTGACCCTTTTGGATATGGTCGTTTATAATAAAAACCATGCTGAGATAAACAGGATATCCGAAATCAAGTGCTGGCATCCATACAAATCAATCCCTTACAATGTTATCAAATCTTCAGTCGCTTTGTTTATTACAGAAATGTTATATAAAACATTAAGAGAAGAAGAGGCCAATCCTGAATTGTATAACTTTCTAGAAGAATCTCTTTTATTTTACGATGAAAGGGATGTGCAATTTATGAATTTTCATCTTCAATTCCTTTTCAAGTATGCCCGATACCAGGGTATTGAACCCATGAAAATAGCAGATCTCGTGCATGAAATTGAATCCAACAATTTTCTTGTTTCTATTTTCCGGAAAGACTTTAAGGATATCGACCGGCTTATTGAAAGTGAATATTCTTCAGAAGTTGTTATCTCAAATGACTTGCGAAGAAAATTAATATCTGCCATCATTCTTTTTTACCAGATACATTTTGATCAGCTAAAGGAACTTAAATCTTATAAGGTTCTAATGGAAGTTTTTGGTGAATGAAAGATCTACAACATGATAGCATTTTAGGATTTTATAATTAATTACATAAAATGATTTGAAAACAGAATTTCTTCAGAATTAATGATGAAATTTATACAACTGCTCAATTGTACTTGGTGAGGTTTTAATAGATTGTATAACCTATGAATAAAGTTTTAAAATCAGTTCTTTTTGTAATAATTGCCATAATTATTATAGGACTGATTCTATACCCGAAATTAAAACCAGCCGAGAAAGGGCCCGTAATGGCGTCCCCACGTGGAAGCTCACTCGTGCCAGTGGAGGCGAAAATAATCCATCCCCAACGTATTGAAAATATTATAAAAATTACCGGCGCCATCATCGCTAATGAGTCTGTTGCTTTAAGAAGTGAGATATCCGGGAAAATTCAAGGGATCTACTTTCAGGAGGGACAGCGTGTTAAAAAGCATGATCTGTTGCTTACCATTAATGATGATGAAATATACGCACAAATGGAACGGTTAAAATATACTCAGAAATTGAATGAGGATATTGAATACAGGATGAGACAGTTGCTGGAAAAAGAGGCGATCAGCCGTGAAGAATATGAAATTGCCCTTACGACATTAAATACAATCCTCAGTGATATCAAAGAACGGGAAGCCCGAATTGCGAAACATAAAATATATGCCCCATTTGATGGTATTATTGGCTTAAGACAGGTTAGCGAAGGCAGTTACATTTCGCCTTCCGATCTTGTAGCCAATATCTATAATGTCAATCCAATAAAAATAGAGTTTTCTGTTCCTGGAAAATATACCTCACTGGTGGATATGGGAGATTCAATCAAATTTATGGTTGAATCATCTAAGCGTATATTTACAGGCATAATTTATGCTGTAGAACCACGAATTGATCCACGAACCAGGACACTTCAAATCAGGGCCATTTGCAAAAATGATGAGGAAATTTTATATCCAGGGCAGTTCGCTAATATTGATTATATTCTGGATGTAATACCGAATGCTTTAATGGTCCCATCGGAATCTGTTATTCCCGAATTAAACAGCCATAAGGTCTATACCTTTAAAAATGACCTTGTAAGTCAGGAAGAAGTTGAGATCGGATTACGTACCGAGGATGATGTTCATATAACACAGGGCATACATCCCGGTGATACGGTAATTACCACTGGTATTTTACAGATCCGGCACGGTATGCCTGTTAATTTAACCATTGTTAACTGATGAGTGAGTATGGCAAGTCTATCCAGAATTAGTATCAATCGGCCGGTACTGGCCATTGTGTTATCCCTTACTATACTGATATTTGGTATTATCGGCTTTTTTTTTCTGGGAATCAGGGAGTATCCGAGTGTCGATCCTCCAATCATCACTGTTTCAACCTCTTATGTCGGGGCCAATGCAGAGGTTATTGAGACTCAAATTACAGAACCTCTGGAAGAATCCATCAATGGGATTGAAGGTATCAAAACGCTTTCTTCTTCTAGCCGCGATGGTAGAAGCTCAATTACCGTTGAGTTTGATCTGGAATCCAATCTGGAAGCAGCCGCCAATGACGTACGGGATAGGGTTTCCCGTGCCATGCGTCAATTGCCACCGGATGCTGATCCACCAATAGTTACCAAAGCAGATGCGGACACTAGTCCTATTTTGATGTTGATGATCTCCAGCGAACGAAGGAATTTAATGGAATTGTCGGATATAGCCAATAACGTTTTTAAGGAGCGGTTTCAAACGATTCCGGGTGTTAGCCAGATTATGATATACGGAGAAAGAAAATATTCCATCCGCCTCTGGATGGATCCAAACAGGCTGGCGGCATATGAACTTACACCCCTGGATATTTTTACGGCGGTTAATTCGCAGAACCTGGAGTTACCAACAGGTGTATTGGAAGGCAGCAGTATGGAGCTAACCATCCGAACCCATGGACGATTATCTTCACCGGAGGAATTTAATGAATTGATTGTCAAGGAACAAGGTGATATCATCGTAAAATTCAGGGATATAGGCCGTGCAGAATTTTACCCTGAAAACGATCGTTCCATATTAAGAAGTAATGGCGTTCCTATGGTAATAAACGCTATTGTTCCACAACCAGGATCAAATAATCTTGAAATAGCAGAGGAATTTTATAAAAGATGGGAGTTAATAAAGAAAGACCTGCCACAAGATCTACATACTTACATTGGATTTGATACAACGGAATACATCCGGGATTCTATTGCTGAGGTACAGCAGACCATATATCTGGCTTTTTCTCTGGTGGTATTGATCATTTTCTTCTTTTTGAGAGATTGGAGAACAACATTAATACCCGTTATAACCATTCCTATTTCTCTTATCGGAACATTTTTTGTAATGTATCTGGCAGGATTTTCTATAAATGTGCTTACTATGTTGGGTATCGTCCTTGCGATCGGTCTTGTTGTAGATGATGCCATTGTCGTATTGGAGAATATTTATACCAAGATCGAATCCGGTAAACCGCCCATGGAAGCTGCATTTCAGGGTGCCAAGGAAATTTTCTTCGCGGTAGTGTCTACAACTGTGGCGCTTGCTTCCGTTTTTCTTCCGGTAATATTTTTACAAGGACTCACTGGACGCTTGTTCAGGGAATTCGGTATTGTTGTATCTTTTGCCGTGATCATTTCTTCCTTTGTAGCCTTATCACTCACGCCCATGCTTTCATCTAGAATTTTAAAGAGGCGGGAAAAGCATAATATTTTTTATAATCTGACCGAACCATTTTTCGTATGGCTGAATAATCAGTATGCAAGTGTTCTTGAAGGATTTATGAGAAGAAGATGGATGGCATTTATTATCATATTGATGGCCGGACTTGGCATTTATCATTTTATAAGAATAATACCGAATGAATTGTCTCCCATGGAGGACCGGTCGATGTTCAGATTAATGGCCACCGGGCCGGAAGGAGCCTCCTTTGAATATATGGATGTTTATGTAACGAAGGTATTGGAGGTTATTGAAGAAGAGGTTCCTGAAATAGAAAATATTGTTTCTATCACTTCACCTGGATTTGGGGGAGGCTCTTCCAATTCAGCCATGATGTTCGCAAAGCTGGTTGATGCCGATGAACGACAGGAAACACAAACGCAAATTGTCAACCGAATGAGGCCCCAAATAAATGAAATCACTATGGCACGTGGTTTTATGATAGAACCTCAATCTATAGGTTCCCGTCGATCAGGACTTCCTGTCCAATATGTTATCCAGGCTCCTACCTTGGAAAAACTTAAAGAGGTATTACCTGAATTTCTGGATAAATCCAGTGCGGATCCGGCATTTCAATTTGTGGAAGTAAATCTGAAATTCACAAAACCAGAAGTAAAGATCGAGATCAACCGTGAAAAGGCCCGAAGTATGGGGGTTTCCGTGAGAGATGTTGCTCAAACCCTGCAACTTGGACTGAGTGGGCAACGATTTGGATATTTCGTAATGAATGGAAAACAATATTATGTGATTGGACAGGTGACGAAGGAAAACAGAAATGATCCTCTCGATCTAAGGTCACTTTATGTCAGGAGCAATAATGGCTCCCTAATACAGTTGGACAACGTGATTAGTATGGAAGAACAATCTTCACCTCCTCAATTGTACCGTTACAATCGTTTTGCTTCTGCTACCGTTACTGCCAACCTTTCCCCTGGTACGAAATTGGGGGAAGGATTAGCCGCTATGGACCGAATAGCAGCTGAAGTTCTGGATGAAACTTACTCTACAGCTTTAGCAGGTCAATCCAAGGAATTCCAGGAAAGTTCCGGTAATCTGTATTTTGCTTTTGCCTTTGCTTTGATCTTGATTTACCTGGTTCTTTCGGCTCAATTCGAAAGCTTCAGAGATCCATTGATTATTATGTTTACTGTTCCCCTGGCCCTGACAGGGACCTTATTGTCGTTATGGTATTTTGGAGAAACACTTAACATTTTCAGTCAGATCGGTATCATCATGCTGATAGGTCTCGTGTCTAAAAATGGCATATTGATTGTTGAATTCGCTAATCAACGGAAAGCAGCAGGAATGAATATATATGATTCTATAGTTGGGGCTGCCAGAGCCCGGTTCCGCCCCATTTTAATGACAAGCCTTTCCACAGTATTGGGTATATTGCCTATTGCGCTGGCACTTGGTGCAGGTGCAGAAAGCAGGGTTTCCATGGGAATCGCGGTAATTGGCGGATTGATTTTTTCTACCATCTTGACCCTATTTGTAATACCGGCTATTTACAGTTACCTGACCGGTAAAAAAGGTAGAATGTCAAGGTTATAGACAATTTATGAAATCTGAATGAACATATATAATGAAAAGACACCACTTAATCCTAAGCATATTATTTTTCATTAAGTGCCTGCAAATCCAGGCTCAGGATACGCTAGAATTATCGACAGCTATACAAATAGGATTGGCAAACAATTTCAATATCAAAATATCCAAAGGTCAGAAACAGATCGCTGAGAATAACAATACGGTTGGGAATGCAGGTTTTTTACCAACCCTTAATGCCACTGCAGCTCAAAGGTATACTATTGAAAATACCTCCCAAACATTTATAAGTGGGGACGAACAAAATAGAGATGGGGCCAAGTCAAATAACTTATCAGCCTCTGCATTATTTAATTGGACCTTATTCGATGGCACAACCATGTTCCATACTAAAAACCGGTTGGAGGAACTTGAAAAACAAGGGACTGCTTTAACAGAATCCATGATCCAGAACATTGTGGCACAAATTGCCAGGGAGTTTTATACGGTTGCCCTGGAACAAATCAGGCTGGAACTCCTTATGGAAAACATTGGATTGTCGGAAGATCGATTGGAGATCGCAAAAAACAAATATGATTTTGGCAAAGCTTCAAAAATTGAATACCTGCAAGCCCAGGTCGACCTGAACAGGGATAAGTCGTTCTATATGATACAGCAGGAAAGTCTGGCTGCTTCAAAGACTGCCCTAAACGAACTAATGGGCCGTGACGTAACCCTCGATTTTCATGTGATTTTTGATCCGGATTTGAACACCGGTTTGAAATATGAGGAGTTGGAAGCTGCCCTGGATGGAAATAATCCTGAATTGCTGGCGGCAGGTTATGAGATGAACGCATCAAGATTAGTACAGAAAGAACTATTTGGTGACCGTATTCCTTCAATCGGTGTGAACCTGGGATACAACTATGGAAGATCAGAGGCGCAGGCTGGATTTCTTCTTAACCGCCGGTCAAGTGGAATTACATATGGAGTCTCTGCCGCCTGGAATCTGTTTGATGGTTTCAATCTGAACCGAAGGATACAAAATGCCAAAATATCGGCAGAAAATTCTAAATTTAATTATGAAGCTATAAAGCTTAATCTTGAAAGGGAACTGTATTCTATTTTTATCAGTTATCAAAACAACATCCAGCTCAGAGAACTGGAGCTGGTAAATAGTGAAGTCGCCAGAGAGAATAATGAGATAGCCATTGAGCGATACCGGGTGGGAAATTCATCACAACTTGAATTACGGCAAGCCCAGATCACTATGCTGGAAGCAAACCTCCGCCTTCTGGATGCTGCCTATTCCATTAAAACCGGGGAGATTGATCTTTTGCTGATTGCCGGAAAACTGATAGAATGATCATTCCGGAGCCATACATCCGATGTGAAAGATTTTCAAATGTCAAATAAATTGATTTAATCGGATAAATAATATTCAATGGTAGAAACTACGCGCACTTTTTTAATATGAGGATTATTCTTATCTCTGGGATATATGCTGAATTGTCCCTGATAAGCCTTTTTTATCTTACCCAGTTTACTTTGGGAGTCGGTGGCAAATTTCTGGGCAACTTCTCTTGCCTTTCTGGTGGCTTCTTCAATCATTTCGGGCTTTACCTCGTTTAATTTGGTGAATACATACTCTGTTTGAGACTGGTAATCACCACCGGTGAAAACGATTCCTTCTTTACCCAATTCGGATAGAGAACCCATGATCTTCCGAACCGAATTAACATTTTTAGTATACACTGTAACAGTTTGAAGTGCTGTGTAACGAAACTCGACTACCGAACTACCTCCATATTGCTGAGCTGATTTATCCGTAATGGCCGGTGTAGCATAGGAGATCTCATCTGTATTCAAGCCGCTGTTTTCCAGGAAAGTTTTGATCTTTGAGGTGCTGGATTCAATGGATTGGTATAACTGTCCCAGATCATTTTTAGCTTCCGTAAATTGAATTGGCCAGATAACTATATCGGCTTCGTATTCACGCTCTGACAATCCTTTAACCGTAACCGTTCGTTCGTACTCTTTAAATGTAATGGCTGCTTTACCAAGAATAAAACCTAAAACTGTCATTCCAAGAAACAGGAAGATGCCCAAAATAAATGCACTTGTTTTATCAATACTCATTATGTGTGTTATATTTCTTCTTTACCAAAATAGCAGGAAAAATCCAATTAATCCAGATCGCTGTGAAGTTTATTAAATTTCATCTTCAGTTCCTATTTAAGTATGCCCGAAAACACGGTATGGAACCATTAAGAATTTCAGATCTCGTTCATGAAATTATATCCCACAATTTTCTTGTTTCATTTCCCGGAAGGTTTAAAAGACATCAATAGGCCAATTGAAAGAGAATATTCTTCAATGGCCATTATGGCCTTGTGTATTTCATATTGGCATAGCTTTTCCTGATGCATTCCTTCACAGGATTGACCTTTTGGGTCATTCAGTACTCATTTTAGTTTTAGCCCTGAGTAATCTGACTTATATATGGGAAAGGTGCTTATTTAGAATAACATTATACATATGGCCAAACTGATCATAGCACCAGTTTTTAAATTCTTTCAGGTCATTTGGTATAATTAGTTTGAGGGCTTTAATTAATTCTTTTTCAAATAACCTCCGGTCGAAACTGACTTTTTTCAAGATCATTTTTGCATATTCGAGCATAGCATACTGATTAAGGTTAGAAAGAACTTAACTTATTATTTCATAACAGACTGATACACCTGCAAAAACATGGAATATTTAAAAAATATCCATCTAATAAAAATAATAAATTAATTTTGTAAATCCTTTTAAACTAAGGTTAATTATAAATGAAATTATTGTCAGATATAAGACGAATTACCTCATTAATATTTACGGGATTTTTATTAATAGGTTGGAATGCATTTTCACAACAGGTATCTATTCAATTGGGACCAGACCAAATTGGTTTCAACCAGGTGTTTACGATAACCATTACCGTTGAAAATGACCAGCTTAAAAGTTATAATGGATTTCCAGACATTCCTGGATTTGCAAAACGCGGAACTTCTTCATCATCATCCACGAATATTGTAAACGGCAGGGTATCATCGAGGCAAAGTATTATCCAGAACTATATGCCTAAGGCTGAAGGCACCTATGTTATTCAACCTTTCTCGATGGAAATTAATGGTCAGACAGTTAACGCTCCCGGAAAAACAGTAAAAGTGGGACCTCCTGTACAGAGGCAGACCAGGGATCCTTTTTCCGCCGATCCCTTCGATGATTTCTTCAGCAACCGCAATGAACCTCAGGAATTCGTGGATATTGAGGAAGATGCATTCCTTGCCCTGACTACTGATAAAGACGAGGTATTCATCGGTGAAGGTTTTACAATGACCCTGGCTTTTTATGTGGCTGATAACAACCGGGCACCCCTTCAGTTTTACGAACCCGCCAAGCAATTATCTGAAATTTTAAAAGAAATCAAACCTTCTAACTGTTGGGAAGAGAATTTCAATATTGACAACCTTAATGGAGAACCAGTCACCATAAATAATCAGGGATACAGTCAGTACAAAATATACCAGGCGACTTATTATCCCTTGAATCTGGATACGATCACCTTTTCGCAGGTGCCATTCAAAATGATTAAATACAAAGTGGCCAAAAATCCTTCTTTTTTCGGTCGAAGCCGGCAGGAAGATTTTAAATCCTTCTATACTAAACCAAAAGTAATTCTGGTGAAGAATTTGCCTCCCCATCCTTTAAGAGAAGAAGTATCGGTTGGTAATTACAGGCTTAAAGAAGAGATCAGCTCTGAGAGAGTGAATACAGGAACAAGTTTTAGCTATGCATTTACTGTATTTGGAGAAGGAAACATTTCAGCAATCAAACGACCGGCAACTGAAACCAACAGGATTATGGAATTTTATCCACCCAATATCAGGCAAAACATTAACAGAGGAAACAACAGGGTAACAGGAAATAAAACCTTCAATTATTATATCATTCCAAATGAACCCGGGGAATATGACTTAAGCAATTTTTTTGAATGGATTTTTTTCAATCCTGCTTCTGAAACCTATGACACCTTAAGATCCGAAATCACAGTAAATGTAACAGGTGAAAGCAAGCGCAATAATGTAATACTCTCAAATGATATGGGATCATTTTATGATCAAATTGAAATAGAAAGCAATCAACTCAAAGCCATGCATAAAGATGAATGGATAAAAACTTTTGCTAACCTGTTTATTTTAGTTATGTTAGGGGCCTCAATATACCTGGTATTCAAAAGATAATACATGGGAAATTCATTCGGTCAGGTTTTTAGAATTACTACATTTGGGGAATCACATGGTCCGGCAATAGGTGTGGTTATTGACGGATGTCCGGCAGGGTTAAAAATCGATGAGCAGCAAATCACAAATGAACTGAATAGAAGAAAACCGGGACAATCAAAGATAACAACCCAGCGACAGGAAAGTGATATACCTGAAATTTTATCAGGCATTTTTGAAGGATCTACAACAGGCTCCCCCATAGCCATCTTAATTAGAAATTCAGATCAACGGAGTAAGGATTACAGTCATATTGCCGAGAAATTCCGTCCCTCGCACGCCGATTATACCTATCAGGTAAAATATGGATTAAGAGATTTCCGGGGTGGTGGCAGAAGTTCTGCCAGGGAAACTGCAGCAAGAGTTGCGGCGGGAGCTATCGCCAAACAATATCTATCCGTGAAAGAGATTGAGGTACATGCTTATGTATCGCAGGTAGGTCCGATCATGCTTGAACAGAAGTACCATGAAATGGACCTTGATAAAACAGAAGAGAATATTGTCAGATGCCCGGATCCTGAAATAGCGGAGAAAATGATCGAATTTATCGACAAGACCAGGAAAAACCAGGACACGGTTGGAGGTATTGTAACCGGGGTTATTACAGGCGTTCCAGTTGGAATTGGAGAGCCAGTTTTTGATAAGCTTCATGCTGATCTTGGCAAAGCCATGTTAAGCATAAATGCCGTAAAGGGATTTGATATTGGAAGTGGATTTGAAGGGATCAATATGTTTGGCAGTGATCACAATGACATATTTTATAAAGAAGGCGAAGAAATTAAAACAAGAACGAACTTTTCCGGGGGTGTTCAGGGAGGAATATCCAACGGACAGGATATTTACTTCAGGGTTGCATTTAAGCCTGTCGCTACCATAATGAAAGATCAGGAAAGTATTGATATTCAAGGCGAGGTTACAACAGTAAAAGGAAAGGGCAGACATGATCCATGTGTAGTTCCCAGGGCTGTTCCGATTGTCGAAGCGATGGCTGCAATTGTCCTGACGGATCATATGCTGTTGAATTCCAAAGCCACTATGTAAGAGATTTATGAAGAAATTACCATTGCACAGTAAAATTGTAATTGGACTTGTATTAGGTCTATCCTTCGGTCTGATCAGTATTTTCAGTGGCCTTCCACCTTCCATTACTATTAATTATATAAAACCAGTTGGGGTCATTTTCGTCAATGCTTTGAAAATGATAGCGGTTCCTCTAATCATAGCCTCCCTGATAGTTGGCGTGGCTAATCTTGGAGATATTTCCAAGTTGTCACGGATGGGATCTAAAACCATAGCCTTATACATTATTACTACAGCCATTGCTACCACCATTGGTTTATTTGCTGTAAATTTAATTAAACCAGGGCAAGTAATCACGTCTGATACAAGGGAACAAATCCTGGAGATGTATTCCGGACAAGCTGATGAGACCACCGGCAGGGCAGTTGAATTGAAAGAAAAGGGGCCTTTGGATCCTTTGATAAAAATGGTGCCTGTCAATTTCTTTAATGCCGCATCCAACAATAACAATATGCTTCAGGTCGTATTTTTTTCACTAATATTTGGAGTAGCCCTACTCAAGGTACCAAAGGATAAGAGTAAGACGGTTGTGGCATTTTTTAAGGGGGCCAATGAAGTTATTCTGACCATCATACATTTCATTATGGCCCTGGCACCTTACGGCGTTTTCGCCCTAATGGCAGCTTTGATCGTAGAACTGGCAGGAGATAATCCTTCCAAAGCATTTGAGATTCTATCTGCATTACTGGTTTATTCAATAACCGTTGTTATCGGACTGCTGGCAATGATCCTGATCATATATCCATCCATTTTCAAGATCTTCACCAGGGTAAAATATAAAACGTTCTTCAAAGGAATACGGGAGGCGCAGTTGCTGGCTTTCAGCACGAGCAGTAGCTCAGCCACATTGCCTGTAACAATGGAGTGTGTAGAGGAAAATCTTGGCGTTTCAGAGGAAGTCACCAGTTTCGTACTTCCATTAGGGGCTACAATAAATATGGATGGTACCAGTTTATACCAAAGTGTTGCGGCCGTATTCATTGCCCAGGCGATGGGCATTGAGCTGACAATAGGAAATCAATTGATGATTGTTTTAACAGCTACCCTGGCATCCATCGGATCAGCCGGAGTACCCGGAGCCGGAATGGTTATGCTTGTTATTGTTCTGGAAGCCATCGGAATCCCGGCTGCTGGCCTGGCACTGATCATAGCACCAGACCGGTTACTTGATATGTGTCGTACAGTAGTAAATGTGAGTGGTGATGCTACAGTTGCCATGACTATAGCCAGTAGTGAAGGAGAAAAAGTAGGAAATAAGAACTGAACATAATTCTATCTGAATAGTTTAATTATAATACCTGAAAATAGACTAATTATGACTAATATTTATCTTGAAGAAAGCCCAAACCCGAATTCTCTTAAATTTGTCGTTAATTACCTTTTAGTTACCGAAGGGGAAATATACGATTATCCTGATTTGGCCTCGGCAGCTACATCTCCTCTTGCACAGGCCCTGTTCAAGTTCGATTATGTTGATAGGATTTTCATCATGAATAATTTTGTTACCATTACTAAAAATGAAGATGTTGAATGGTATACCATAAAGGAAAGCCTAAAACATTTTATCCATAACTACCTGGAAAGCAAAGAACCAGTAGTTATTGATGGCCCGTCCTCTGAAGGTGATCCAGAAGAAGATTCAGAGATTAGCATACGAATACGAACTCTTTTAGAAGAATATGTTAAACCTGCAGTTGAACAGGACGGTGGGGCAATAGAGTTCCATTCCTTTGAAGATGGAGTCGTGAAGGTATTATTGCAAGGCTCCTGTAGTGGTTGTCCTTCTTCTATGATCACCCTCAAATCAGGGATTGAAAACTTATTGAAATCCATGATCCCGGAAGTAAGCTCAGTTGAAGCTGAGGGGATCTAAGGTAAGATCATATAAATTTTTTAATCATGTCTTATTTTTTCAAAGTACTCCGGTATATATTTTATACCTTAATTACGCTGGTGATATTAGTTGTAGTTGGATTAAATATATATTACAGTGTATTGAGCAAATCAATTAATGAAAGGGAATATCCGGATCCTTCAAGCCTGACATCCAACCTGGTTGAAGACGAGTTAGTAAATTATAAAATCAATCTGGTTCCCTATCCACATAATGTTGAATTGATCCCTGGATTATTTAGAATGCCGGATGAATTATCATTTCGTGCACCGATATTAATACAGGATCAAGTAAATGAAATACTCGATCGGTTATTTGACAAATCCGTAGTAAATAAATCCAATGGTATGATCAGATTCGTACCAAATTCTGAAATTGCCAAGGAAGGTTACCACCTTACATTGAATTCAAATTTTATCGAAATTCTGTATAGCGATATGGCAGGTGCTTATTACGGATTATTGACCCTTAAGCAATTGAATAAAATTTATTCAGGCCTTATTCCAAATATGAAAATTGAAGATTATCCGGATCTCAACATAAGGGGGGCAATGTTGGACATCAGCCGGGATAAAGTGCCAACTTTGGAAACCCTCTATGGTATTGTCGATATTTTAACCGATCTAAAATACAACCATCTGGAGTTGTATGTCGAGGGATTTTCATTTGCTTATCCCTCTTTTGAGTCCTTATGGAAAGGAAAAGAAACACCGATTACCGGAGAGGAGATCAGGGAATTGGATCAATACTGTAAAAAAAGATTTATAGACCTGGTACCCAATCAAAATTCACTGGGTCATATGATGGCCTGGCTCGAGACTGATCAATATGCAGATCTGGCTGAATGTCCGGATGGGTATAGTTTGATGCCTTTTTTGAAAATGAAATCTACCATCGATCCATACGATCCGCGAAGCATACAGCTTGTAGAAGAAATGACCCGGGATATTATTCCTAATTTCAGCTCAAATTATTTCAATGCTAACCTGGATGAACCTTTCGAACTCGGACATTGCAAAAGCCAGGAAAAAGCTGAAGAAATTGGTATTGGCAGTGTGTATCTTGAGTTCGTTAAGAAGGTGCATGAAATTATAAGAGATCACGATAAGAGAATGATGATGTGGGGAGACGTGGTTTTAAGGCACCCGGAGATCGTTTCAGAAGTCCCTGATGATATTATTCTCCTGGATTGGGGATATGAAGCTGAATACCCATTCGAAAAAAACGCTTTAAAATTTAAGGAAACAGGACTTGATTTTATTGTATGCTCAGGTACAAGCAGCTGGACTTCCATTGGTGGCCGAACAAATAATATGGTGGGTAATATCTTAAATGCTGTGAAAAGCGGTCTGAAACATGGCGCTATTGGAATGTTGGTTACTGACTGGGGCGATATGGGTCATTGGCAATACCTTCCGGTCAGTTATGCCGGATTCGTTGTTGGTGGTGGATTGAGTTGGAATGTTGGCAGCTATAACGAATCCTTAATCACAAACTATTTGGATGTTTTTGTTTATGAGGATACGAATGAAAAAATGGGTTCCTATACCTTTGGATTAGGAAGATATAATCAATTTGAAGAAATCCTTGCACCCAATATGACTCTGATCAATCTGGGTTTTAAGTTAGGTTTGATGGACCAGGTTATGTATCAGACCATATTAAATTCTTTTCCATCCACTTTTGAAAGTTTAGCCCCGGAGGGACTGGCAGAAATAATTCATGAACGATTCAAGTTGCGGAATCCTTTTATGTATAATGAGTTGTTAAATTACCTGGATGCTCTTGAACAAGAGCTCGATGAATCAGATATGCAAAATGCGGAATCCAAATTGATCAGGGATGAGTTTAAAAATGCAATGGCCTTAATTCGGGTGGGAGCAGCCTTGAAATATTATACTGAGAAGGGAATGGATATGTCGCGAGATCAGAAGATCCAATATCTGGAAAAGATGAAGGTGGATTATTCATCGTTTTTGGAAGAGCACCGAAGGGTATGGATGAGAAGGAATAAGAGTGGGGGTCTTGAACGAAGCATGAAGGCATTATTAAAAGTAGAGACTGAGATAGATGATCAAATAATTATTCTGAAAAGTGGGGTAATATCAAGAGCTTGGAACAGGTTGAAGGTAAGAACCATATCAGCAGCAGCGGCATTAATATTATAAAAAAAGTGTATGAGAATAATTTCCCATACACTTTAAAACTTTATAAGCTATTTTATTCTACAACTCTCGTGCTTTTATATTTTTAAACCAGAGGTTGGCACCATGATCCTGAAGTCCAAGGGATCCTTTGTTAAATTTACACCAACCAGGATATTCCACCCACTTGCTGTTTTCATATCTTTCTTTCCAATCATCACTACCCTCATCAAATTCAAGGACTTTCTGGCCATTCAGCCAGTGCTCTACATGACCATTGTTATACACGATCTTAGAAGTATTCCATTCACCTGCAGCGTTTAATTTTTTATCAGGAGATGGAGCATGCATATCATAATTGGCTGCGACAGAATTCACATCTACAAGAGGATCTTTCCAATTATTGTCATCGAGTAACTGATACTCGGGCCCGGTATTATAGGCATGGCTGAATTCCGGCTTTTCAACGACATGGTATAACAATCCACTATTGCCGCCTTCCTGGATTTTCCAGTCGACGGAGAACTCGAAATTCTCATATTGCTTTACAGTAATTAATGTTCCCCCATCTTCTCCACTACCTTCACCGAGACCTGAACCATTAAAAAAGATCATACCATCCTGTACCTGCCAGAGGGGGCCGATATCATCTTTATTGTATCTTTTCCAGCCATCAAGATTTTCGCCATTAAATATGGAAACCATTTCATCACCTTTCACTTCGGCCTCAACTGGTTGTTCGGCTTCTGATTCAGCCTTTTTCTGATTTCCTGTACAGGAAATCATAAAGATCAATGCGATTATACCAAAGACCTTTAAAAAATTGTTATTGTTTTTCATCATTATAAAAATTTATGTATTAAAATGAATTTGCAAATTAATTAGAATTCCATTAATTATCTATTCTATGAAGCACAAATTGCGATTAAGTGCATTTTGTAGCCTTGCATCCAGATCGTTTCAATTCATTAGGGATTATCTATAAAATTTCAGTATAAAAACATATCTGGTCTTTTATTCAATATGAATTTATAATTAAGAACAGTAATTCTTCCAATTAAAACCGGGAGAAGGATTTAAAATAGCATTTTCAACTCTCCTTTGAAATCCGCATCATTAAATTTTTTGCTTAAGAAGCAGAAATCATTCCCCTGACTGAAAAATCAGAGTTGGATCGAGCGGGTACCTGCCAAAATCTTTACCGTATATGGCCACGCCTCCAGGCAGGATATCCGGCACCTCTATCCTTACATTACATTTTTTATCCTCCAGAATTTTTCTGATGAGACTCTCCGGTATTGCAGAAGAAACAAGATATCCATAGGATCCTGCTTCCTTTAATTTATTGTCTCTCAACTGGGAATGCCATGACAGGACACCACGGTGATCAGCCGGATCGTCTGCTAGAAAGATCTCATCGATAACTACATCATTTATTATTATACGGACATAGCTTGTCCATCGAACATCATCAGTCATGGGGTAAGCGTTTGGATTTCTACTGGGATCATGGGTCCCTCGTCCGCGCATATAATCCCCTTCCATTTTTTCAGAATCTGTTCTATCCTTTCCGAGCAGTTGTTTGGCGGATAATTCCACTTTAAAGGATGCGCCATTAATTTCTTTGTTTACAAATTCATCGGGAATATTTACATCATATTCAAAGAAGCCATAACCTGAACCATTGACTTTCTTACCATCAAGAACATTCCATTCTTTTTTTGACCAATTGGAAGAGTTGAATTCATCAGGCTTGAAACTCACTACAAATTGTTCCTTTCCATCTATGTTCAGTATCTGATTTTTATTGCTTTCCGGATCATGTATGCCAAATAGAGAAAAGTTCTTATGGACAGGATCTCCCGCAGTTGATTCCAGGGTAAAGTTTATGATCAGTATACCTTCCCCTTCTGGAATCGTAATCTTTAGAGGATCTATATATTCAAGTTGCCAGGGCATAATATCGATGACCTGGTTAGTCGAAATCGCTTCTGTAGTCGATTTTCCAGTTATATCTATATGATGTAATTGATAATTTACCTTCACTTTTTCATATGGTACCTTACCTGTAAGTACAGATAGCCAGAGGGGTATTTCTACCATTTCCCCAGGTTTTACATCCGTCATTAAATCCATTTCCGGTGTAATCTGGATGAAGCTATGAAGATCATTTATAGTCATTCCATTAAAATCCTCAAGCCCGGTGTATTTCACAGTACGATCATATTTGTAATAACCATTCCACTCGTTTATCACATCGTGATGTTCAGTATACAGCCACCCTGCAATTTTTGGCTGCAACCTGAATTCGTTGATCATAATATGATAATCCCAGCTCCAGTCTACATCACCTGTACTTCCCTGATAACCCCATACATTTCCGCATTCACTGTTAAGCATGGGCTGTTTGTTTTGTTTGTATCCTTGACTGAAGTTCCATCCCGAACCTTCAAATGTATTGTCAACTGCATCTTTTAAAAATTCTTTCCAGGAATATCCAGGAAGGTAGGCATGCCATGTATTTAGATCGGTCGCAACATGATCGCGCCTATTGGCTGAGTTATCTTCAACGAGTCGCGTAGGGTCCAGGTTTTTTGCCAAATCATACATCTTTACCACCCATTCTTTTGTTTCAGGAAGATAGGATCGTTTGTTATCATCCTGTTTTGTCAGCAAACCCCAGGTTTCATTGAAAATAACCCAGGAGAAAATGGAGGGATGGTTATAATCCCTTTTAATCATATCGCGTAATGCTTTTTCAGTCTCAAATTGCATCTCTCCATCGGGCTCACCCCAGCTATTTGGCACATCTGCCATAATCAACAAGCCAAGTTTATCGGCCCAATATAATTTTCTTGGAATTCCGATTTTCACATGGATGCGTTGTCCGTTCAAACCGATCTGTTTGGATCTGATGATCTCGTCTCTCATAAATGCATCCGAAGGGAAAGTATAAAAGCCCTCCGGGTGATAGGCCTGATCTAGTGCCAGTTGTAAATATACCGGTTCATTATTAAGTGTCACATATGGATATTCAGTCCCGGGAACATTTCCTGTCCCGATCTCACGCATGCCAAAATAGGTATTTATATTATCAATTAATCCATTTTCATTTACGAGGCTTACCGTAACCTTATAAAGGTGTGGATCTTCTATTGTCCATAATCTTACATTAGGAATATTAAACTTCTGTTTGAATGAATTGCCCTTATTCTTCAAAGAGATGGTATACTGATTATCTTCTCCATTTTCTCCCCTGATTGAAATTTTCAGAGTTGACTTATTATCGGTAGGATTACTAAGTTGTCCTTCAATGTTTATTTCATCATTATCTATATCAGGTGTTATATGCACGTAATCCACAAATACACTACCACGCGCTTCAAGATAGATAGTCTGCCATATGCCTCTTGCCTTGCCATAACCCTGTTTTCCTTCCAGTTTAAATCCATGACCTGTATCATCCACCCTCAGTGTAATACGTTGCTTTTCACCAAATCTGACATGTTGTGTCAATTCAAATTCAAAAGGAGTATACCCCCCCCTGTTCTGTCCTATTTCATTTCCATCCAGCCATCCACTGGATTTCCAATCCGAAGCGCCTACTACCAGAAATATCCTCTTCCCTTTCCAGGATTCAGGAATTATGATCTCACGGTTGTACCAGCCAATATCTCCTTCATCTTCAACACCTGATAAAGGTGCCCCCCAGGAGAAAGGGACGGTGATGGTTCTGTCAAAGTTTTCAGTACCCTCAAACCATTTTTCACTTTCACCTTTGTTTTCAAGGTCAAACTGAAAATTCCATTCTCCGTTCAGGTTTTGCCATTCTGAACGCCAGTGATCTGGCCTGGGATGTTCAGGAAGTGGAATATCTGAGAATGAAAGTTTGGGTAGAATTCCACATAACATAGCCAATATAACAATTCGAAAAATTTGATTTTTAATCATAATGTATAAATGGTTCAATATAAAAAATACCCTGAAAAATTAACTTATTTTAAAATCATACGCTACTTTTTCCAGTTCCACTTTTAAGGTTTCAAATGAATCAACTTCAATAATATTATCGGATCGGCGGTCGTCGATTTTTTTACCTGAAAGGTCAGCAGACCATCCTCCGAACTGTGAAAACGAAATAATGGGTTTATTATATATCCAGCCAAACCCCAATTCAGTTAATGTGCCTGCCTTTCCGCCAATTGATATTATGACATCAGCTGAAAGAGCAGTGATACTGTTCCTGGCATGTCCAAGGTCTGTGGGAATTACAACGGAACACCAGGGATTAGCCTGTTTAAAATCTGAACCGGGTATTATGCCAATTGCCAAACCTCCCGCCTTGAACGCACCCTTACTAACTGCTTCCATAATTCCAGACATCCCGCCTGTGATCACAGTATATCCTTTCTCACCAAGGTGCTGACCTAATTTCTCCGCGAAAGTTAACTTTGCACCATCAGCTTGCACATCTCCTATTACAACCACCTGAAATTTCCGCTGCATGTTTTAAAAAATTGAATACGTGGCATAAGATAAAAAAAGCGGAAGACAATTGCTACTTAGATCTAGCAATGCTTCCGCTTAAAAGAGCACAAACTGAATTATAAGTTAATTATGAGGTTGACTTCCACTTAATGGAGCAACCAACTGCTTTTGTTTTGGATACTTCGACCTTTTTGCCAGATAATATATCATCCATGGCGTCATCAATAAAGTGTTTTGTAGCTTTGTCCGCTGCTTTGGGATTATTATCAATAGTACCAATATATGCAACACGATATTTTCCTCCATCATTTTGCACTATAAACATATGGGGCGTATTGGTAGCTCCGAAATTCCGGGTTACCTCCTGGCTTTCATCAATCAGGTAAGGGAATGGATAATTTTTATCACTGGCCCTTTCTACCATTTTGTCAAACGAATCACCTGGGTTTTTTTTGGGATCATTTGGATTAATGGCTATAACGGGATAACCTTTGGAAGCATACTTCTTGTCCAGATCAATTATCCTTTGTTCATACATAACGGAATAAGGACAGGTATTGCAGGTAAAGCTGATAATAAATCCCTCAGCCTCTTTGTATTCAGCCATTGATACCATTTTCCCATCTACGTTCTTTAAACTGAAATCATCAACATAATCACCAACCTCATACCCCGTGGTATTATCAGGATTCATCAGGGGAGTAGTGAATAAAACGATTAAAAGCCCAAATAGTATTTTCATGTTATCTGTTTGTTTGGTTTATTTCTTTTTCAAAGTTCTTGAGTACATTTTGCAGCTCTGATTCTTCAAATTGTTTCTCAAAAAAGATTCTTTTATTTACACTGTTATTAACTACTAATGTGGCAGGTATTGCTCCTGACCATGATGGGTCGACTTTATCAATCCATGAATTGTAATCAACATTATCCAGTAATTTTACAGTCGAGGTAAGGGATTTTTTCTCAATATATTTCTTAACTTTTGTGTCAATATCTTCAGCAAAATCAAGGCTTATCAATATAACTTCGATATCCTCAAACTCTGAGCTCTGATTTACAGCTTCAAAATATGGCAATTCTTCGATGCAGGGTTTGCACCATGTGGCCCAGAAATTGATCACCCTAGTTTTTCCGGTTTTTTCATGGATGATGCTTTCCATATCTTCAACATCAATAATTTCAACACTTTGTGCCGAGACACTGAAGTTTATAATCGACAGGAAGGATATAATTATAGAATATTTTAACATATACCTGTTGTTAGAGAAAATATACCGGCTGTTCAAAGCATGTTAATCCACCAAAATAATCAATATTGAGTAGATTATTTAAAATTGTGGAATATGTTAAATCATTTGTCTTCTGAAAAACAAATGATCACATAGCCTGAACATTAGAAATTTGTTTTATCAGTACCCGATAATATATGTGAGACTCATTCCAACATTGACATACATTACATCCTGGTTTCCTTTTATTTCTACCCAATTGGGAAACTGGTAGGTCAGGTAATCATATTTCGGATTTCCGTAGAAATAATCTGCAAATATGGAGAAACCGGTTCTTTCAGTTGCGTGATATCTGAAAGCGATCCCAAAATTCGCTGTGAAGGAAGTTCCAGTAATGCTCTCCAGAGAAAGGGAATTGGTGCCTTGCTGATTGGTTATTTCAAACTCCTGTTGTGGTCTGAAGGTAAACATCGCCCCGGCTTCAAGGTGCAATAAGAAACTAAGATTCTCAGATAACCTTGCATTAATTACCGGTCCGACGGTTAAGGTAAGATTTGTATACCGGCTTCCTTCCACGAATGCTTCAGTTACTGTAGGATCATTTTCATAAATTGCTTTTTGCCTGGCTGCGTCATCATATCCATGAAAATTCAATCCAAGTGAGCCTCCAAGCCCGATAACATCCCTGAACATATGGTAATATCCTGCACCCAGAGTTAACCCCGGCTTTGCATAGCCAGATTCAAAATCATTTTTACCTGTTGAAGCATAATTGCCAATAGGAATCGAATATCCTATTTTAACATCAAGCAATTTAAAACCCTCTAATCCTCCCTTTAGTTGGGTATAGCCAAATACCGGTAAGAGGAGCAATAAAAATATGAATAACAGGGATTTATTTAAACGAATATTGGTAATTTGCTTTTTCATCAGATTGATGTTCTACGTGCATAGGAATTATGAGAGAAACAGTAATTTGAATAATTATGTTTCAACATTTGTGCATCTTTTAAAAATATAAATAAATAATTGATAAACCTCTATTTCAGGTATATTTCAAAAAGATTTGGAATTATATCTATTGTTTAATCCTAAAATTCGATTTGTTAATGACCGATCAAGTGCAAGACCAATATTCTGATGATAGCGATGAGCTGTTTGAACATAACCGGATCCAGGTCGATCCTGGCCAGTCTTTGATCCGTATTGATAAATTTCTTTCCGACCGGTTACCCAATGCTTCACGGAATCGGATACAAAATGGGATAAAGGATGGATTAGTTAAGGTAAACGGATCAGATATCAGGTCAAATTACAAAGTTCGACCTGATGACGTGGTAACCATTTCTCTTCCTCAACCCCCAAGAGATACCGAAGTGGTCCCGGAAAATATCCCACTAAATATAGTATTTGAAGACTCTGAGCTCCTGGTTGTAGACAAGCCAGCAGGTATGGTGGTTCACCCAGCCTATAACAACTGGACGGGCACCCTGGTCAATGCGCTAGTATATCATTTTCAAAACCTTCCGGAGATGCCGGATAATGAAGGGCGTCCGGGATTGGTCCATCGGATAGACAAAGACACCTCTGGTTTACTGGTCATAGCCAAGACTGAACATGCCCTGAACAGATTGGCCAGACAATTCTTTGATCATAGTATAGAAAGAACATACCAGGCACTGGTTTGGGGGATTCCCGATGAGATGGAGGGAACTATTGATGTTATGATTGGCAGAAGCCTTAAAGACAGAAGGGTGATGGCTGCATATCCGGAGGAAGATTATGGAAAAAGGGCCATTACTCATTATAAAGTGCTCAGGAACCTGAGATATGTGTCGCTTATCGAGTGTAAGCTGGAAACCGGCCGTACCCATCAAATCCGGGCCCATATGAAATATATAGGCCACCCACTTTTTAATGATGCCACCTATGGTGGAGATAAAATATTGAAGGGTACTGTTTTTTCCAAATATAAAAGTTTTGTTCAGAACTGTTTTAAGATATTACCCAGGCAGGCATTGCATGCCCATTCTCTTGGATTTGTTCATCCTGAAACCAATGAATCAATGTATTTCGAATCTCCCCTCCCTGATGATTTCAAAGAGGTAATTGAAAAATGGGAAAATTATGTACAGTATAATTGATAGCTGATCATAGCGTAAAAAATTTCATTTTGTTGCTTACGGGGCATGCTCTTTAATACTCAGGATTTGATGGGTATCATCTCTCCGGGTGAAACAATGCATAGTCCACATACCAGTAATTATCCGTCCAGTTTAGTCTGATCCTTTATGCAGGTCAAAAAAAGCATACAGAATCTGCAATGAAAAAATTGATTATTTCGTTTATGTTTATTTTAAAAAAAGGTAATAATAGTAGTTTATAGCACTTTTGTCACACCAGGTATCGCTGTCGGATAATTTCCATTAACATCTGGTATGTCAGGCATTTCAGCATCCCAGGAAAATTTCTTAGGAAGAATACTTTTTTCTGATTGCAAGACATCTTCAAGAGTCATAATTCGTCCTGATTGCATAGCCATTCTTCCCATAATGGTTGTCAGTGTGCTATTTGCTCCATATTCAGTATCATTGATGTGTTTTCCATTAAGAATAGATTTGAACAGGACATCATGTTCTACTTCATATTCATTGGGTTCATCCTCACGCCAATTCCAGAGCACTTTTTTGTCGAGGTCATAGATCCTGTTGCGTTCATCTGCAGATCCTTTGGTTCCCTGTACAAAAAAGCCCATGCGTCCCCAACAACGGTCTATTGTAAAACTTTGCACATGCATTTTCGTGCCGTTGCTGTACTCAAACTCAGTAAAATGATGATCCCAGGTATTTCCCTGATTAGGTCCGTTAAAGGATTGTCGACCGCCTAATCCTTTTGCTGAAACAGGAAAGTCTTTCATCATCCAGTTCATAACATCCATCTGATGGATCGTCTGGCCGGCTAGTTGCCCTCCCCATAACCATGTGAAATATCTCCAATTTCTCATTTGATATTCCATTTCAGTTTGTCCGGGCTGCCGGGGGTGAATTCTTGGCGCTCCTACATTAAAATAAACATCAATTGAAACAACCCTTCCAATCTCATCTTGCCATATGTGGTTGATCAGTTCCTGGAAGGATTTTTTATATCGCATTTGAAGGCCAACTACAACATTTAATTTTTTTTCATCCGCAAGTTTGCTGATTTCTATGATCTTGCGGTATCCAGGGACATCTACCGCAACAGGTTTCTCCATAAATACATGCTTTCCGGCATTGATAGCTGCCTCAAAATGCATAGGGCGGAAAGGTGCAGGTGTAACCAGGAAAACGACATCTGCTTGTTCTATTACTTTTTCATATGCATCGAAACCAACAAACTTGTTTTTCTCTTCAACCTTGATCTGGCCCTTTTTGTCATAGGATTGGATATCGCTGAAACATTTATCCAATCGATCTTTAAAAGTATCCCCCATAGCTACCAAATCGAATGCATCCGAAACTGCAAGTGCGTTAACAATGGCGCCGGCTCCTCTTTCTCCACATCCAACAATTCCTACTCTTAATCTTTCGTTTTTGTTCTTTGACCAGGAAGGATTATTGAGTACACTAGTCCCAAGTGCAGCCAGAGAACTCTTTTTTACAAATGCTCTGCGGTTAACGTTTGTTTTATTTTCCATGTAACTATGTTAAAAAAAAGTTTTTGTTTCAGGCCAAATTACAGGATCATTTAATCCTGTTGATTCATTAAAAATATCAATTGTAGCTGAGGAAAAAAATGATTTTGATCAAATTTAAAATCACGTGAACATTTATAAAATGAAAAGAGGACATTTAATATCCGGATAATCAGATTATATGAACCCATAGACCTGGATTACCGGATACTATTTATCAGGTTTTAATTTAAATGATTATATGGGAAAATGACTGTTTATATTTTATTTACCAATTCTAAATCATCATTGGACAATGGGCCCAGGTCTGAACTCAGACAATTCTCTATAACCTGTTCCGAGGTTTTTGCACCTGGGATCGCGGTATGACATGCTGGATGCGTAATACAGAATTGAAGACTTACCTGAGATTTTTTTCGGTCAGGATATCGGTTGAACAATGGATCTAATTGCTTAATATGCGATATGTATTGATTTAATTTGTCGGATGAAAGGTTCAACCGGCGATGATCATCCGCACCAAATGTAGAATATTCATTGAATTTTCCAGTTAGAAATCCAAATAATAAAGGAATACGAACAATGATCCCGGTACCATACTTCATGGCTTTCGGGAATAAGACCTTTTCAGCTTCCCGCTCGAACAGATTATATCTTACCTGAAGTACATCCAGCAAATCATGATGTTGATCAAGAATATGTGCATGTTCCGTTTCCTTGAAGGATTGAACACTCCAGCCGGCATGACGGATCTTGCCATCTTTTTTTAATTGTTCGAGAGCCATCCAGGGTTCATCCTGCTCAAGTTTTTCAAGATTGGGACTATGTAATTGCAATATATCCAGCGAATCAACTTTAAGCCGTTTCAAACTTTGTTCGGCTGCAAAAATGATATAATCCTTGGTATAGGTCTGAATAATCGGTCCAAAACCATGATCATCAGCTGCCGTGGCATTATAGAAATCATTTCCCGCTTTGGAAGCCACAATTGTGTCACCTTTGCCACGCTCTTTCAGAATTCCTGATATCAATTCTTCGGAATGTCCGTGACCATATACATCTGCCGTATCAATAAGTGTAACACCCTGGTCAAGGGCTTCATGGAGTGCCTTTCGGGAAACCTCATCATCTGTTTCCCCCCAGTTCATTCCACCTATTGCCCATGCACCAAATCCGATGGCGGAAACCGTTGGCCCTCTGGATCCTAATTGAGTATATTTCATATATTAAATATACATATTTAGTCCCCGTTTAACGACATATTAGTTTCTTGTTAATAAGTTTCCAAATGTTTTCCGTAAGCTCCTGTTTAAAAACCAGACTATGTAAACAATCAATTTGAGAAATTCTCTTGCTGTCCTATTACCTTTTTACTTTGGGAGAGATTAATAATAGAATTGAATTTTCATTTATGATAAATTGATATATCCAGATCTTTTCAATGGATGAACGAATGGTTGAATTAACATCTGAGCATATATATACTGTTAAAGGACAAATCAGATGGCAATTTATATGTATTTTTGTGGTGAAAATACTAGAGAGGATTACATAAGTTATAATTTAGTGAAAACTGGATGGTAGCGATTTACGGAAATGACTTATGAAAACGGCATGTAATAAGCATAGAGTTTTATTTATTTTTTTATTCTTTTTTGGGACAAGTTCATTAAGTTTATCACAACCAGCAGAACTTTACATTAATGAATTCCAGGCCAGTAGCGATTCCCTGGTGAAAAATCCCTATTCAGGTGCATATGGTGATTGGATCGAGATATACAATGCCGGTTCAACAGATGTTGACATAAGTGGATATTTTCTTACAGATAACCCACTGCTACCCAATAAATGGCAAATATCCTTTGATATCGTGCTTCATGCAGGAGAATACACATTATTCTGGGCTGATGATTTGAATGAATTCAACCATACTAATTTTAAGCTGGGCCGGGCAGGTGAATTTATTGGATTCTATGACGAACTGGGAAATGCGATTGATTCTCTGAGTTATGGATATCAGGAAGATGAATTATCTTATGGTCGTCGAATTGACAATCTTCAGGAATGGGTATTTTATGAAGACGGCACTCCTGGTTACATTAATTCCAGCATCTATATTTCTGGAAGGTCTGAAAAACCTTCCGTTTCAATTCCGGGGGGCTTTTATTCAGGCAGCCAATCGATCAGTATCACTGCTTTAGATCCAGGCACTCAAATTCACTATACCCTGGATGGCACCGTTCCGGGAAATACCGATCCGGTATATGTGCAGCCTATCATCATTGATACGACCACAGCGTTACGAATAAGGACTTATTCTGATGGAAAATTGCCTGGCAATATTATAACTCAAACGTATTTCATTGATGAAGAAATCAATCTGCCTTTTATATCACTTGTGACCGAGCCTGACAATTTGTTTGATGATGAAATTGGGATCTATGTGATAGGTACCAATGGCAAACCCGGTTATTGTACCGATACTCCAATGAATGTAAACATGGACTGGGAGCGTCCTATAAATATTGAGTTGTATGATGTGAATGGCACACGTGAGCTAAACCAGCGGGCAGGAGTAAAGATCTTCGGTGGTTGTTCAAGAACTCGGTATCCTCAAAAATCCCTGGCATTGCATGCAAGGTCGGTGTATGGAAAGGGATCATTCGATGTACAGCTTTTTAAAGATAAGCCCATTTACGAATTTGAAAGTTTTATACTCAGGAGCTCAGCAGATGATTGCCGGTATACCATGTTTAAAGATGCCATGGGGCAGGCCATTCTGGAGGATATGGATATTGACCAGCAAGCCTATCGCCCTGCTGTGGTCTTTATAAATGGACAATATTGGGGTATTCATAATATCAGGGAAAAGATAAACGAGCATTATGCTGCAGGGAACTATAATCTTGATTCTGATGAAATAAATCTTTTGAAAAGAAATCCGGAACAACCATGGAACATCATGCATGGTAGTGCAGATCATTATAATACTATGATCAATTATGTCAGCAGACAGGATATGACAATGGATCGGGATTATGATTATGTTGACAGCAAAATGAATTTGACAAATTACATTGATTATCAGATTGCAGAGATATATCTTTCAGCCAATGATTGGCCAGGAAACAATATAAAGTTCTGGCGGGCCGATTCTGGTCCTTATGATAAATGGAGATGGATCATTTATGATCTTGATAATTGCTTTTTTTATACCGATAGGAATACCCTTGAACTAGCTACCGATCCTAACTGTGATTGTGGATGGCCGAATCCACCCTGGTCTACACAGTTATTCAGGAGATTGTTAATCAATGAGCGATTTAAGGATGAATTCATTCAACGTTATGCCTGGCATATGAATACAACCTTTTCAGCTAGCAGGGTTCATCATTATATAGATTCCATGAAAGCCAATATTGAGGCGGAGATTCCAAGGCATATCACAAGATGGGGAGGGCAGACCGTACCCAATCCCGAGCATTGGATAGGCCCAACATTTAATTCAATGGAAGAATGGGAATATCAAATTGACCGAATGAAGGGATTTGTTTCGGAAAGGAGACCTTATGCAAGGGAACATGTTATAAATAAATTCTGGTTAGACGGTATGGTGAGAATGACCATTGTCAACAATCAGATGGAAGCTGGCAGGATAAAGGTCGTTGGTCAGAACATGACAGAGGAGTACCATATTGGCGAATATTTCCAGGGTGTTCCAATTGAAGTTAAAGCCATTTCATCCATTGGCTATAGTTTTTCACATTGGGAATATGTCATTGATGGAGAGGAAGCAAAGATCCTTAATGACCAGGTCGTTAATATATCGCCTGAAAAGAATTTTTCCCTTATAGCGTATTTTAATGATCCAACTGAACCTGATCCGGGGATTGTTATCAATGAAATTAACTATCACTCGGGCGAAGAGGAAAACCCAGGTGACTGGATTGAATTATACAACAGAAAAGATGAAATAATAGATCTTTCGGGCTGGACTATTAGAGATGACAATGATGAGCATATTTTTAATTTTCCTGCAGGATATGAAATAAGCCCCAATGGATATCTGGTTATATGTGAAGATATTGTGGCCTTTGAATCAGTTCACAAGGATTCAATTAAGCTTATTGGGAACCTTGGATTTGGATTAAGTAATGGAGGTGAAACCATCCGTTTATATTCACCCAATCTTTATTTAATAGATGAGGTTCCATACGATGATGAGGCACCCTGGCCAATAGAGCCTGATGGTATGGGACCAACTTTAGAGCTGATAGATCCAGCACTGTACAATGAACTGGCTGAAAACTGGAAAGCCTCCTTCAGCTTAGGTACCCCGGGCAGGCAAAATTTCTCAAATACCATTGAAAATCACAGTTTATCGCAGAATTATCCGAATCCCAGCCTGTCAGTTACCCAAATCTCTTTTTCTATGCAGGAACCTGGATATTTAAGTATCCAACTATACGATATTTATGGACGGCAAATTTCAAACCTGATAAACGGATTTAAGGAAAAGTCAGCGTATCACTTCTACTATGACACAAGCCTTTTACCTACCGGTATTTACTTTTATTCTATGATTGTTGATAATCAATTGATCGACACCAAAAAAATGGTGGTTATCCAATAGTGGAGATCTACTTGAATGTCAACATTAAAATACCGATATTGATCACATTGTTTTTTAGATTTTATCCATCCAAATTTTTAGATATCATGAAAGCGTTGAAAAAAACCTTTTATTTCTCAATCATAATTATTCTGCTTTCTTGTTTTGAAATAAAGAGTAATGATAATCCCGGTCAAATTAATGTGATGGGCTACTATATGGCCCCAAGTGAGAATTACATGCCACAGGACCTTCCTTTAGAAAAGTTAACGCATATTATTTTCTCTTTCACCGAGGTGGTAGATAATGAAATGCAATTCAGGAATATCGCTTCAGGCGAGAAATTAACATTATTGGTAGACCAGAAAAAAAATCATCCTAATCTTAAAGTTATGATTGCATGTGGAGGATGGGGCGGTTCCGGAGGATTTTCCGATATGGCGGCAACTTCTGAAAACCGGAAAAAATTTGTTAAGAGCGCCATTGAATTTCTTGAAGAATATGATCTTGATGGATTGGATATGGATTGGGAATATCCGGGGATGTACGGTGCCGGAAATCCTTATATGCCAGAAGACAGGGAAAATTTCACGCATCTAATGAGAGAACTTAGAGAAGCTATGGACGCTACTGGTAAAAAGTTTGTACTTACTTTTGCATCTGCAGGTTGGAAAAACTATTATAATTACGTGGAACTGGAAGAGGTTATGAAGTATGCCGATTACATGAATGTGATGACATACGACAATGTTGGTGGTGGGACACCTTATACAGCGCACCATACGAACCTGGGTTGGGTAAAGCCTGAACATATAAAAAATACACCAGCAGAAAGCATTACTGAAGAGCGGGGTTATGAGTTGGATCCAAGATCGGCAGAAAAGATCATTAACTTTTGCATAGATAAGAGCGTTGACCCAAAACAGATTGTTATTGGCGGTGCTTTTTATGGAAAAGGCTGGAAAGGTGTATCTTCAGATAACAATGGATTGTATCAACCCCATGAAGGAGGCTATAGTGTAGGATCGTATTCAATAATTATAAAAGAATTTGAAAATAAAAACGGTTTTGTAAGATATTGGGATCCCATAGCAAAAGCCCCATACCTGTATAATAAAGAGGAAAAGAAGTTTATAACTTATGAAGACAAGATATCTATCAAGTTAAAAACTGAATATGCGATTGAAAAGGGCCTGGGTGGGATCATGTTCTGGCAATTAAGAGGCGATGCGGAGAAAGATGGCCTGCTTGAGGCCATTCATAAGGTAGTATCAGAACACTAGTATTACAGAGGATTCTATTTTTATACTATTAAGATCACTCGTAAATTTATAATTTCCGGGCTATTGAAAGAATTTATTACGGTAGTTCGTTATTAGAAGCGCCAGATATTCCTAAAAGATTAAGTGACGAAATAATTAATAGAGTTGATCAATTCTTGAGATCCCTTAAGTTCCTGAATAATATAACTTACTCCACAGGCATTAGAATCGTCTTACAATTGCAGCCTGATCTTTAGCCGGGTCATTAATGCCGAAATAGCCAGAATGAACAACGAAAATATCAACGCCCTCAGCACCCCGGGCCAGCCTTCCGGATTGATGATATTAGCATGAGTTAAACCCAAAATGGCATAATAAATATCGGGTAATATGTAAGTTAATAGCGGATTTGAACCAGCAGGCTTCAAAAACGATGCCCACCTTGAATGGCCTTTAATGTCAACCACTACATACATTAGAATAAACAGAAGTATGCATATACCTGATGAAAATAGTGTGTAACTTGGGGTGCTTCCTATTTTTGCCAGGCCAAAGGGCAACAATAACCAACCCGCCAGAAAAAGTATTATTGCATAACCGATTCCCCAAGTTATTTTTAGTTTTAATGTTGATGTGATATCATTTTTAATGAATATCATAGAAAGCAACAGACCGGCCATGGTTATGGAAGCTAGTGAACCACTTCCGAATGGCCATAAAATTTTCGGGATGTACCGGATAAAATCAGCCCATCCAGCTTTTGTCATTACATTGAGCGCAACCAATAATATCAATGATATAGCCAGGAACTTGAATTTTCCTTTTAAAACAAGAAACAATATACAAACCGATAAATATGCCCACCCTATAGCCCCTAAGATCGACCAGTTCTTTTTATTTATCCAGAGGATCTCTCCATCAACATCTCTACGATAGATAAATAAAAGGATTAGAAGGATAATCAAACCGCTCCATTTTAAAATGCTGAATATGTGTTCAGACTTCTTATTGGTTTTTGGATAATTATTCCATAAAAGGATTACCCCGATAAACATGAGTACATTCCAGGCTGTGTAACTGATGCCTGTGGACGCGGGATCCATGTCCCTTCCATTCATAATCAACAATCCAAGTACTACAAGGCTTAATGAACGGATTACGATATGATATAATATTATCAGAATAGAATCACCTTTTGCCTCTCTTTTTTCTATAGCTAGAGGAATGGCCATTCCTACTATAAACAGGAAAGCTGGAAATACTACATCCACGTATGTCAATCCCTGTTCTCCGGGTGGGATGTGATAGTTCCACCAGGGCAATCCTTTTATTCCAGCAAGATCGTTAACGAAAATCATAACCAGGATCGTTAAGCCCCTGAAAATATCTATTGAAAGTATACGACGGGTTGTGTTTTCCTGGATTGTGCTCACTATTTTTATTGTATTAGATGATGAAAAAATGGATTTTATGTCTAAAAATTAAAAAAATACGATTGTAAAACAATCATTTCCCATAAAATCGATGGATTTGTTTTAGACCTGGCCATTTATTCGTCGAATGTGATATTTTTATTAACTTAGACAAAACAATGGTTTTTGTCCAATTTTATTTTTCAATATGTGTATGCAATTTTTTCGTCTTCTTATTATAAGTTTATTTATCCTGGTTGTAACAGTCGATTATAACTTTGCCCGAAATGGTAAATTTCTAAACGGATTCAGTAAAAAGATATCAGGAGATGAAATTTCATATCAAGCTCCTGATCCAAGGGCTAAAGAAGCATTATTAATTCGTTCACAGGATTCGACAAACTTTATCCAGTGGGAGTCATCAATTGTACCCGAAAACCTGGATCAGCAAAACATCTCCTTTGTATGGATGTTTGGGATGGATGCTTCTTCGGACCAGCACCGTTTTGTTTTGTCTGCTAATGGGAAAGACCTGGTGAATTTTACTAATCCTCTGATAGCGGAAAAGAACGATATTACGATTAAAGGAAAAGAGGGCTCTTCATTAAGATTTCGTACTACAAAGATAGACAGAAACAAGGATGTTATGGGCTACGCGATATTCACCATGCCCTCTATTTTGGCTGAACCCGGAAAACCTGTTTTGTTTCAGGCTAAAGGTGAATCTGGTGGAAGTAATATATGGTATATGACCTTCAAATATCAAATTGAAAACGAGCTTTCAATCCGGCCCCAAAATATATTAATTAAAAGAAACGGTAATAAGCAGCAGGCTGTCCTTGTTGAACTCGTAAACCTGGAGGATACAAGAGAGGTTTCCATCAAAATTGATGACCAGGTGGAGGAAGCTTATTTTAATGCGGAACCAGGATACAATGCTTTTCAATATTTTGTTCCTGAAACGAATAAAGAAACGGATTTGCCAGTGAATATAAAGATCGGGGATGATCCAGTTATTAGGAAAACATGCAAAATAGAACCAATCAGGCCATGGACCATATATTTTGTTCAACATACACACACTGATATCGGATATACCAGACCACAAAGTGAGATTTTGCCAGAACACCTGAGGTTTATTGATTATGCTCTGGATTATTGTGACCTGACGGATGATTATCCCGATGATGCCAAATTCCGGTGGACTTGCGAATCTGCCTGGGCGGTTGAACAATACCTGCTTAAAAGACCTGAAAGTAAAATCAAAAGACTTTTGAATAGAATTGAAGAAGGTAGAATCGAGGTAACCGGGATGCTATTTAATATGTCTGAGATTGCAGATGAGACAAGTCTGAAGAATTTGTTAAAGCCTCTAAAGCTTTTTCATGAGTCCGGGATCGAAGTAAAAACAGTTATGCAGGATGATGTGAATGGCATAGGCTGGTGTATGGCTGATTACTTGCCTGATGCAGGAGTGAAATACCTGATAATGGGTGAACATGGGCATCGTGCACTTATACCTTTTGATAAGCCAACCTCTTTCTGGTGGCAATCTCCATCGGGTAAAAAAATGCTGGCCTTCCGGGGAGAGCATTATATGCATGGGAATGCATTACTTCTTCATACAGGTGATATAGATAATTTCAAATTCAACCTTCTGAACTATCTGACAATGCTTGAAGAGAAAAATTACCCTTTCGATCACCTGGCTTTACAATATTCCGGATATGTTACAGATAATTCTCCTCCTGCCCTGACCCCCAATAGGGTAATCAAAGAATGGAATGAACAATTTATATGGCCCAGGTTAAGAAGTGCAACCGCCAGTGAGTTTATGGAATATATTGACACCCACCATAGGAATGAACTGGAGACCTATCAAAAAGCATGGCCGGACTGGTGGACGGATGGTTTTGGATCGGCAGCAAGGGAAACCGCTGCGATCCGTGAAGCCCAGACGGAAATGAATGTAACAACCGGCTTATTGGCGATGGGCACTGCCTTTGGCCAGGAATTAAATCCAAGGATTCATATGGATATAGATCAAATCTATAGAAATATTTTATTTTACGATGAACATACTTTCGGTGCAGCTGAAAGTATTTCAGATCCTTATTCAGAGAACAGTATGGTTCAATGGGCTGAGAAGTCTTCCTATGCCTGGGAGGCATTAAAGCATTCGAGGATATTGAGAGAAGAAGCATTTGGATTGCTACAGGAACATATTCCGAGGTATTCAGACCCTTCAATAACTGTATTTAATACTTTAAATCAAACCAGGTCAGGATTGGTCGAAGTGTATATCGATCATGAGATCCTTGAACCTGGTTCAACCTTTTCGATAAACGATCAGGAGGGCAATCCTGTTCAAGTACAATCTGTATCCAGCCGGTCGGATGGTACATATTGGGTGTTATGGGTAGAGGATGTTCCATCAATGGGTTACAAATCACTGATCATTAAAAATCAGGATGGCAAAAAAGTATCCAAAAAAACTGAACCATTTCAAGGAAAATTTGAAAATGATTTCTGGTCAATAACTCTTGATCCTGAAACAGGGGGTTTCAGTTCCTTATTTGATAAAGCCAGGAAAAAAGAATTGGCAGATTTAAAATCAGACTGGAAACCCGGACAATTAATATATGAAAGATTAAAAAACCGGCGTCAATTGGAATTGTTTACCCTGCATGAAGAACCTGAGCGAACAAGTCTTGCGAATGTATCTTTCAGTGATATTGAAAAGGGCCCTATCTGGACTGCTATCAAGGTAAAAGGCCTCCTGGAAGGATGTTCAAGCGGACCAGTAAATATTGAATACAGGTTCTATAATACCGAGCCACTGATAGAATTGACTTACTCCCTCATTAAAAATGCAGTTACTGAGCCGGAAGCCCTGTATGTTGGTTTTCCATTCAAGGAGGATAATGGGGAAATTATTTTCGAAGCACAAGGAGGAGTTGTCAGGCCAGGCAAGGACCAGCTCGCAGGAACAGCTTCTGATTGGAACACAGTGCAGAATTTTGTTACTATAAGATCTGAAGGAGGACAAATAATACTTGTCAGTCCCGAAATCCCCTTGTTTCACCTGGGGGGAATGAACCTGGGGAATTTCAGTTACGATCATAATCCTGAAACCAATCATATTTATTCCTGGGTACTTAACAATTATTGGACAACTAATTTTAGGGCAAGCCAGGAAGGCAACTTGACATGGCGATATTTTTTAACCTCAACAGATGATCCCGGTATTTTGAAGGCCACAACCTTCGGATGGCAATCCAGGAACCCTTTGGTTGGAAGAGTTTTTCCGGAAGGGGAAAACAAGGAAGAAATAGGATACTCCAGCATTCTCGGATATGATGATACTGATCTTTTGGTGGTTAATGCCATACCTTCTGCTAAGGGGACAGGTATCGTTTTTCAACTGCGGGAAATTTCTGGTAAAGAAACAGAATTCGATCCGGATCTGTTTTTTAACCTCTATCCTGATTCTAACTGGACTGAGGTAAATGTCCTTGACGAACATCTTAATGATATAAATGGTAAGGTTTTATTTAAGCCTAATTCTGTTCATTTTTTAAAAGTCTCATGGAACAAGCAAAAAAAATGACATCACGCGAACGGGTATTAAAAGCGTTTGAATTTAAATCATCTGACCGGGTACCTGTGGATTTATCGGGACACCGCTCCTCCGGACTTTCTGCTTCGATATATCCGAAATTAAGAAAGGCACTTGGCTTAAAACCCGCGCCGGTGAGGATCTATGATCCTGTCCAGCAATTGGCTGTTCTGGATAATGATGTCCTGGATATTCTGGGCATTGATACCATTGAACTTGGAAGAGCCTTTGCAACAGAGGATAAAGATTGGAGATCCTGGATTTTACCTGATGGCACGGATTGTTTTCTTCCCAAATGGGTAAATCCTGAACGGGAAGAGAAAAGATGGATCATTAGAAGTAAAACTGGCCGGATAATAGCTCAAATGCCTGATAGGGCTCAGTTTTTTGAACAGTTATGGTATCCGTTTTATGATGAAGGATCTGACAGAAGTGATATCCATGCTGCTATGGATGAGTCGATGTGGCATACTGTGGTTTCACCCCCTGGCCCGCTGACAGACGGTGAGGAAGGAGAAAAACTACTTAAAGAGTCAGCAGCAAGGCTTCGCAAATCTACTGACCGGGCTATTATTGGTTTATTTGGGGGTAACTTGTTAGAGACCGGCCAAATGTTATACAGGAATGATCAGTTTCTGTTAATGCTGGCTATGGACCCGCCAGCTATACATGATTTTCTCGACAGACTTCTGGAAATACATCTGGACAATCTTGAAAGGTTCCTTGGAGCCGTTGGAAATAATATTGATATTATCCTTTTTGGAGATGATCTTGGCATGCAGTCAGGACCACAGATGTCACCTGAAATGTACAGGGAATATTTTAAACCAAGGCATAAGATCATGTGGGCTAAAGCAAAAGAATTAGCTGACGTAAAAGTTATGTTGCACTGCTGTGGTGGCGTTCGGGAATTGCTACCTGACCTGATAGATGCCGGACTCGACACCATAAATCCAGTACAGATAACAGCGCGGGGCATGGAAGCCGAACAACTGAAAAAAGATTTTGGGAAAGAAATCGTATTCTGGGGTGGGGGATGTGATACACAGCATGTTTTACCTGAGGGGAGCCCGGAGGAAGTATATGATCATGTGAACAAACAGTTGGAAATATTATCTCCTGAAGGCGGATTTGTCTTCCAGCAAGTCCATAATATTTTACCTGAAGTACCAGTAGAAAATATTCTGGCTATGTTTTCCAGTATAAAAGATTTTTAGATAAAACAATAAAAAAATGAGAGGTATATTTTTTAATGCGTTTTGCATTGGCCGAACCTTTATGTTTGGGTTTTTAACAGTTATAGTATTCTCCTGTGATCCATATCCGGAACAAATCCCAGAGTATGGCTGGTTTGAGTTTGTAGTTAAGGATCTGGATACTGCAGGAAATGAGATCAGTTTATCTTTTCTCAATCCCGGAGAGGCTGGAAAACATGGTTTTGTAAAAGTTCAAAATGGACATTTCATTGATGGGACGGGCAAAAATATCCGGTTTTTTGGTACCAACTTAACATTCAGTTCATGTTTCCCGGAAAAGGATGTTGCTCAAAAGATAGCAGCACAATTGAGTAAGATGGGTATGAATGTCGTGAGGTTTCATCATATGGATATGCGACAATCGCCCGCTGGAATATGGGATGAATCTATGGTGAATTTCGATATGGATCAGGTAGATAAGCTGGATTGGCTGATATACCAGTTGAAACTGCATGGCGTTTATACAAATATAAACCTTCATGTATCCAGGAACTATCCGGGAATGGAAACTGAAGTAAGTCAGTTCAGATTTGGTAAGACCTTAGATCATTTTTACAGGCCTTATATCGATATGCAGAAAGATTATGCCCGCGATCTTCTGACGCATGTAAATCCTTACACTGGAACTAATTACCTAGAAGAACCGGCTGTTGCCTTCATTGAAATAAACAATGAAAATTCCCTGCTTTCTAACTGGAAACAACTAGTCCAGCTTAAAGGTGATCACAGGACATCTTTGTTAAACCAATGGAATGGCTGGCTTAGTTCAAATGCAACAGGCGAGGAAATGCCCGATCTTTTTACAATTATCGAAGGATATGAAGATAAAACAACACAGGAGCAGAAGAAATTGTTCTGGAAATTTCTGCTAGATACGGAAATGAGTTATGCATCTGAACTGATTGGATATGTCAGGAACGACCTTAATGCACAATCATTAATAGCTGACTCTCAGGGATCCTATAGCGGGATTGCAGGAGTATTCAGGGAAGCAACCTATTCTGATTTCATGGATATGCATGCCTATTGGGAACATCCCAGGTTCCCAGGTACCAGTTGGTCAAGGACGGACTGGTTAATCAGGAATTCATCCATGGTATCAGATAAAAAAGCGGGAACCCTTGCCAGGTTTGGACAGCACAGGGTGGCTGGCATGCCATTAACGATCAGCGAATATGATCATCCGGCACCAAATTATTATTGTGCTGAAATGTATCCCATGCTTAATGCTGTTGCATCTTTTCAGGATTGGGATGGGATATATCATTTTACATTTAATGGCCCATGGGACAAAGGACAGATAACAGGCTTTTTTTCCAGTGCCGGTCATCCCTTGAAACAGATCTTTATTCCAGTGGGATCCACAATCTTCAGGATGAATGGAGTTAAACCTGGAGATCATCGGGTTTACCTAAATTTATCAAAAGATAATCTGCTGGATGAACTGGTAGAATCAGGTCATCAATTACGATTGCATGGATCAAACATGAATTATATCTGGGAAAAAGCCGGAGCTCCAAAAGCCTTAACCCTATTACATCCTATGGAGGTGAACATTCAGGGTACTGATGTAGGACTTTCAGAACCCATAGCTGAACCTGATGGGGCATGGATTAGTGAGACGGGTGAGCTTTACTGGAATAACGTGGATTCTGTAGAATCTGTATTTACGATCAATAGTGAAATGGTAAAAGCTGCTGTTGGATATATCGGTGGCAAGGAGATATCCCTGGGGAATGTTACTGTGGCTATGGATACAACACCGTATAACTGGGCAACCATTGTACTAACATCTTTAGATGGAACGCCAGTAGAGAAATCGTCAAAAGTATTACTGGTTGCAGCGGGCAGGGTTGAAAATACGAATATGGGATGGGATGAGAATTTTAAGACTGTCGGTTCTGATTGGGGGGAATCCCCCACAGTTGCGGAAGGGATTCCTGCCAGGATTTCTATAGAAAAAACTGATCCGTTTAAGGCCTTTGCCCTTGATCCTTCCGGGAAAGTTATCGAAGAAATACCTGTATACAGGTCCTGGAGAAAGCGAACTATATTGATCGGTGCCCAGCATAAAACCCTTTGGTATATATTGAAAAGATAGAGCAGCGTAAAAAATCCTTTTTATCTGAGATTAGAAAGGCAACTCATCCTCTTCGGTAAATGAAGCCAGGTCATCACCCATTGGGGGCTGATATTCAGGCTGTGCTTCGTTACTCCCCTCTATTGGCTCAAGGCGCCAGGCTTGCAAAGAGTTAAAATATACTTTCTCCCCTTTCGGATTAGTCCATGACCTTCCTTTTAAATTAAAATAAACCTCTACAAAACTACCCACTTTAAAGTTGTTGAGAAGATCGCATTTATCCTGTATCAGTTCAAATTTCAGGTATTCGGGATATTGCGGATTTTCCTTGAATTCTATTACGAACTCCCGCTTGCGGAATGATTCGCTTACCTTGCTTACATCATAGATCTCAAATATTTTCCCCCTGACATTCATGATTCTAGTCTTTTTATTTAGTGCTTAGGTTATTAAACAAATTTTGCGAATTAATTATTTTATTTTCAAAAAAATCAATCTATATATTTTCGCAGCACAAAGTAAATCAATTTATAGAGCTTTTTCATTTAATTGTAAAAGCTTGTTTTAAAATAACCAAAGTTTAACTGCAAGAGCTACTACTGTTACAACTATGAACCATTTCACCCAGTTATCTCCCTTTCTCACGGATAGGCGGCTGGCTATCCAACTACCGGATGAGTTGCCTACGGCCAGGGTGAGACCATAACCCCAATGAACCTTTCCTTCGATGATAAAAATAAAAAGCGCTGAAATTGTGTATATCAGAACAACAAAAACCTTAATACTGTTGGTTTTGACAAGGCTAAACCTGTTAATTATCGTAAGTGCTGCGATTATGATAAAACCTACTCCTGCCTGGATAAATCCCCCATAGATGCCAACGAAGAAAAACGCAATTATCCCAATAATCCGATATTTTATTCCAGTCCTTTCAATGACCTTACCGGTATCTTTTGGTTTCCTATTTAGAATAGGGAATAAGACGATAATGACAATTAATACAGCCAGTATTTTATTAAATAAATCTCCTGGTATATCCACCGCAATCCTGGCTCCAATTATAGCCCCGATAAAAGCTGATATCCCGAGAGAAATGCTATAAGGAAAATCAGATACCCCTTTTGATTTAAAGCCAAGTACTCCAAAAATGTTTTGAGAGAAAATTGCGATCCTGTTGGTACCATTCGCAACGGCAGGAGGCAAACCAAGAAATATTAGAATGGGTAAAGTAATTAAGGATCCGCCACCAGCTATGGTATTCAGGAAACCTGCAATAAATCCTACTGAGATAATAAGCAAAACCTCATACCATTCCATAATAAAAATTTTGTCAGTAAATATCCGTAAATTTTTTTTATAAGAAAGATAAAAGCTATTTTGAAGCAGTATTTTAAATATAAAAACATCTGACACAATGAAGCATTTATGCATATTTTGTGGTTCAAGCAAAGGGAATGATCCTGTTTATGAAAATTCCGCATTGGAACTCGCTGAGATTATTGTAAATGAAGGTCTTACAATGGTATATGGGGGTGGAAGTATAGGGATCATGGGTGTACTGGCCGACAAGATCCTATCCATGAATGGAAAAGTCATTGGCGTCATTCCAAGATTCCTTTATGATCTCGAGGTAGGCCATGACAACGTAACTGAATTAATAATCGTGGAATCAATGCACGAAAGGAAACAAAAAATGGCAGAAATCTCTGATGGTTTTCTGGCCTTGCCTGGTGGTTTCGGGACACTTGAAGAGATGGGGGAAATACTGACCTGGATCCAATTGAAACTAATCAGGAAACCAATTGGCTTATTGAACATAAACGGCTTCTATGATCAATTCCTTGACATGCTTGATAATATGGTTGCAGCAGGTTTCCTAAAGAAAAATAACCGTGATATACTCTTGTCAAGTAAAGATCCTGAAAATATTATTAATACAATAAAGAATGCACCTGTGTTTGAGGATACCAAATGGATCGAGAAAACCTGACCAGCATACTAATCTCCGGAATTCAAAGTACAAGCGGATTATTGAAATGACTTGGATTAAACCTATTCTGATTTCTACGGTGCTGTGGCTCCTTGCACTATATTCCTTTGCACAGAAAAAGAATATTACACCCTTTGAAAAATCGGAAGGGCGTGCAACTTCTACTTACTTTGAATGCATCGAATATTACAAGTCTTTAGCCGACCAAAATCGATTGATACAAATCGAGGAAATTGGAAAGACGGATAGTGGATATCCTTTACATGTTGTCGCATTCAACTTTAACGGGAGGACAGAATCTCCAACCAAAAATAAAATAAAGATTTTAATACTAAATGCAATCCATCCTGGTGAACCTGCCGGGGTGGATGCCTCCATGATGCTGGTTCGTGATCTTGCCTCTGGAAAAATTTTGGGTGAGATCTCAGGAACAATTAGCCTGGCGATAATTCCATTCTATAATGTAGGAGGTGGACTAATGAGAGGATCATTCAGTCGCGCCAATCAAAATGGTCCCGAGGCTTATGGCTTCCGGGGAAATGCAAAAAATCTGGATCTGAACAGGGACTTTATCAAGATGGACGCAAAAAATACCATTTCATTTGTGGAATATTTTCAACGCTTCGATCCGGAAATATTTGTTGATACACATACATCCAATGGAGCGGATTATCAATATATAATGACTTGCCTGGATACACATCCCCAGAAAATGGGAGGAAAGCTTGGACAGTTCATGAAAGAGAAATTCACGCCTTCTTTATTTGAATCCATGAAAAAGAATGGATATGAGATGAGCCCTTTTGTAAATATTTATGGCAAGACTCCAGATAAAGGATATGGGCAATTCTTTGATTATCCCAGGTTTTCTACCGGATATACTGCACTGTTTCAGACTATTGGCTATATGTCAGAAGCCCATATGCTAAAATCATTTAAGGAAAGAGTACAGGTTACCTATCAGTTTCTTATTTCAATACTGGAGAATGGAGTAGCCAATAAGGACCTCATCAGATCAATTCGGGAAATAGACCGGGCAAATATTATGGAGGCAGATAAATATGTATTAGGCTGGGATCAAGACCATACAGAATCAGACACAATTCTTTTTAAAGGGTATCAGGCCAGTACAATTGATAGTAAGGTGACAGGCGGGAAGCGCCTGAAGTACGATCGCGAACATCCCTATGAGATCAAAATCCCTTATTATAATAAACTGCTTGTAAACAAGTCAATTACGGTTCCCAAAGCATACGTGATCAGTCAGGCATGGGATAAGGTAATAAAACATCTCGAAGTAAATAATATTACTTTCAGCAGGTACCTGGCAGACACCCTCCTTACCGTAGAAACCTATTACATTGAAGACTTCAAGACCTATCAAAGTCCTTACGAAGGACATTACCCTCATTACGGCACCATTTTGAAACCGGTAGTAATGCAGGTTAAGGTAAAGAAGGGCGATTATTATGTGCCTGTTACACAAAGGGGCATGCGGTATATAATTGAATCCCTTGAGCCGCAAGGGGAAGATTCATTTTTTAAATGGAATTTTTTTGATCCGATCCTTCAACAGAAAGAATATTTTTCGGATTATATATTTGAAGATACAGCTGAGAGGATCCTAAGTGAAAATCCATGGTTAAAAGATTCCCTGGATGAAAAAAGGCGCCTGGATAAGAATTTTGGAAACAATTCCAGGGCGCAGTTAGATTATATATACAAGCGTTCGGAGTACTTTGAAAAATCGTATAGACAATACCCCGTATACAGGATCTTATATTAGAATGTAATAATCATTCCCCCTCAGGTTATACATTAGGTTGGCCGGTTCAAATAATCCGTAAAATTTGGAACCTCACGAATGTAACTTCCTTCAAAAAGGGGGGAATTAATTAAGAAATCAGCTGAAGCGATATTGCTCGCTACCGGGATATTCCATACAACAGCCAGTCGAAGCAAGGCTTTCACATCCGGGTCATGAGGTTGTGGTTCAAGAGGATCCCAGAAGAAAAACAGAATATCAATTTTCTGGTCAGCGATGAGTGCCCCTATCTGCTGATCTCCACCAAGTGGGCCACTTTTCAGCTTTGCAATTTTCATATTAAGAGCCTTTTCCAATATTTTCCCCGTTGTTCCGGTAGCATATAGTGTGTGGGCTTGAAGTTTCTCTTTGTTCGTTTCTGCCCAGCTTAACATGGCCTTTTTTTTATGATCATGGGCCACAAGAGCTATTCTTTTTGAATTCATATTTTCTAAAAAATTAAGTAGACTGATTATGTTGCTTCAAATAATAATTAATTGTAAATTAAAAATAATATATGATACAAATACTATCTTTTGTTGGAGTAAAAGATGAAGTATGAAAAGTATACAGATTTTTTTAAGAGTTAAAAATTTTGAGGAACTAAAAGAGATTACCCTTACTTCCGTTCAATTTAAAGAAGATGACCAGGCCCCGTTATCAGATATTCTTTGGGAGTCTACCGGAGAGTATTACCTGGAAGCATTTCAGTGTGGCACAAATCCTTCGATTTGTTCTATTGAAAAAGATCCAAGAATATTGAATAAAAAGGAAGAAATTGCCTTAATGATCCTGGATGAATTGAAAAAAGAGCACCACCATCATATGACTGAAAATTAATCAGACCTTTCCAGGAAAAGATAAGTGTGGCTTTTTTTATTATCAATCAATATAGTCTTTGTATTTTCTATAGTCTTTAGATTGTCAAGTTTAAGGATCTCTTGGAGTACATTCTCTGTTAGAAGGTAGAAAATTTCATTTCCCATATTATTTCTACCTTTAGGATCATCTTGTTGATGATTCTGGCTTACCCCAATTTGACTTTGCAGTGAAAGTAGTAGAAACCCTCCGGAATTAAGCATTCTGATCAATTGACCGAACCAATGAAAAAAATCATTCTGGTTTTTGGCTGAGTGTAAGACATTTAGGCAGATGATGGCATCGAAAAAGTGATCGGGAAACGGATTTTGTTCAATGGCAAAATTTTGAATGTTCTCAACCTCGAAAGTATTGTTCAATGACCTGCAATATAATTTAGCTAATTTTACGGCATCTACATTGGCATCAATACCGTAAATCCTGAAATCATTTTTAATGAAATAAACCATATTGCGCCCTTCCCCGCATCCGGCATCCAGTATCCTCATCTGTTTGTGGAATCGGTTCTTTAGGATCTGATCGACCAGGATCAGGTCAGCATTTCCCAGTGCACTATTGAGCATTTTTACATCCATTTTCCTGAATTGTCAAAAAAATCTGGCATTTTTGTTGATTATAGTAACAATTATAACATTTGTTATATCAATAGAAGCATATATTCGTTTAAATTCAAGGATAAATTTCTTTTACAGAATGAATAATTATAAAATGAGACGATTAATACTGCCATTGGTGGTTCTGTTAATATCGATTGTCACAAGCAGTCACACGAATGATAATGATTCAGGAATATTAATGCCAACTGATCATCAGAAAAAGGTCAGCATGGTTGTATCCACAATTCTTGAAAAATATCATTTCAGGAAAATACAGATCAATGATTCATTATCATCCGTCATCTTCGATAATTATGTAAATGGTTTTGATCCAAATAAGATCTACTTCCTCCAGGAAGATATCGATAAGTTTCAGAAATACAGATACAGCATGGATGATGATCTGCGGGCCGGCGATCTTAGTGCAGCTTTTGAAATTTATAATGTATTTCAAGCCAGATATAAAACAAGGAATGAATATGCAATTCAATTAATTCAGGAAGATTTTGATTATGCCAAGAATGATGTGATCGTAATTGATCGCAAGAACACAGACTGGGCCAAGAACAATGAAGAGTTGGATAAATACTGGAGAAAATATGTTAAAAATGAAAAACTGACCAGGATTCTAAACGATACAGAAGAAGATAAAGTTGATGAAAACCTTACTAAGAGGTATGAAAATCTCCTCAATTGGCTGGTAAAATTAAAAAGCGATGATGTTTTTCAGATTTATATGAATTCAATTTCTGAAGTCTTTGATCCGCATACAAATTATTTCCTGCCAATAACTTATGACAACTTTATGATTGGGATGAGTCAGAGTCTGGAGGGAATTGGCGCCAGCTTACAATCTGATAATGAATATACCAAAGTCGCTAAAATATTACCAGGTGGGCCTGCATTTAAAAGCAAACTTATTGTGAAAGACGATCGGATCGTGGGTGTTGCTCAGGGGGATGACGGAGAATGGGTTGATATTATTGGTTGGAGACTGGACGAAGCGGTTAAGATCATTCGCGGCCCCAAGGGATCAACAATACGTCTGAAGATTTTGAAAGGTGAAGATGGACAAGCAGCAAAACCGGTAGAAATTTCCCTTGTGAGAGATAAGATAAAGATTGAAGAAGCCGCTCCTACAGAAGAGGTTATGACCATCTACCGGGGAAGCAAGCCCTACCGTATTGGAGTGATTACAATACCTTCATTTTACCTTGATTTTGAAGGAGTCAGACGGGGAGATCCTGACTATAAAAGCACTACAAAGGACGTAAAAAGATTACTGACCAATTTAGAAAATGATAGCATTGATGCCATCTTGCTCGATTTAAGAAATAATGGTGGCGGTTCGCTAGCAGAAGCCATTGAACTTACCGGTCTGTTTATTCCAGATGGACCGATAGTACAGATAAAAAATACTACCGGCAAGGTAGAGGTACAGGAAGATGAAGATGACAAATTGTATTACGATGGCCCTCTTGGAGTTTTGATCAACCGGTTTTCAGCTTCCGCATCTGAAATATTTTCAGGGGCTATCCAGGATTATAGAAGAGGTGTAGTCATAGGGGAACAATCCTATGGTAAAGGGACAGTTCAAAACCTTTTGGATATTGACCGGTTTCTGCCGTCATGGGAAGAAAAACCCGGTCAGGTCAAAATGACCATAGCAAAGTTTTACAGGGTAACAGGAAGCAGTACTCAGAATAAAGGTGTCACTCCGGATGTTGAATTACCCTCAAGATTCAGTGCTGAGGAATTTGGTGAAAGTGCCCTTCCCAGTGCCCTTCCATGGGACCAGATCAAATCATCGAAATTCAAAACTATGAATTCCATTGATGATCAAATCATTCGTAAACTGGCAAGGGAACATGAAAAACGATTGAAGGAGGATCCCTATCTTATCGAGTTGATTAATCAAAATGAAGACTTTAAGAAAATGCAGGAACTTGCGGAGTTAAGTTTGAACATGGAAAAAAGAAAAAATAAGCAGGAAGAACTCGAGCAACTGAATGCAGATAGAGAAGAATTATATGGAACACTTCGGGAAGGTGAGACCGATGAAGTAATTTTTGAAGAAAGTGAAGTTGAAGATGCATACTTAAGGGAAGGATTAAACATTGTAGCCGACTGGCTAACTTTTAGAATTGGATAAATATTTTGCCTTATGGATTCAACACAAGAGTTGGAAAAGTCCTATCATTTTGACTTATACCGTCGATTACCCGTCACACTCGTAAAGGGTAAAGGCATATACGTATGGGACTCAAAAGGAGATAAATATCTGGATTTTCTATCAGGAATTGCAGTCAATGCGCTGGGGCATAGCCATCCAGCTATTATCAAGGCTATTCGAAGCCAATCTCAAAGATTAATTCATACCTCGAATATATACTATACTGTTCCCCAGGCACGCCTGGCCAAGCTTCTTTGTGGCCTGAGCGGATTTGAAAGGGTTTTCTTTTGTAATTCAGGATTGGAGGCAAATGAAGCCGCCATTAAACTTGCCCGAAAGATTGGGAATCAAAAAGGGAAAAAAGGCCCCATTGTCTCTTTTACTGGAGCTTTTCACGGACGGTCAATTGCTTCCATTACTATGAGTTCGGAAAAATTGCAAAAAGGTTTTGGACCTTTACCGGAAGGATTCCTGAAATTGCCATTTAACGATCTGAAGGCTGTAAAAGAGAATATAAATAAAGAAACAATAGCCGTATTTGTTGAAGCGGTTCAGGGAGAAGGAGGGGTTATTCCTGCTGAGAAGGATTTTATTACTGCACTCCATCAGCACTGTAAAGAGAATGATGTCCTGCTGATTTTTGATGAGATCCAAACTGGTTTCGGGCGAACCGGTAATTTGTTTGGTTATATGCATTATGGAGTAAAACCCGATATAATAACAGTTGCCAAGGCACTTGGTGGGGGTTTTCCAATTGGCGGAGTATTGACTACTGATGAGGTATCCAGGGGTTTTTCCTATGGAGACCATGGTACGACCTTTGGAGGGAATCCCCTTGCATGCAGCGTAGCTGAAACTGTCGTTACAACCATAATAAATAAGGAACTCATTGAAAACGCACAAAAGCAGGGCATGTATCTTTTAAGCAGGCTGGAAAAAATAGCCAGGAAATTACCTATTATAAAAGAGGTTAGGGGAATGGGACTAATGGTTGGCATTGAACTTGAGGTACCCTGCAGACCAATTATGATAAAATTGCTGGAAAGAGGATTTCTGGTGAACTGTACTGCCGAAAAAACAATCAGGCTTTTGCCTCCCTTAATCGTGAGAAAGAGGGAAATTGACAGTCTTATCAAAAATATATACCGGGTTTTATCCAGGGAAAAGATGTAAGCTTTTTATTGATATTTTTTGAATGATATAGATTTAACTGATTAATATTTTTTTTAACTACAATTCAATAAATCAGCAGAATTTTGTATTTTTGATTGCTTTTACTCTGAAAAATTGCGATTTTGCAAGTTTTTACCCGGAAAGCAATATTTTATTGCAAGCATTCCGGCCAATTCAAAATAATATTCTGTTAGGAATAGACCTGTAGGCAATAATAGTTTGTTTTTACAGGTATTTGGTGGAGATAATTTTTTATAAAATTTCAAATAAATGACAATACAGAAGAGAAAAGGACTGTATGAACCAAGTATGGAACATGATGCTTGTGGCATTGGTTTTCTAGCCAATCTTAAAGCAAAGAGAACTCATAAACTGGTTGAGGACTCGCTGATCATGCTGAGGAACATGGAGCATCGAGGTGGTTGTGGTTGTGAACCGGAGACTGGAGACGGAGCAGGCATCCTGGTCCAGATACCACATGAATTCTTCGAAAAGGAATGTGCAAAAATTAACATTGAATTACCTGAACAGGGTAAATATGGAGTTGGAATGGTGTTCTTCCCAAAAGATGAAACCATGAGAGAAGAATGCAGAACCATTCTCAATATAAATATCAGGAAGTTGGGTTTTAAGTTATTGGGTTACCGTATGGTTCCTATTAATAGTGATGGCGTTGGCAAAACAGCTTTATCGTTAGAACCTCAAATTGAACAGTTATTCGTAACACATGAGGAATTTTGTGATGACCCGGAAGTTTTCGAAAGGAAATTATATGTTTTAAGACGACATACAACTCATACCATTGGAAGAAATGTAAAGGGGAATGATGGATTTTTCTATATTCCTACATTTTCAAGTAAGACCATTTCGTATAAAGGACAACTTACTACATTTCAACTGGAATCTTATTTTACTGACCTGATGGACCCGAATGTTCTGTCAGCATTTGCATTGATCCATTCAAGGTTTTCCACCAATACCTTTCCCAACTGGAAACTTGCACAGCCATTCCGTTATATTGCTCATAATGGTGAGATCAATACTATAAAGGGTAATGTCAACTGGATGCTTTCCAACCAGACCCTGCTTGAATCTACCCTTTTTACAAAGGAAGAAATACAAATGCTTCTTCCTATATGTGATTCCTTTCATTCTGATTCCGCCAATCTTGATGCAGTGATCGAATTGTTGGTTATGGGCGGAAGGTCGCTACCACATGTTATGATGATGCTTATTCCGGAAGCCTGGCAGGAGCATGATCAAATGGATCAGACCAGAAAAGAGTTTTATCAATATCATGCTGCCTTAATGGAACCATGGGACGGTCCTGCATCTATATGTTTTACGGATGGAAAAATCGTGGGTGCTACCCTGGATAGAAATGGTTTAAGACCTTCAAGGTATTGCCTCACAGAAGATGATCTTGTAATAATGGCCTCAGAAGCCGGTGCACTTCCTGTTGATCAATCAAAGGTTGTGCTTAAAGGAAGACTTCAGCCGGGAAGAATGTTCATAGCCGACCTTGAAAAGGGAAGAATTGTAAGCGATGAAGAAGTGAAGGAAGAAATTATTTCCATGAAGCCGTTTGAAGAGTGGATAAAATATAATGAGATAGGAATAGATGAACTTCCCGAAGTTGAGGAGGAAAGCTATCCATATGATCCCGCCTCATTGCTAAACAATCAACGGGCATTTGGCTATACTTCAGAAGATCTGAAAATGATTTTGGCCCCTATGATAGATGATGGTAAAGAACCTATTGGCTCAATGGGTGCGGATATACCTCTGGCTGTTTTATCACACAAAAGCCAGCATCTTTCCAGTTATTTCAAGCAGTTGTTCGCACAGGTCAGCAATCCACCAATTGATCCCCTTCGTGAACGTATCGTCATGTCTTTATATACGAGTCTGGGGAGGACCTGGAACATACTATCTCAAACACCGCTTCATGTAAAACAGATATATCTACCCCAGCCTGTAATAAGCAATACTGAGCTTAATAAAATAAGGCATATTAAACATACAAATTTCAGGGTAGGCAGTATTGACATCACATTCAATCCAAAGGAAGGAAAGAAGGGATTGGAAAGAGCCATCAGGAGGATATGTGATGATGCCGATTTTGGGATTATTCATGATGGAGCCAATATTCTAATTCTTACTGACAGGGCAACGGGTAAGGACAATGCTCCCATACCTTCTTTGCTTGCAGTAGGCGCAATCCATCATCATTTAGTTGAAAATGGAAGAAGGGTCAGGGCTGGTATAGTGGTGGAGTCTGGAGATATCTGGGAAACCCATCATTATGCAACCATAATTGGATATGGGGCCAATGCTGTAAATCCTTACCTTGTACTGGATACCGTAAGGAATATACATGATAGCAAGCTTGTCAGTAAAGAACTTATACCTGAAGAAGCTGAAAAAAATTATATCAAAGCGATTGGCGGAGGTTTATTGAAGATATTTTCTAAAATGGGGATATCGACACTTCAGTCTTACCATGGTGCTCAGATTTTTGAAGCTATTGGTTTGAGTAAAACTGTCATTGATAAATATTTTACCGGAACTGTTTCGAGAATTGAAGGCCTTGATCTTGAAGGTATTTCTAAAGAAATTCTTGTCCGGCATAGATTGGCCTTCCCTGAAAAACCCATACCGGTGAACACCCTGGAGGTCGGTGGTGTATACCAGTGGAAGAGACGTGGAGAGGAACATCTATTCAATCCGGATACGATTGCCCTTTTACAACAGGCCACCAGCAATGACAATTATGAAATATATAAACAGTACGCTGAAAAAGTAAATATTCAATCAGAGAAAGCCATTACCTTGAGAAGCCTTCTTCAGTTTTCTGAAAGGGATCCTATTCCTATAGAGGAAGTGGAACCTAAGGAAGAGATATTCAAACGATTTGCAACAGGGGCTATGTCATTTGGTTCCATTTCTCACGAAGCTCATTCTACACTGGCCATTGCCATGAACCGGATAGGGGCAAAAAGTAATAGTGGCGAAGGAGGAGAAGATGAAATACGATTCGAGCGTAAGAAAAATGGAGACTGGGAACGGTCTGCCATCAAGCAGGTTGCATCCGGACGATTTGGTGTGACCAGTAATTACCTTACCAATGCCAATGAACTTCAGATCAAGATAGCTCAGGGAGCGAAACCAGGTGAAGGAGGACAATTGCCGGGGCATAAAGTAGATGATTGGATAGGCCGTGTGAGGAATTCAACACCAGGTGTAGGACTGATATCTCCGCCACCGCATCACGATATCTATTCCATTGAAGACCTGGCCCAATTGATATTCGATCTTAAGAACGCCAACAGAGAAGCCAGGATAAATGTTAAGCTGGTTTCTGAAATTGGTGTTGGAACTATTGCAGCTGGCGTAGCCAAAGGTAAAGCCGATGTAGTATTGATCAGTGGTTTTGATGGAGGTACAGGGGCATCTCCCATGAGTTCGATTCGGCATGCTGGATTGCCTTGGGAACTTGGCTTGTCAGAAACACACCAAACTCTTGTCCTTAATGAACTGAGAAGTCGAATTACAGTGCAGGTAGATGGTCAGATGCGTACTGGCAGAGACTTAGCCATCGCAACACTTTTGGGTGCTGAAGAATGGGGCGTGTCTACTGCCGCATTGGTCGTTGTAGGCTGTATCTTGATGAGGAAATGCCATATGAATACCTGTCCTGTAGGGATAGCAACACAGAGACCGGAATTACGCAAAATTTTTTCCGGAAATCCAGACCATGTTGTGAATTTCTTCACATTTCTTGCTGAAGAACTGAGAGAAATAATGGCTGGGCTTGGATTCAGGACCATCAATGAAATGGTAGGACAGGCTGATATCCTCAGGGTAAGAGAAGACCTGGATTTCTGGAAATTGAAAACCCTTGATCTTAAACCGATTATAACAAAAATTGATGCTCCGGAAACCGTAGGTCTTTACAAACAGATGGAGCAGGACCATGAACTCGATCGCATCCTTGACCTGAAGCTTATTGATGTTTCGAGACCGGCATTGGAGAATGCTGATCCTGTATCTGCGGAATTTGATATCCGGAATACAGATCGGGCAGTAGGGGCCATGTTGTCCAATGAGATCTCCAAAAAATTTGGCAGCGTTGGATTACCTGAAGGTACCGTTAATATCAAATTGAGAGGATCGGCTGGACAAAGTTTCGGGGCTTTCAGCACAAAAGGTATTCGGTTTGAACTTGAAGGCGAAGCAAATGATTACTTTGGAAAAGGATTGTCAGGTGCTCAATTGATCATTTACCCTGACCGAAATGCCAAGTTTGAGGCAAAAAAGAATATAATTATAGGGAACGTCGCATTTTATGGTGCTACTTCAGGTGAGGCCTATATCAGAGGAATGGCTGGCGAACGCTTTTGTGTCAGGAATTCAGGAGTTACAGCCGTTGTAGAGGGTGTAGGTGATCATGGATGTGAATATATGACTGGAGGTTATGCCGTTATCCTCGGCCCGACAGGAAGAAACTTTGCTGCTGGGATGAGTGGCGGAGTAGCGTATGTATATGATCCTGAAAGTAAATTCTCCATCAACTGTAATAAAGAAATGGTTGAT